>NZ_CP044231.1:2283903-2610175 GCF_008727755.1 Microbacterium caowuchunii
GTCGTCCATCGTGCCGACCAGCTTATCGTTGCCGGGCACGCCCGCGCCTGTGCCTTCCCCGCATCCGCATGCCGGGGGAAGAGGATCGCGCGCGCGACCCGTCACCAGCTGACCGGCAGCGCCTTGCCCTCTTCGTAGCCCGAGGCCGACTGCAGCCCGACCAGGGCACGGTCGTGGAAGTCCGCGACCGTCGCGGCACCGGCGTAGGTGAAAGAGGAGCGCACCCCGGAGGTGATCATGTCGAGCAGGTCCTCGAGGCCCGGCCGCAGCGGATCCAGGTAGATCCGGGAGGAGGAGATGCCTTCGGCGAACAGCTCCTTCCGGGCGCGTTCGTACGCGTCGAGCCGGCCGAACCGCGCCTGGACGGCCTTGGTCGATGCCATCCCCCACGATTCCTTGTAGACCCGGCCGTCCGCATCCGTGCGCAGCTCCCCCGGTGCCTCGATCGTCCCCGCGAACCAGGATCCGATCATGACGGATGCCGCGCCGGCGGCGAGGGCGAGCGCGACGTCGCGGGGGTAGCGAACCCCGCCGTCCGCCCACACGTGCGCGCCGCGTTCCCGTGCCGCCTGAGCGGTCTCCAGCACTGCGGAGAACTGCGGGCGGCCGACCGCCGTCATCATCCGCGTCGTGCACATGGCGCCGGGACCGACACCGACCTTCAGGATCGATGCGCCGGCGGAGACGAGATCGGCCACGCCGTCGGCGGTGACGATGTTCCCCGCCACGATCGGGAGGCCCAGACCTGCATCCGACACCGATCCGAGGGCCCGCAGCATCCCCTCCTGGTGCCCGTGGGCGGTGTCGAGCACGAGCACGTCGACGCCCGCCCCGGCCAGCGCGCGGGCCTTCTCGGCCACGTCGCCGTTGATGCCGATCGCTGCGGCGACGATGAGCCGCCCCTCCCGGTCCACCGCGGGGCGGTAGATGGTCGACCGGAGGGCGGTGCGCTGCGTGAGCGTCCCCACCAGCCATCCGTGCTCCAGCACGCACACGGTCTCCGCGTCCGCCGCGACCAGGACGTCGAAGGCCGCCCGGGCATCGGCCACGTCGTCCGCGTCGATCGCGACCGGTCGGCCACGCACGAGATCCCCCAGCACCGCATCCGGCAGCGCGGTGGCCAGTCGCGACGCCGCCACGACGCCGGTGATCGCATCTATGGACAGGCGTTCGGCGGAGGGGTCCGCGACGACGATGGCGTGTCCCGTGGTGGAGGGCAGGAGCCGAGACGCGTCCGCGACGGTCGCGTGCGGCGGCAGGACGAGAGGCGTGTCCCAGCGCACCGGGCGGCTCTTGACCCAGCGGATGGCGGCGTCCAGCTCCTGCAACGGCATGTCCTGCGGCAGGACGCCGAGGCCGCCCCGCCGGGCGAGCGTGGCGGCGAGCCGCGCGCCGGTCACCGAGTTCATGTTGGCCGACACGATCGGCAGCGTGGCGCTCGTCCCGTCGCCCGGCGAGAGGTCGACATCCAGCCGGCTACCCACCGCCGACCGGCGCGGGATGAGGAACACATCCGAGTAGGTCAGATCGAGCGCGGGGGCGTCGCCGTTGAAGTCCATGTCTGTCAAGGTTAGCGATTCCTGACAGAACGGATAATGCTGCGGCTTGTTTCCTGCTATGCGGGCTGCTCCCGGCTCCCGGGGGGCGAGACTGGGATACCCTTGGTACTCGTGCGTGTGGGCCACTGGCGGCCCTGCACGGCCGCAGAATTCACACGAAAGCAGGCGATCGAGGGTGTCGAGCCAAGTGACAGGCGTCGGGGTGTCGAACGACGGAGAGTTCGGGGCCAATGAGTGGCTGGTGGAGGAACTCTACGAGCAGTTCAAGGTCGACAAGAATTCCGTCGACAAGTCCTGGTGGCCGATCCTCGAGGCGTACACGCCCGCTGATCTGAGCGCCGCGACCGAGGCCAAGCAGGATGCACTGCAGACGGGCAGCGCCGCACCGGCGCCCACCGGAAGCGAACCGCATCCGGTGACCGCCCCCATCCCGGTGATCGGCGCGCCGCCCGTTGCGCGCACCACGGCGAAGCCGGCCGCCCCGCAGCCCATCCCGGCGCAGGCGCCGCGCCCCCGCCCGTCCGACCCGGCCGCGGCCGTCGAGGAAGACACCGTCACGCCGCTGCGCGGCATGACCAAGACCCTCGCGGCGAACATGGACCAGTCCCTCACGGTCCCCACCGCGACGAGCGTCCGCACGGTCCCGGCGAAGCTGATGATCGACAACCGCATCGTCATCAACAACCACATGTCGCGCACCCGCGGCGGCAAGGTGAGCTTCACGCACATCATCGGCTGGGCGCTGATCCAGGCGCTGAAGGAGTTCCCGAGCCAGAACGTGTTCTACGCGGAGGTCGACGGCAAGCCCTCGGTCGTCGCCCCGGCGCACGTCAACCTCGGCATCGCGATCGACCTGCCCAAGCCGGACGGCACCCGCGCGCTGCTCGTCCCGAGCATCAAGCGCGCCGAGGCGCTGTCGTTCACCGAGTTCCTCGCCTCGTACGAGGACCTCGTCAAGCGTGCCCGAGCCAACAAGCTCACCGGCGCGGACTTCCAGGGCACCACGCTCTCCCTGACCAACCCCGGCGGGATCGGCACCGTGCACTCGGTGCCCCGTCTCATGAAGGGGCAGGGCTGCATCATCGGTGCGGGCGCCCTCGAGTACCCGGCCGAGTTCCAGGGGTCGAGCGACAAGACGCTCACCGAGCTCGGCATCGGCAAGACGATCACCCTGACCAGCACCTACGACCACCGCGTCATCCAGGGTGCCGGATCGGGCGAGTTCCTCAAGAAGGTGCACGAGCTGCTCATCGGGCAGCGCGGGTTCTACGAGGAGATCTTCGCCGCGCTGCGCATCCCGTACGCTCCGATCCACTGGGCCAACGACATCAACGTCGACGTCGCCGAGCGCATCGACAAGGGTGCACGCGTCCAGGAGCTCATCAACGCCTTCCGCGTGCGTGGGCACATGATGGCCGACATCGATCCCCTCGAGTACGTGCAGCGCACGCACCCCGACCTCGAGATCGAGAGCCACGGACTGACGTTCTGGGACCTCGACCGCGAGTTCGTCACCGGCGGCTTCGGCGGCAAGCGCATCATGAAGCTGCGCGACATCCTCGGCGTGCTGCGCGACTCCTACTGCCGCACCACGGGCGTGGAGTACATGCACATCCACGACCCCGCCCAGCGCAAGTGGTTCCAGGACAACCTGGAGGTCAAGTACCAGAAACCCGGTCACGACGAGCAGCTGCGCATCCTCTCGAAGCTCAACGAGGCGGAGGCCTTCGAGACCTTCCTGCAGACCAAGTACGTGGGCCAGAAGCGCTTCAGCCTCGAGGGCGGCGAGTCCGTCATCCCGCTGCTCGACGAGATCCTGCAGGGTGCGGCCGCGGCCGGCCTCGACGGTGCCGCCATCGGCATGGCGCACCGCGGTCGTCTGAACGTCCTGACCAACATCGCCGGCAAGACCTACGGCCAGGTGTTCCGCGAGTTCGAGGGCACGAGCCTGCCGGGCAACAAGCGCGGCTCCGGCGACGTGAAGTACCACCTCGGCACCGAGGGCGTGTTCCAGTCCGACCGGGACGAGGAGCTCCCCGTCGTCCTGGCGGCGAACCCCTCCCACCTCGAGACCGTGGACGGAGTCCTCGAGGGCATCGTGCGCGCGAAGCAGGACCGCAAGCCCGTGGGCACGTTCTCCTGGCTGCCGATCCTCGTGCACGGCGACGCCGCGTTCGCCGGACAGGGCGTCGTGGTCGAGACGCTGCAGATGTCGCAGCTGCGCGGTTACCGCACCGGCGGCACCATCCACGTCATCATCAACAACCAGCTCGGCTTCACGACGCTCCCCGTCGACTCGCGCACCTCGGTGTACGCGACGGACGTGGCCAAGACGATCCAGGCGCCGATCCTGCACGTGAACGGCGACGACCCGGAAGCCGTGGTCCGCGCCGCCGAGCTGGCCTTCCGCTACCGCCAGGAGTTCCACCGCGACATCGTGGTCGACCTCGTCTGCTACCGCCGTCGGGGCCACAACGAGGGCGACGACCCGTCGATGACGCAGCCCCTCATGACGAACCTCGTCGAGGCCAAGCGCTCGGTCCGTCGCCTCTACACGGAATCGCTCGTCGGACGCGGTGACATCACCGAAGAGGAGTACGAGCAGGCCAAGCGGGATTTCCAGGACCGCCTGGAGGTCGCCTTCGCCGAGACCCACGAGGCCGAGACGGGCACGCACACGATCGTGGCCGAGGAGGCCGAGGTGGAGCCCGCGAGCGGCGAGCCCGAGACGACCGGCGTCTCCACCGAGGTCGTGCACGTGATCGGCGACGCGTTCGTCAACAAGCCCGATGGCTTCACGGTGCACTCGAAGCTCCAGCAGCTCCTCGACAAGCGCCACGCCATGAGCCGCAACGGCGGCATCGACTGGGCGTTCGGCGAGCTCCTCGCCTTCGGTTCGCTGCTCATGGAGGGCACGCCGGTCCGCCTCGCCGGACAGGACTCGCGTCGTGGCACGTTCGTGCAGCGTCACGCCGTGTTCCACGACCGGGCGAACGGTCAGGAGTGGCTGCCGCTGGTCAACCTCACCGAGAACCAGGGCCGGTTCTTCATCTACGACTCGCTGCTCAGCGAGTACGCCGCGCTCGCGTTCGAGTACGGCTACTCAGTGGAGCGTCCCGATGCCCTCGTGCTCTGGGAGGCGCAGTTCGGCGACTTCGTCGACGGCGCCCAGACCGTGATCGACACCTACCTGTCGTCTGCGGACCAGAAGTGGGGTCAGCAGTCCTCCGTCGTGCTGCTCCTGCCGCACGGCTACGAGGGCGCCGGCCCCGACCACTCCTCCGCACGCATCGAGCGGTTCCTGCAGATGTGCGCCCAGGACAACATGGTGGTCGCACGACCCTCGACGCCCGCGTCGTACTTCCACCTGCTGCGCCGCCAGGCCTACGCGCGTCCGCGGAAGCCCCTGATCGTGTTCACCCCGAAGGCCATGCTGCGTCTGCGTGATGCGACGAGCCCTGTCGAGGAGTTCACCGAGGGCCGCTTCCAGCCGGTGCTGGACGACTCGCGCGAGCTCGATCGGAGCCGGGTGAAGCGGGTGCTCCTGCACGCCGGCAAGATCCACTGGGATCTGCGCGCCGATCTGCAGAAGAACCCGAACCCGGAGATCGCGCTGGTCCGGATGGAGCAGTACTACCCCGCTCCGGTGGACGAGCTCAACGCGATCATCGACAGCTACCCGAACGCCGAGCTGGTCTGGGTCCAGGAGGAGCCGGAGAACCAGGGCGCGTGGCCCTTCATCGCCCTGGAGGTCGTCAAGCACCTGCACGGGCGCACCATCCGGGTCGTTTCCCGCGTAGCTTCCGCTTCGTCGGCCGCGGGATCGGCGAAGGTGCACCAGGTCGAGCAGACGGCCCTGCTCGCGAAGGCCCTCACGCTCTGAGGCCCGCCCGCACGCGGAATCGCCGCGCCACCGATCCGAGAGGATCAGGGGCGCGGCGATCTGCATGTGGGCGCGTCAGGCGGGCGATGCGTGGCGGCGGCACCCCCAGCCCGCCCGGACGGGCTCAGCCGCCGGCCTGGACGGGTTCAGCCGCCCGCCAAGACGGGCAGGGCGGCGCGAAGGGTCAGTGGTGGGTGGCCTGAGCGGTCCGCAGACGGCTCAGCACGAGGTCACGCAGCTCCTCCGGTGCGGCCTCCCGGCATGCGCGTGCGACGACCTCGGTGAGGGTGCGCGCCACGAGCGCCTCGTCCCGGCACTCGGCGCACGTCGCCAAGTGCTCGGTGATGTCCGTGTGCTCCGTGTGGCAGACCTCGTTCCGGAGGTATTCCTCGAGGTCCCGACGTGCCTTCTCACAACCGCAATCGGTCATTTCCCGCTCCTGGATGCCGACGGGGTGATGCCCCGTTCCTGCGCGTATTCGGCAAGCAGCTCCCGAAGCATGCGCCTGCCACGATGCAGGCGGCTCATGACTGTGCCGATGGGTGTCTTCATGATGTCCGCGATCTCCTGGTACGCGAAGCCCTCCACATCCGCGAGGTACACCGCCATCCGGAAGTCCTCGGGGATCGACTGCAGCGCGTCCTTGACGACGGAAGCGGGCATGCGGTCGATGGCCTCCGCCTCGGCGGATCGCGAGCGCGTGGCGGTCGTCGACTCGGCGCCGCCCATCTGCCAGTCCTCGAGGTCGTCGATGGCGCTCTGATAGGGCTCGCGCTGCTTCTTGCGGTACGTGTTGATGTAGGTGTTGGTCAGGATGCGGTACAGCCACGCCTTGAGGTTCGTCCCCTGCGTGAACGTGGCCCAGGAGGAGTAGGCCTTCACGAAGGTCTCCTGCACCAGGTCGGCCGCGTCCGCGGGATTGCGCGTCATACGCATCGCCGCCGCATAGAGCTGATCCATGAAGGGCAGCGCCTGTTCCTCGAACTGTGTGCGCGTGTCCGCGTGAGCCTGGTCGTCCATCATGGGCCAGTCTACGGCCGCGTCGATGCCCGACCAGCGTCTCTCCAGCACCGCGTTCATGCACGTCCTTTCCCGCGAATCACTCTCTCGGCGAGGGCGTTCAGTAGGGTGGAACCGATGAGCGCCGACCGCTATTCCCCCCAGCCCACCGAGGCCGCTCCCTGGCAGGCCCCGCGGGCCGCCCGTCCGCTGCATGCGGTCGTCGCCGTGCCGGGATCGAAGTCCCTCACCAACCGCGAACTCGTGCTCGCCGCCCTGGCCGACGCGCCCAGCACCATCCATGCTCCGTTGCACTCGGACGACTCGGTACGCATGATCCGTGCGCTCGCCTCCCTCGGCGTGATCGTCGAGCCCATCGCCGGCACGGGCGCCTTCGGCGACGACCTGCGGGTCACTCCCCCGGAGCGCATCCCGGGGGGCGGCACCGTCGACTGCGGCCAGGCCGGGACCGTCATGCGCTTCGTCACGCCGCTCGCCGGATTCGCCACCGGTGACGTCACCGTCACGGCACACGCCAGCGCGCTGCACCGCCCGATGGGCGAGATGATCCGGGCGTTGCGCGAGGTCGGCGTGGACATCGACGACAGCGGCACCTGGGCACTGCCCTTCCTCGTGCGCGGCCGCGGGCACGTCCGCGGCGGCGAGGTGACGATCGACGCGAGCGCGTCCAGCCAGTTCGTCTCCGGTCTCCTGCTGTCCGCCGCCCGGTTCGACGTCGGGATGCAGCTCATCCACCAGGGTTCGCGGTTGCCGAGCGTGCCGCACATCGACATGACGGTCGAGGCGCTGTCCCATCGCGGCGTGCACGTCGAGCGCCCCGCCCCGGGCCAGTGGATCGTGCCCCCGGGCCCCATCCGCGCGAAGGACGTGGCGATCGAGCCGGACCTGTCCAACGCCGCCCCCTTCCTCGCCGCCGCCCTCGTCACCGGCGGTCAGGTCGCCGTCCTGGGGTGGCCGGCGCACTCCACCCAGCCGGGCGCGCAGCTGCCGGAGCTGCTCTCGGCCTTCGGCGCCCGCTGCGTCCGCCGGCACGGCATGCTCACCGTCACCGGCGGCAACCGGATCAGTGCCGTGGATCTGGACCTCTCAGCGGTCGGTGAGCTCACCCCCACCCTGGTCGGCCTGGCGCTGTTCGCGGACGGACCGTCCACCTTCACCGGCATCGGGCACATCCGTGGCCACGAGACCGACCGGATCGCGGCGCTCGTCGGCGATATCCGCGCGATCGGCGGCGAGGCGGAGGAGCTGCCCGATGGCATCCGGGTGATCCCCCGTGCGCTCACCGGCGGGCTCTGGCGCGCCCACCACGACCACCGGATGGCGACCACGGGAGCCCTCGTCGGGCTCGGAGTCCCCGACGTCCACGTGGACGACATCGGCACCACCGCGAAGACCATGCCCGAGTTCCCGGAGCTCTGGCGCCGCATGCTCGACGGTGAGGACGCGTCCGCGTGAGCTGGCTTCCAGACGACGACGAGGACGAGACGGAACTCGACGAATCCGACTTCCGCGCACGGCCGAATCCCAAGGCCAACCGCCCCCGCACGAAACGGCGTCCCGCCCACGCGGACGCCCAGATCGCCCGTGTCCTCGGAGTCGACCGCGGCCGGTACGCGGTCCTCGTGGGCGAGGACACCCCGGAGGAACACACCGTCGTGGCGACCCGGGCCCGGGAACTGCGCAAGCAGCCCATCGTCACCGGCGACCGCGTGCGCGTCGTGGGCGACACCAGCGGTGCCGAGGGAACCCTCGCCCGGATGGTGGGGATCGAGCCGCGGACCACGTTGCTGCGCCGGAGCGCCGATGACACGGACCAGGTGGAGCGGGTGATCGTGGCGAACGCCGATCAGATGCTCGTCGTCGTGGCGGCGGCCGACCCCGAGCCGCGTGCGCGCCTGGTCGATCGCTATCTGATCGCCGCACTCGATGCCGGGGTACGGCCACTCCTCGTGGTCACCAAGACCGACCTGGCGGACCCCGCGGAATTCCTCGCCCACTTCGAGGGACTGGACCTGGAAGTGTTCACGAGCGCCCTCGATGAGATGCCGGTCGAGCGGATCGGCGCCGCGCTGATCGGCCACTCGACCGTCTTCGTGGGCCATTCCGGCGTCGGCAAGTCCACGCTCGTGAACCAGCTCGTGCCGTCCGCCCTGCGAGCCACCGGGCACGTGAACGAGGTCACCGGTCGCGGCCGGCACACCTCGAGTTCGACGGTCTCGCTCCGCTACCGCGGAGAGGGCGGATCGGGATGGGTCATCGACACCCCCGGGGTCCGCTCCTTCGGCCTCGGACACGTCGACCCCGCGAACGTCCTCCGCGCCTTCACGGAGCTCGCCGAGGCCGCCGAGGACTGTCCGCGCGGCTGCACGCACCTGCCCGACGCCCCGGACTGCGCGATCATCGAGGCCGTGGCCGAGGGACGCCTGGGGCCGAGCGCGCCCGCCCGCCTGGACTCGCTGCAGCGCCTGCTGGCCACCTTCGCCCAGCGGTGACCCGGGCGAGCGGCGACCCGGCGCGATTGAATACGCTGGAGGCATGAGTACACTCAGCCCCGGCGACATCGCCCCCGATTTCACGCTCGTCGACCAGGACGACGCGACGCTCTCCCTCCACGACCTGCGCGGACACCGCGTCATCCTCTACTTCTACCCGGCCGCGATGACGCCGGGCTGCACGACGCAGGCCTGCGACTTCCGGGACAGCCTGTCCTCCCTGGAGGCTGCCGGCTACACCGTGCTGGGTATCTCGCGCGACACCCCGGCGAAGCTCCGGGAGTTCCGCGAGCGCGACGAGCTGACCTTCCGTCTGCTGTCGGACCCCGACCACGCCGTCCACGAGGCGTACGGAGCATGGGGCGAGAAGATGAACTACGGCAAGCGCATCGAGGGGGTGCTCCGCTCCACCTTCGTCATCGACGAGGAGGGACGTGTCGAGCACGCCCAGTACAACGTGAAGGCGACGGGGCACGTCAAGCGGCTCCGTAGCCTTCTCGGCATCGACTGAGGCCGCCAGGAGGGGTCAGGGCGCGTCGGGGGACGCGCCCTCGGCCTTGGCACTCTTGCGCGCAGCGGCGACGAGCAGGACGAAGGTGATGATCGCCGGGACGGCCAGCTCGAGGCCGAGCAGCGGGTGGGCGTAGGCGCCCGTGGCGGCACCCAGCGCGATCGCGAGGATGAGCAGCTGCGTCACGATGCCGCCCGATCGTCCCCAGGAGCGCCCCCGCATCACGGCGACGCCGAAGGCGACCACCGCCGCCGCGCAGATCACCGTGAGCACGAGGAGTGCGAGAGCCGTGTCGATCACGGCGGTGTCTCCGCCGAAGATCGCGCCTGCCTGCATGACGGCGAGCACGGCGATCCCGATCCCCTCGAGCACCAGGAAGCCGCCCGCGATGGTGCTCAGCAGGTCATGACGCATGGGTTCTCCGCTCCGATGGGATGTTGTGGTGATCGCTCGACGTGAGTATCCGGTGAATACGGATGAAACAGGCTCTGAATGCTTGATTCGGCCTGCGCGCTGTGAAACGATTGACCACGTCGTGTGCTCCCCACAGCGGCGTGGGGCGAGCTTCCTGCTCGCACAACAGACAGGGTATCGGACCCGAGTTCCTCCTGTTTCCCACCCGACATCTTTCTCTACATTCGAGGAGCACAACAAGCATGGATTGGCGCGACAAATCGGCCTGCCTCACGGTCGACCCGGAGCTGTTCTTCCCGGTTGGCAACACCGGACCCGCGGTCGATCAGATCGAGAAGGCTAAGGCTGTGTGCGCCCGCTGCACGGTGACCGAGGTCTGCCTGCAGTACGCCCTCGAGACCGGCCAGGACTCCGGTGTCTGGGGTGGCCTGTCCGAAGACGAGCGCCGAGCTCTCAAGCGCCGCGCCGCACGCGCCCGCCGCGCTTCCTGATCCTCACCGCCCCGCCAGGGGACGCCTCCGCGTCCTCCCGGCGGGGCGGTGTCTTTCTCCGCTCAGACCTGAGCGCGCGCGATGTACCGCAGTGGGATGTCGATGGTCACTTCGGTGCCGCTGCCCATGATGGTGTGCCAGTCGATCGTCCCGCCCAGCTCCCCCTGGATCAGCGTCCGGACGATCTGCGTCCCGAGCCCTCGCCCGACCTGTCCCTCCGGGAGCCCCACCCCGGTGTCGCGGACCCGGACCTCCAGGCTCTCCTCCGTGCGCTCGGCGGCGATCTCCACCTCGCCCTCCTGACCGGCGAGACCGTGCTCCACGGCGTTCGTCACGAGTTCGGTGAGCGCCAGCGCGAGGGGCGTCGCATACTCGCTCGGCAGCGGGCCGAAAGTTCCGGTCTTGCGGGTCTTCGCGCGCGTGTTCGGGGCCGCGGCGACCTCGGCCACGAGCTTGAGCACGCGGGAGAACACCTCGTCGAAGTCGACGCTCTGGGTCAGTCCCTCCGACAGCGTGTCGTGCACGACCGCGATCGCGGACACCCGCCGCGTCGCGTGCGCCAGCGCGTCGCGCGCCTCATCGGAATGCGTCCGCCGCGCCTGGATCCGTAGCAGCGAGGCGACGGTCTGGAGGTTGTTCTTCACGCGGTGGTGGATCTCACGGATCGTCGCATCCTTCGTGATGAGCTCCTGCTCCTGGTGGCGCAGCTCCGTCACGTCACGGCACAGCACGATCGCTCCGATCCGCGTGCCGTGGTCGCGGAGCGGGATGGCGCGCAGCGACACGGTGACCCCGCGCGCCTCCACATCCGCCCGCCACGGGGCGCGGCCGGCGACGACGACCGGCAGGGACTCGTCGAACTGGCGCTTCGCCGGGAGGATCTTGGTGATGACCTCGATGAGCGGCTCCCCCTCGAGCTCGTCGTCGAAGCCCATCCGGTTGAAGGCGGAGAGGGCGTTGGGACTCGCGAACGTCGCCAGCCCGTCGACGTCGACGCGGATGAGGCCGTCCGAGGCCCGCGGGGCTCCCCGGCGCGGCGCGGTCGGCGCCGCGGGGTCGGGGAACTCCCCCGACGCGATCATGCCGAACAGATCGTCGGCGCAGTCGTTGAACGTGATCTGCTGCCGGGACGGCGTCCGCGCCTCACCCAGGTTGGTGTGCCGGGTGAGGACGGCCAGGACCGTGGGCGCGGTGCCCGCCGCTCCGCGCGTGCGCATGACCGGGACGGCCCTGACCCGGGTCGGTGTCTCCTCGAACCAGTCCGGCGAGGCCGAGTCCACGATGCGGCCGGACAGGAACGCCTCGCGCACCTGCGCCCGCCACTGCGGACGCACCCGGTCGCCCACGATGTCGCGGTAGAAGAGGGTCGCCGCACCGCTCGGGCGGGCGTGTGCGACGGCGATGAACGAGTCGTCCGCCGTCGGCACCCAGATCACGATATCGGCGGAGGCGAGGTCGGCGAGGAGCTGACCGTCCCCCGCGAGCCTATGGAGCCACTCCACATCCGCCGGGTCCGAGAAGCCGTGCGCGTAGACGAGATCACTGAGGGTCGACACCGTCCCAGCCTAGACGTCGGCCGAGGCGGCCCGCGGGGCGGGCGTGCGCCGGGACTCCCGTCGGCGGGCGCGCCGCGTCGACGGCAGGATGTCGCCGGGGGCGGGAGGCACGAGCTCGGCCCCGACCACACGGCGGACCGCCGCGACGAGGGCGGACCGCGGAGCGACCTCGGCGACCGGGCGCGCGGCGAGCATGGCCGCATCCGTGCCGCGGCGGTCCTCAGGGAGGAACCACGCATCGCGGATGTCGGCGTACCGCTCCAGCGTGCGGCGGATCTGGCCCCGTGCGTCCAGCCCGACCGTGCCCGCGCGCAGGCGATTGACCACGACGGTGACCGGGGTGCGCCCGGCGGCCGCGCGCAGGTCGGGGTAGGCACGCAGGAAGCGCGCCACGCCCACCGGGTCGGCGGAGAGGACCGCGACGACCCGGTCGGCGGACGCGACGGCCGCGAGCGTCGCGGCGTTGCGCCGGGGACCGCTGAGGATGTCGCTGACGATCTCCTCGTCCTGCTCCAGGCTCGCCCCGGTGTCCACGACCGTGTGCTCCGCCCAGCCCGCGCACTCGGCGAGCGCCCGGGTCACGCGTGCGGCGCTCAGCTCGGGCCATCTGGCCGGTCGGTTGATCCCGACGAGGACATCGACGTCCACCCCTCCCAGCGGCAGGCTGATCCGCTGCAGCTCCGCCTCGTCGAGCGCCCCGCGCTCGGCCTGGCGGCAGGCCACGGCGAATCCCGGTCCTTCGTCGGGAAGCCCCAGGGACAGGGCGATGGCAGGTGCGTGGGAGTCCGCATCCACCAGGGCCACATGACGCCCGCCGCGCGCCAGCTCGGTCGCCAGCGAGATCGCCACCGTGGTCCGCCCGGGGGCGCCGTGGGGTCCCCACACCGCGATGGTGCGCGAGGCGGCCGGGCCCGGGGCCGGGACCGCCGCCGTGCGGGCGGAGAGGACGGCCCGGGCGAGGTCGCGCAGCGGGAGCGTCGGCGCCAGCGGCACCGCCAGCCCGAACGCCGCGGCCAGGCGGCCGGCCGCCGCATCCGTGCCGAGCGGGACCATGCGGATGCCGTGCCGATCCGCGTAGGCCACCGCGGGAGCGGTGAGCGTCTCCGGCGACGCGTGCACCACGAGCGCAGCCGCGCCGGCGAGCGCGGCGGCGGCGCTCTCGTCCGGGTCGCGGCCGGCCGAGACGGTCGCCGAGAGGTGTGCCGGTTCGACGAGGGCGATCTCGCTCGCCCCCTCCAACGCGAGCTCGGCGGCCAGGGCGGAGGCGAGGGGCTGGCCCAGTGCGAGGACGATCCGCGTCATCCCGGAGCTCCCCCGGCCGGCACGACCGACAGCGCCGCATCTCCCGAGATCGCCGCCAGCACATCGGCGACCCGGGCGCGGGGGATCACGAGCTCTACGGAGGCGGTGCCCCCACCGACCATGCTCTGGTCGCGGGTGACTCCGGCCACGGTGGCATCCGCGACGAGGATCCGCGGCGCCTGGCGGATCCCCTCCGGATCCAGCGGCGCCGCCCACACCTCCACACCGGTCCCCGTGTCGACACCGCTCGGGATGTCGGTGGCGCTGCGGACCACGACGGTCGTGCTGCGGGATGCGGCGGCCGCTCCGATGGCCTGCGCCGGGACGAGCTCCCCCGCATGGATGGTGCGCAGCGCAACGGTGTCCTCCGCGAGCCCGTCGACCGCGGCATAGGTGTCCTCGAGCGTTCCGAGCGCCACGTCCACCACTCGGAGGTCCGCCGGGGCCACCGCCTCTCCGGGCACGATCGTCCGGGTCGCCGCGTAGACGGGGACCGTCTGCCGCGCCGCCGCCACGACCAGCCATACTCCCGCGATCGAGGCGAGCACGAGGACCGCGCCGATGAGGAACCGGGCATCCGCCCACAACGCCCGCGGGCGTTGCCGCGGGGCATCCGGTGCTGTCATGCGGTCCATGGTCGCTCAGCGATCCCCGGGGCGTCGGATGTTATCCACAGCGTCGGCGGTGCAGCGTCGGATCGCCCGAGCATAATGAGGTCATGCCCGATTCGTCCGCCTCGGAGGGGCGCCTCCTCGCCCCGGCCGCGGCGGCGGAGGCCCTCGCCGTGTCGGTCGACGATGTGATCGCCCTCATCATGGAGGGCCGGTTGCGCGGCGTCCGCGTCGGCTCGGGCCGGCAGTGGCGCATCTCCGAATCGAGTCTTGCCGAGTACCTCGACGATCTGGCCGAAGAAGCACGCCGGATCGCCCTGTGGCGGCAGTCCAACGCGGCGAGCTTCCCCGAGCTGTGGGGCAAGGGCCCGGTGCGCAACCCCGACTAACGCTCAGAGTCGCTCCACCGCGTCGACCCGCACCCAGCCGACGGCGGCGAACGGCACGAGCCGGTGCCCGCGCACCGCCTCCGCCCGCCGGGGCGATCCGGGGTCGTGCAGGGCGAGGTCGAGGTGATCCGCGCCCGCGCGGTCTATCGTGCCCGTCAACGCGCGGCCGTGCGCCGTCAGAACGGTCACGGGCACACGACGGCGCACCAGGTCGCGCAGGACGAAGCCGAGGGTCATCCGCTCCGTCAGCGACGGGCGCCCGTCCGGTCCGGGGCGGGCGGAGCGGAGCATGTCGGCGTGATCGAGTCCGATCGCGGCGATCGATCCCACCGGGATGATCCCGGTACGCCCTGCGGACTCCACACCCACCCAGTCCGCGCCGACCGCGCTCACGTGGCCGGTCACCGTGGAATCGTCGCGCAGCTCGAACCAGACCTCCGCCCTGGCAGCCGGATCTCCGCGTCCGAGCTCGACCAGCCGTTCCCGCAGTCCGACCTTCGCCAGGCGCAGGCGCTCCCCCTCGGTGTCGAGGATGGCGCGCTCGGCCTCCCACTCCGCATCGAACTGGTCCTGGAGGTCCTCGAAGAATCGATCCCATCGCACGCCGCGAGATTAGACCCGGCAGAGCTTCCAGATGAGAAGTTTTCCACAATGGACGACACGTCTAGAGCCGCCTCCGGCACGCGTGGTCTACTGAACGCACTCAGGATCCCCCCACCCTGCGAGGCTCAGATGGCACAGTCGCCGACGCACGCGCAACGCGTCCCCCGCGCGGACGGTCGCCCGTCCGGCGATTTCTTCGGGCCGCAGCCCACGTCCGCCGCCGACCTGCCCGATCCGCTCCCCCTCGTCCGCAATCTCACCGGAGGCGTCCTGGAGGCACTGGCCGGCGTCCGAGACATCGACCAGTTCGCGCGCTGGCTGACCGAGGAGGCGTACCGTGCACTGCTCGTCCGGGTGAATCTCGCGACCAGGGCGCGCAGTGCCCGAGGCGTCCGCGCCGCCCGTCCGGTGCACACCATCCTGAGCGTCCATCTCTCCGAGCCCGCCGACGGGGTCGTCGAGGCGGTCGTGATCGTCGCCGGCCCCGCGCGCACGCGGGCGGTCGCCATCCGGCTCGAAGGCATCGACCACCGGTGGCGCGCCACCTCCCTGGCGCTGCTGTGAGCGGGCGCCCGCGCTCGGGCCCCTACTGCCGGTAGGACGCCAGGAAGTTGCCCATCCGCTCGATGGCCTCCGCGATGACGCGCGCCTCGGGGAGCGTGACGATCCGCAGGTGGTCCGGGGTGGGCCAGTTGAAGCCGGTTCCGGGGACGAGCAGGATGTGCTCCGAGACCAGCAGATCCCGCACGAGACGCTGGTCATCGTGGATCTCGTGCACCTCGGGATCGAGCCGCGGGAACGCGTAGAGGGCACCCTGCGGGCGAACGCAGGACACGCCGGGGATGGACTCCAGCCCGGCCCAGGCCACGTCACGCTGTTCGTGCAGCCGCCCGGTCGGGGCGATCAGCGCGTCGATCGACTGGACGCCGGAGAGCGCGGCCTGCACGGCGTGCTGGGCGGGCACGTTGGGGCACAGCCGCGTGGAGGCGAGGAGGTTGATGCCCTCCAGGAAGCCGCGCGCGTGATCCTTCGGCCCGGTGATCACCAGCCACCCGGACCGGAAGCCCGCCACCCGGTAGGTCTTGGATAGGCCGTTGAAAGTCAGGCAGAGCAGGTCCGGCGCGAGGGTCGCCAGGGAGATGTGCCTCGCCCCGTCGAACAGGATGCGGTCGTAGATCTCGTCGGCGAGCAGCAGCAGGGAGTTCTCCCGAGCCACCTGCACGATCTGCTCGAGGACCTCCCGGCTGTACACCGCGCCGGTCGGGTTGTTCGGGTTGATCACGACGATCGCCTTGGTCTTGGGGGTGACCTTGGCGCGGATGTCCTCGATGTCGGGCTGCCACCCGTTCTGCTCATCACAGACGTAGTGCACCGGGGTCCCGCCGCCGAGGCTGGTCATCGCGGTCCACAGCGGGTAGTCCGGGGCGGGGATGAGGACCTCGTCGCCCTCGTCCAGCAGCGCCTGCATCGTCATGGTGATCAGCTCCGACACCCCGTTGCCGAGGTAGACGTCCTCGGGGGTGAACGGGGGGAAGTCGGGGTCCTGCTCGTAGCGGTACACGACGGCGCGGCGCGCGGAAGCGATCCCCTTGCTGTCGCTGTAGCCGTGGGAGCCGGGGATCGCCTCGATCATGTCGCGGACGATCTGGAACGGTGCCTCGAACCCGAACGTGGCCGGGTTCCCGGTGTTCAGCTTGAGGATGGTGTGCCCCTCGGCCTCGAGCCGGTCGGCCTCGACGAGGGCCTCTCCGCGGATCTCGTAGAGGACGTTCTTCAGCTTGGCTGACTGGTCGAGGTGGCGTAGGACGGTCATCCGATCAGGATAGTCCCGCCCCCGGGCGGCCAATCGCCAGCCGCTGGCCTGCCGCATGCGCCCCTTCCCCCGGCGTCCCCGGTTCGCGCCGTCCTCCCCTCCGCTCGGGCGGGTGGTCAGCGCCGCCACGCCGCCGCCCGGCGGGCGGAGATCACCTGGAACACCAGCACCGCGGCGATCGCGAGGAAGAACACCGCCGAGGCGATGACGTTCGCCTGGGGCGGGATGCCGCGCTGGGCCGCGACGTAGATGAAGACCGGGAAGGTCTGGGTCGTGCCGGAGGTGAAGTAGGTGATGATGAAGTCGTCGAAGCTGAGGCTGAACGACAGCAGCGCCGCCGCGACGATCCCCGGCAGCAGCAGCGGGAACGTGATCCGCCAGAACACCTGGTTGGGTGAGCCGTACAGGTCCCGTCCGGCCTCCTCGAGCGCCGGATCGAGCGAGAGGACCCGGGCCCGGACCGTCACCACGACGAAGCTCAGGCAGAACATCGCGTGCGCGATGATGATCGTCCCCAGCCCCTTGGGCACGCCGGCGGTGAGGAACTGGGCCGCGAGGCCGGCGCCCATCACGACCTCCGGCGTGGCCATCGGCAGGAACAGCAGCAGGCTGATCGCGTTCCGTGCCCGGAAGCGGTATCGCACGAGGGCGATCGCGATCATCGTCCCGAGCACCGTCGCGATGAGGGTCGCCGTCCCGCCGACGATGAGGCTGTTGCCGAACGCGGTGCACACCTCGGGCTGCGCGCACACGCTCAGCCAGTTGTCGAAGGTGAACCCGTTCCACGAGATGTTCGACCGGTTGGCATCGTTGAACGAGAACACGAACGTGTAGACGATGGGGATCAGCAGCAGCGTGAAGGCGATCACAACGTAGGCGGGCAGCAGCCATCGTCCGAGCCCGACGGGTGCACGACCTCTCGTCACGGCGGCGCTCACAACAGGTCGTCCGTTCCCGAGCGCCGCACGTAGAACCCCACGATCACGACGATCACCGCCATCAGCAGGATGCTGAGCGCCGCCGCCTGGGGGTAGTTGACGGTGATGAGGAACTTCGACTGGATGACGTTCCCGAGCATGGACGTCGACGGACTGCCGAGGAAGGCCTGGCTCGCGTTGACGTAGTCGCCCGCGGCCGGGATGAAGGTGAGCAGGGTGCCGGAGACGAGCCCCGGGACCGACAACGGCAGGGTCACCCGGAAGAAGGTGGTCGCGGGACCGGCGTAGAGGTCGTTGCCCGCCTCGAGCAGCCGCGTGTCGAGGCGGTCCAGCGAGGCGAACAGCGGCAGAGTCATGAACGGGATGAAGTTGTAGGTGAGTCCGAACACGACCGCGAATCCGGTCCCGGTGAGGTGCGCCTGCGGCCCCAGCAGCCCGATCATCTGCAGTGTGCTCACCACGGGGCCCTCGTCCGAGAGGATCTGCTTCCAGGCGAAGGTCCGCAGCAGGAACGAGATGAAGAACGGCGCGATCACGAGCACCAGCAGGAGGTTCCGCCACAGCGGACGGTCCCGCAGGCGCACGCCGATGAAGTACGCGAGGGGATAGCTGATCAGCACCGCGAAGACGGTTGCCAGCAGCGCGTACCAGAAGGACCGGAGGAACTGCGGCCAGTACGCCGCGATGACGTCGATGTAGTTCTGCCACGCGAACCCGTAGGTGAACACCCCGTACTCCGCAGGGTCGTTCACCCCGAAGGACGTCATGAGCAGCGAAACGAACGGGACGAGGAAGAAGAGGGTGAGGTACAGCAGTCCCGGCAGCAGCAGGACGAGTGCGACGGTCCCGATGCTGCGACGGGCGGAGCGCGGGGCGGTGTCGTTCGCCCCCGCCGGCGCGAGGACGGTGAGGGCCACGCTACGCCGCCTCGCCGGTCGATCCGGCGACGGCCAGCAGGCCGGTGTCGAGCTCCTCCTCGGGCACGGCCGCCTCGCGGGCGCCGGCCTCCAGCCCGAAGGTGTGCTCGCGGTCCCACGCCACCCACACCTCCGCGCCGGGCGCGTAGACCGCCCCGAAGACGAGGTTCTGCGCGAACACCGCGAGCGTGCCGACCTCGGGGACCTCGACGAGGTACTGCGTGCTCACGCCCGTGAACGAGGCATCCGTCACCCGACCCGGTCCGAGCACGTTCCGGCTGCCGTCCCGGGGCGGCTCCTCCGCGTGCAGCAGGAGCTTCTCCGGACGGACGCCGAGGGTGATCCGACCCGATGTCCGGACGGCCCGTTCCTCCGGAAGCGCCAGCACGCCTCCTGCGGTGCGCGCGGTGACGACGCCGCCCGACGACTGCACGACGGTCGCGTCCAGCAGGTTCGACTGGCCGAGGAAGGTGGCGACGAAGCCGGTGCGGGGACGCTCGTACAACTCCTCCGGCGAACCCAGTTGCTCGATCCGGCCGCGGTTCATCACGGCGACCGTGTCGGCCATCGTCATGGCCTCCTCCTGATCGTGCGTGACGTGCAGGAAGGTGAGGCCCACCTCGCTCTGGATCGACTTCAGCTCCAGCTGCATCTGCCGGCGGAGTTTCAGATCCAGTGCCCCGAGCGGCTCGTCGAGCAGGAGCAGCGCCGGGCGGTTGACGACCGCGCGGGCCAGCGCGACGCGCTGCTGCTGCCCCCCGGACAGCTGGCTCGGCCGCCGGTCGGCGAGGTGGTCGAGTTCCACGAGCCGCAGCGCCTCGTGCGCCTTGCCGACGGCATCGGCGATCCCGCGTCGGCGCAGCCCGAACGAGACGTTCTCCAGCACGCTCATGTGCGGGAAGAGCGCGTAGCTCTGGAAGACCGTGTTCACCGGACGCTTGTGCGGCTTGACGTCCGTGACGTCGGTGCCGCCGAGCAGGATGCGGCCGGCCGAGGGCGACTCCAGCCCGGCGACCAGGCGGAGGGTCGTCGTCTTACCGCATCCGGACGGACCGAGCAGGGCGAAGAAGGACCCCGCCGGGATCGTGAGGTCGAGATCCTCGATGGCGGTGAAGCCCGGGAACGTCTTGCGGATCCCCTCCAGCCGGAGGTCGGCCCCGGACTCCCCGAATGTGCCGGCGGACATGGCCGTCAGGCACCCAGGCCGACGGACTCGAAGGCGGTGTTGTACTTCTGCTGCTCCTCGTTCGAGAGCGCGCGGAAGATGTGTGCCTGTGACAACGTCGCGTCGTCGGGGAAGATGAGCTGGTTCTCGACCATCTCCGGATCGATGTCGGCCATCGCCTCCTGCGCCCCCTCGACGGGAGTGATGAAGTTCACCCACGCCGCGACCTCCGCCGCCACCGCCGGGTCGTAGTAGTAGTCGATGAGCTTCTCGACGTTCGTCTTCTGTGCGGAGCCGACCGGCACGAGGAAGTTGTCGCTCCACAGCGTCCCGCCGGAGTCGGGCAGGGCGAAGCCGAACTTGTCCCCCACCTCCGCGTTGATGGCGGCGATGTCGCCGGACCAGACGATCGCGGCGAGCGTGTCCTCGTTCTTCAGGTCGTCGGCGTAGGAGTTCCCCTTGATGTTGCGGATCTGGCCGTCCGACACCTGTTGTGCGAACACCTCCAGCGCACGGTCGAACTCGGCGTCGCCCCATCCGGACCCCGCGATGTCCACGCCCTGGCTCAGCATGATCAGTCCGAGGGTGTCCCGCATCTCGCTCAGCACGCCCACGCGCCCCTTGAGCTCCGGAGCCCACAGGTCCTCGAGGGAGGCGAGTCCGTTCGGCAGTTTCTCCTTGTTCCAGGCGAGGCCCGCGAACCCGGACTGCCACGGCAGCGAGTACGACCGGCCGGGATCGAAGCTCGGATCCTGCAGGCTCGGGGACAGGTTGGCGGTCGCGTTGGGGAGGTTCGCCTTGTCGAGTTCCTGGGCGTATCCGGAGGCGATCCAGATGTTCGCCATCCAGTCCGTGAGGCAGACGGTGTCCGCGCCGATGTCCTGGCCGAGCGCCAGCTGGTCGCGCACCTTCGCGAAGTAGGTGTTGTTGTCGTCGATGGAGACGTCGTACGTCACGGACAGGCCGGTGAGCGCCTCGAAGGCCTCCAGGGTCGGGTGCCCGCCGGAGTCGTCCTCATCGAGATAGAAGGACCAGTTGGCCCAGGTGAGGCTCTTCTCGGCATCGGAACGGTCCTGCGCCGCGGAGGCCGCGGGCGCGGAACCGCCCACGCGGCCGGAGCACGCCGCGAGGAAGGCGGCCATGGACAGACCGGCTCCCGCGACGAAGGAGCGACGGGACAACCGCGCGTTGCGGGCCTGGGCGATCAGGGCGCGAACCGCCGGGTCTTCGGGCAGAGGTCCTCGGGGCATCAGCACTCCTCCGTCGGCACAGACTTTCGGGTGGAGCCGATACTGTCAGATCCGCCCCGGATAGCGCTACGGAATCCGTCGCCTGAAACACGGATGTCACACGGATCCGCTCCGGATGCGGCTTCCAGCCCCTGGTTCCGCAGTAGCGTGGACGCTCACCATCCCCCGCAAGGAGACCCATGGCCGGTCGCGACGCCCTCGACGACACCACGAAGCGCATCATCGAGCAGCTCCAGGAGAACGGCCGCAGGTCCTACTCCGAGATCGGACGTGCGGTCGGCCTCAGCGAGGCCGCCGTGCGTCAGCGCGTCCAGCGACTCACGGAGTCCGGCGTCATCCAGATCGTCGCGGTGACGGATCCGATGCAGCTGGGGTTCCGGCGTCAGGCGATGGTGGGTCTTCGGGTGACCGGTGACACCCGGGCGGTGGCCGCCGAGCTGGAGAAGCTGGAGGCGGTCGACTACCTGGTCCTGACGGCCGGCAGCTTCGACATCCTCGCCGAGGTCGTGTGCGAGTCGGATGCGGACCTCAGCGAGCTGCTGAACACCCGGATCCGCACCCTCCCGGGCGTGCTCTCGAGCGAGACCTTCGTGTACCTGGAACTGCGCAAGCAGTCCTACGACTGGGGCACCCGCTAGGCCGATCCCGCGAGACTGCATACCCGACACGAGACTGCGCGTGGCGACGTCCGTCTCGTGCGGGATATGCAGTCTCGCGGGCTCTACTTCTTCTTGGCGCGACGCTGCGCGCGGTTCTGCGCAGCCGGCACGGTCGCCGCGGGAGCGGCCGCCTCGGTCTTCTGCCCGAAGGCGCCACGCGCCGCCTCACGCACGGGGGCGGCCGGGGCCTGCGCCGCGGTGGCCTGACGCGCTCGCCCCGTGGCGGCCTTCTCGACCTGGCCGCGGTCGTTGCGGACCTCGACCTCGCCGTCCTCCGTGGGAGCGGTGTACTGCAGGCGCTGCGCCTCCATGGCGGGAACCTCGAGTCCCTTGGCCTGGACCTCGGTGCGCTCTCCGTCGGGACGGCGCACCTCGACCTCGAGGTTGAAGAGGAACCCGACGGACTCCTCCTTGATCTGCCCCATCATGGTCTGGAACATCTCGTAGCCCTCGCGCTGATACTCGATCAGCGGGTCGCGCTGCGCCATCGCCCGAAGGCCGATGCCGTCCTTGAGGTAGTCCATCTCGTAGAGGTGGTCGCGCCAGCGGCGGTCGACGACCTGGAGCACCACGCGACGCTCGAGCTCGCGCATGGCGGCCTCGCCCAGCTGCTCCTCACGCTTCTGGTACGCGATCTTGGCGTCGCTGCGCAGCTCGCGCTTGAGACCGGCGGGCGTGACGCGCCCCTTCTCCCCCGCCTCGGCGATGACCTCGTCGATCGTGACGCCGACCGGGTAGACCGTGCCGAGCTCCGTCCAGAGCGCGTCGAAGTCCCAGCTCTCGGTGTGGCCGCTGCCGGTGTGGTCGTCGACGATCGCGTCGACCACGTCCTCGATGAACCGGGAGACGCGGTCGGCGATGTCGTCGCCCTGCAGGATGTGGCGGCGATCCGCGTAAATCGCCTCGCGCTGGCGGTTCAGGACGTCGTCGTACTTGAGGACGTTCTTGCGCATCTCGGCGTTCCGCGCCTCGACCTGGGCCTGCGCGCTCTTGATGGCGCGGGAGACCATGCCCGATTCGATGGCGACGTCGTCCGGGAAGTTGGTGCGGGCCAGGATCGCCTCGGCGGCACCGGACTGGAACAGCCGCATCAGGTCGTCGGTCAGGGACAGGTAGAAGCGGCTCTCACCGGGGTCGCCCTGACGTCCGGAACGACCGCGCAGCTGGTTGTCGATGCGGCGGGACTCGTGACGCTCGGTGCCGAGCACGTACAGACCGCCGGCCTCGACGACCTTGGCCGCCTCCTCGGCGACGACGTCACGCGTGCGCTCGTACGCCTCCTCCCAAGCCTGCTCGTACTCCTCCGGCGTCTCGACGGGGTCCAGCCCCTTCGCCTTCAGCTCCGCGACGGCGAGGAACTCCGCGTTGCCGCCGAGCATGATGTCGGTGCCGCGGCCGGCCATGTTCGTGGCGACGGTCACCGCGCCCAGGCGACCCGCGCGGGCGACGATCTCGGCCTCGCGCGCGTGGTTCTTGGCGTTGAGGACCTCGTGCTTGATGCCCTTCTTCGCCAGGAGCCGGGAGAGGTACTCGCTCTTCTCGACGCTGACCGTGCCGACCAGGACCGGCTGCCCCTTCTCGTTGCGCTGGACGATGTCCTCCACGACCTGGGCGAACTTCGCCGCCTCGTTCTTGTAGACGAGGTCCGGCTGGTCCTTGCGGATCATCGGCTTGTTGGTGGGGATGGGGACGACGCCCAGCTTGTACGTCGACATGAACTCCGCGGCCTCGGTCTCGGCCGTACCGGTCATGCCGGAGAGCTTCTCGTAGAGACGGAAGTAGTTCTGCAGGGTGACCGTCGCGAGGGTCTGGTTCTCGGCCTTGACCGGGACGCCCTCCTTGGCCTCGATCGCCTGGTGGATGCCTTCGTTGTACCGGCGGCCGACCAGGATGCGGCCGGTGTGCTCGTCGACGATCATGACCTCGTCGTTCATCACGACGTAATCCGTGTCGCGCTTGAAGAGGGCGAGCGCCTTGATGGAGTTGTTCAGGAACGAGATCAGCGGGGTGTTCGCGGACTCGTAGAGGTTGTCGATGCCGAGGTAGTCCTCGACCTTCTCGATTCCGGGCTCCAGCACGCCGATGGTGCGCTTCTTCTCGTCGACCTCGTAGTCGATGCCGGGCTCAAGCGTGCGGGCGACCTTGGCGAACTCACCGAACCAGCGGTTCGCCTCCCCCGAGGAAGGCCCGGAGATGATCAGCGGGGTGCGCGCCTCGTCGATGAGGATCGAGTCCACCTCGTCGACGATCGCGAAGAAGTGACCACGCTGGACGAGGTCCTCCTTGCGCCAAGCCATGTTGTCGCGCAGGTAGTCGAAACCGAACTCGTTGTTCGTGCCGTAGGTCACGTCCGCGGCGTACTGCTCTCGCCGCACCTCGGGGGTCTGTCCCGACACGATCGTTCCGGTGGTCATCCCGAGCGCCCGGTACACGCGGCCCATGAGCTCGGACTGGTAGGAGGCCAGGTAGTCGTTGACCGTGATGATGTGGACGCCGTTGCCGGCGATCGCATTGAGGTATCCCGCGAACGTCGCGGTGAGGGTCTTCCCCTCACCGGTCTTCATCTCGGCGATGTTGCCGAGGTGGAGCGCCGCGCCACCCATGATCTGCACGTCGTAGGGACGCTGGTTCAGGGTGCGCTTGGCAGCCTCACGGACGGCGGCGAACGCCTCCGGCATGAGCTGGTCGAGCGTCTCCCCCGCTTCGTGGCGGGCGCGCAACTCCGCGGTCTCCCCGCGCAACTCCTCGTCCGTGAGCTGCGTGTACTCCTCCTCCAGGGCGTTGACCGCCTTCGCGATCTGCTGCAGGCGGCGCACAAGGCGGCCCTCTCCTGCGCGGAGGAGTTTCTCGAGAGGGTTGGCCACGGGGCATCTCCATCTGTCGGGCGGGCGCTCGCGCGCCGAGTCGCACCCGGGAACCGGGCACACCGCCTCCCATGGTATCCGCCCGCACGCGTCCAATCACCGGAAATCCGGGACGTTCGCGCGTAGCGATCGGCCACGGGGCGGCCACCGCCGGAGATGCCGCTTCCGCGCATGCATATACTCGGAAACGACTAACGCGGACGGGAAGTGGAATGTCGGTACGTCAGAGCCTGCTCGCCATCCTCAGCCAGGGACCCTGCTATGGGTACCAGCTGCGGGCGGAATTCGATCGCCGTACCGGCGGTGTCTGGCCACTGAACGTGGGGCAGATCTACAACACCCTGGAGCGCCTGGAGCGCGACGGCCTCGTGGCCAAGGGCGACCCCGACGAGCAGGGTCACGTCTACTACTCCGCGACCGACGCCGGGCGCGCGGAGGCCGCCGGGTGGCTCGCCCGCCCCGTGGTGCGGGCCGCTCCCGGCCGGGACGAACTCACCGTGAAGGTGGCCCTGGCCGCCACCCTGCCCGGGGTCGATGCGGCCGCGCTCATCGCCGCCGAGCGCGCGGCCGCCCAGGGGCGTCTGGAAGCCTTGCGGGAGACCGCGCCGGGGGACGCGGACGAACCCGGCGCCCTCGCCCACGTGCTCGTGCACGAGGGACTCGTGGCGAGCGCGGAGGCGGAGCTCGCCTGGCTGGATCGTGCGGCCGAGCGGGTGGCCGGCCATCCGGAGTCCGCACGGACGACGGGCCTGTCCGGGCTCCGCCCGAAACGCGGCCGTCCCGCCCGCGTCGCCTGAACCGGCTCGGCCCCCGCCTGCACGCTTAGGATCGATCCATGGCCGGTTTCTGGGGTAAACGCAAGCGCGAAGAGCAAGCGGAGATCAACGCGCAGGATGCGGATCTGGCGCGCCGCGCACAGCAGTCCCTGGTCGCGGTGGACGAACGCATCCGTCTGACCACCGAGGAGCTCTCCTTCGCCGAGGCCGAGCTCGGGGAGTCCTCGACGAAGGACCTCCGCGAGGCCCTGATCGCCGTCCGCACGCACCTCGGCGAGGCCTTCCAGCTGCACCAGCTGAACCACGACGAGATCCCGGACACCCCGGAGGAGCTGCGCACCCGGAACGCCCGCATCGTCCAGCTGTGCGAGTGGGCGGATCAGCTCCTGGACGAGCGCACGTCGGCCCTCGCGGACGACATCGCCCGCGTCCGTCGCGCCCCGGAGATCCTGGCCCGCGTGCGTGCCGACGCGGAGCGCCTGCGCGAGCGCATCCCGCACGCGCAGAGCGTGGTCGACCGGATGCGGCTGCGCTACGCCGCCTCGGCGGTGCACCAGATCGAGAACTCCCCCGCAGAGGCGGAGCAGGTGCTGTCGTTCGCCCTGCACAGCGCGGATGTGTCGACACGCCGCCGGGAGGCCGGGCGCGCCGACGAGGCGAACCTCGCACTGGAGACGGCCACCGAGTCGGTGCGCCGCGCCGAGACGCTGCTCGACGGTGTCGAGGACTTCGAGATCGAGGCCTTGCGCGCGGAGTCCACCCTCGCCGAGGTCATCGCCGATTCCCGCGGCGACCTCGTCACGGCCCGCAGCGTCCCCGCGAACCCAGAGATCGTCAGCGCGATGCGCGATCTGGAGGCGGCGCTCGCGGCCCTACCCGCCCCCGGCTCGCTGACCGACCCGTTCGCCGCACTGTCCGGCCTGCGCACGGCCAACAGCGCACTCGACGCGGTCGTGGCCAAGGCCCGGCACCGGGCCGAGCGGCCGCTGCCCAGCGTCCTGCAGGTGCGCCACGCGGTGGACGACGCCGACCGCCAGATCGCGGTGGCCCGGAGCCTCATCAGCGGCCACCGCGGCTGGATCGGCGCGGACGCCCGCACCCGGTTCGCGGAGGCGGAGCGCACGCGCACCGACATCGACCGGCTGCCGGACGAGGAGGACTCGCGCGAGGTCGCCCTGCACCTGGCGCGCCGCGCCGGTCAGCTCGCCAGCGAGGCACTGCAACTCGCCCAGCGCGACATCGACTCCTCCCGGCCGCGCGACGACGACTGGGGCGGCGGGAGCTGGGGCGGCCGGGGCGGTCGCGGCGGCCGCGGCGGGATGGGCGACGCGATGGGCGGCATCCTGGGCGGCCTCGTGATCGGTGGCCTGCTCGGCGACATGTTCGACTGAGCGCCCGCTCCTCGGTGAACACGAAGGAGGGACCCGCCGTCAGGCGGGTCCCTCCTTGTCTGACGCCTCGGGCGTCAGGAAGCCAGCTGGGCCGGCGGCGCGAGGGTCTCCAGCGAGATCACCCCGTAGTCCCAGCCCTTGCGGCGGTAGACGACGCTCGGGTGGTCGGTGCGGGAGTCGATGAACAGGAAGAAGTCGTGCCCGACGAGCTCCATCCGGTCCACGGCCTCCTCGACCGTCATCCATTCGGCGTCGAAACGCTTCGTGCGGATGACCACCGGCGTGTAGTCCTCTTCATCCTCTGCTCCGGTGAGGATGGGGACCTCCCCCGTGGCGACCGCCTTCAGGACGTCGGCGGATGCCGGCTGCACGTCGATCCCGGCGATCTCGCCGGTGCCCTTCTCGAAGCGTGCACCGCGGGGGTGGTTGCGGCCGTCGACCCGCTTCTCCTTCGCGCGCCGCACCTGCTCGCAGAGCTTGTCGACCGCGAGGTCGAGAGCGACGAACTTGTCCCCGTCCACGGCTTCGGCGCGCACGATCGGGCCCTTGCCGGTGAGGGTGAGTTCGACGGTGGAGTCTTCCATCCGACCGTTGTGGTAGGCGCGGTTGGTGACCTTCACCTCGAGACTCTGCGCCCGCGGCGCGATGTTCTCGATGCGACCGGACTTCTCCTCGACCACGGCACGGAATCGGTCGGTTACCCCGACGCCCACGCCGACGATACTGGTGTCCATCATGACCTCCTTGTTCCGGTCCACCCGGTCAAGGGCGGACCATCGTCGCCTTGTACCCTCCACGCTAGTCCCCGGGGCTGGGGCCTGTCACGTCGGGCCGCCCCGCCGCGGCGTGGCGGCGACCGTGAGAGCGCACAGGACGGGCACACCGGCGGCGCGGAGGGCACGGGCCGCCTCCGCGAGCGTCGCGCCCGTGGTGAGGACATCGTCCACCAGTACGACCGGATGCGGTGCGCGGAGCGGCCGGGCCTGGAGACTGCCCGCCACGTTCCGGGCCCGGTCCGCCCGGCCGAGCCCTCGTTGATCGACGGTCGGACGGGCGACCCGCAGGAGGCGGGCGGCGGGGAGGGAACTGCGCCGGACGAGGGTCTCGACGACGCGGTACCCGCGTCTCCGGAATGCCGCACGGGAGGTGGGCAGCGGCACGAAGACGGCCGGCTCGCGCACCACGGTCGCGGCGAGGGCGGCGAGCGCCGCGCCGAAAGGGCGGGTGAGGGAGGTACGCCCCTCCTCCTTCAGCGCGCGCAGCATCCGGGCCACCTCCCCCTCGTAGACGAACGCGGAGTGCACGGTGAGGCCCCCGTCCAGCGCGCGCGATGTCCTGGCCGGGACCGTGAGCCGTCGGATGCAGGCCGGGCACAGCGCCACGTCCGGGGCGCCGCACCCGGCGCAGGAGACGGGCAGGACGAAGGCGAGCGCGTCGGCGGTGGCGCGCCGGACCGCGCGGGCGAACGCAGGCGATGGCATGTCGTGATCGTCCCGCCTGCGCCCGTCCCCAGTGGCGATCAGTCCTGGAGTGGGGACGGAAGGCGGGTGCCGCCCCGCTGGGGAGGAGGACCGCTACTTGGGGTTGCCCTGTTGAACGGCCAGCACCGTCACATCGGTCGCCGTCTGCACCCAGTTCGACGACCGGCGGACGAACAGCGCACCGTCCGCCGTCCGCAGTCGCACCGCGCTCGCGATGTTGACCCCGGCCAACTCGACCGCCCCGTCCGGCGCATCGACCGAGGAGACCAGGCCACCGACCGGCTGCTCGACGAACCTCGTCTGCTCCCCGCCCGCGGAGATCGCGCCGACGGTGACCGTGTCCAGCCAGCCGACGTCGTTGCCCTCCCCGGTGATCCCGGTCAGCACGACCGGCTCACCGAGGGCTCGTGGCACGCCGTCGGAGTCGCGGACGACGCCGGCGACCGCGAGCACCCGGCGCGCACCGAAGCTGACGATCGCGGCCATGCGCGTGCCGTCACGGGAGACCTGCATCGAGTGGATGCGGCTCGCCCCCGTCCACGCCCCGCCGACCGCGATCACGTCGCCGTCGGCCGTCGTCGCGAGCGTCGCGGCCGGATCGCCGCCGGGCACCGTCCAGACCGTCCCGAACGGATCGATCGTCGGATCCAGGAGCCCGGGCCGCCCGTCCAGCGGGGTGACCCGACCGTCGTCCCGGACCAGCGCCGCCGATCCGTCCGCGAGCCGTACCGCGGCCGACACGCGGTCGCGCCCCACCTGGACGGCGACGGGCGAGAGCCGCTCGATCGCCTCGGACAGCCCGGGGATCGGGGTGAGGTCCCCGGAGACGAGATAGCCGAACCCCTCCGGGGTGAGCACGAGCGCCCGGGCGTCGACCATGGTGTCCTGCGTGGGCACCCTCCGCGCGTCTATGCGCGCGCCCTCCACGAGCATCTCCACCTGGGAGACCTGCGCGGTCGCGAGGCTCGCCGACAGCTGCGTCTGCATGCGGTCGAGCGTGGTCTGATCCACCGCGAGCGCCTGCTCGCTCAGCTGCGCCTGCGCCACCCCGCCCGGGACCGGGACGGAGGGGACGAGGTCGACGTTCTCGGGGAACGCGGTGACGACCGAGTCCACGAGCCAGGCGGCCGGATCGCCGTTGACCAGCGCATCCGCGATCCGGGTGGCGGCGTTGTACGTCGGGAACCAGCGCAGGTCGGGGACGAGGAACTCCCAGGTGGGATCGAAGTACATGACCGAGTAGCTGTGGAACACGCTGCGGAAGACGTCCTCGTCGAGCAGGATGCCGTCCGGCGCGTTCGTGATGCGCCACTCGCCGTCGGCCTGCTGGGCCAGGGTGTACGCCAGCGGCGGGGTGCTCGCCCCATCCGAGTCCGTGTAGGTGCCGCCCGCGTCGACCGTTGCCCGCGGGGTGACCTGCAGGGTGATCGTGTCCTCGCCCGTCGACACGTAGAGGCGGTCGGCGAGGACGTCGACGATCACGCCCGCCTGCGGCTTCCAGTCCTCCCGGTAGTCCGCGGCGAGGTACAGCCGGGCGGTCTGCCAGTCGTTCTGGGGACCGGATGCGGCGGTGACGAACCCGTCCACGATCTGCTCCGGCGTCGCCCCCGGTTGCGGCGCGTTCGGCCGGAAGGTCACGTCGGGGGCGAGCGCCTCGGCCGTGACGACCGGGCCGGGCTGCACGGGACCGCTGGTGGGAAGACCCGCGCATCCGCCGAGCGCCGCCACCACCGCGATCGCCGCCAGGGCACGCCACATCCGTTTCATGTCTGCTCCTGCCGTGCCGCGCGGGTCGCCGCGTCCACGTCGATCGGCTCCGTGACGCCCAGCACCGCCAGGGTGTCGTCCCCGGGATCCAGGGGGATCGGGGAGACCAAGTCCTCGGTGTGGGGGTGGCGTGGCAGGGTGAGCACGAAGTTCGTCCCCCGTCCGGGCGATGACCACACCGCGAGCGTCCCGCCGTGCAGGCGGGCGTCGCCGAGGGCGATGGACAGCCCGAGCCCGGTTCCGCCGATCGTGCGCTTGCGGGACGGGTCCGCACGCCAGAACCGGTCGAACACCCGCTCCTGATCCTCCGGCCGCATCCCGAGGCCGTAGTCGCGGACACCGAGGGCGACCGCGTCCTGATCGCTGTCGACGGTCACCACGATCGGCCGGCCCTCGCCGTGCTCGATCGCGTTGCCGAGGAGGTTCCGCACGATCCGGCGGACCCGGCGCGGATCGACGTCGACCGGGGAGTATCCGCCGGGGGCGACCAGGCGCACCTCGCTCCCGTGCTGATCGGCGAGCTGCTGCATCGACGCGATGACGTCCTCAGCGAGCGCCGCCACGCTCGTCGGCTCCAGCTCCAGCTGCACCGAGCCCGCGTCGTAGCGGCTGATCTCGAGGAGGTCGCCCAGCAGCACCTCGAACCGCTGCACCTGCGCGTGCAGCAGCTCGACGGCGCGCGCCGACACCGGGTCGAACCCGTCGCGGTGGTCGTTGAGCACGTCCGCGGCGAGACGGATCGTCGTCAGGGGCGTGCGCAGCTCGTGCGAGACGTCCGAGACGAACCGCTGCTGGACCAGGGAGAGGTCGGCGAGCTCCTTGATCTGGGCCTGGATGCTGTCGGCCATCGCGTTGAACGACCGCCCGAGGGTCGCGATCTCGTCCTCCCCGTGCACGTCCAGGCGCATGTCGAGTCGCCCGGCCGCGAGCTCGGCGCTCGTTCGCGCGGCATCGGCGATCGGCACGGTGACCGCGCGCAGCACGAGCCAGGAGATCACCGCGATGATGGCGATCAGCGCGATCGCGACGACCCAGAGGGTCCCCTGCACGAAGCCGAGGGTCTGCTCGGCGGCGGAGAGGTCGTAGGCGATGTACAGCTCGTAGGCGCCCGCACCCTCGACGTTGACGTTCAGCTGCTGGCCGACCACGATGCCCGGCACCGACCCGCCGCTCCCGTCGGGCAGGGCGATGGACTGCCACCACTGCACATCGCCGTTGCTGCGCACCCGGTTCTTCAGTGCCTCCGTGATCTGCTCGTCCCAGTCGCCGCCGAAGAGGAAGTCCTGCGGGGCGGTGGAGGACGGCTCCTGGTCGATCCGGAACGCCGCGACCCGTTCCGAGAAGGACTGCCGGGCGAGGGTCGCCCGCACGCTGTCCATGACGTTGCGCACCTGCGCGCTGTCGCTCTGCACCGCGGAATCGAGCGTCTCCTGCGCCGCGGTCGTCGCCCGCCGCGCGTCGCCCAGCACCTGGTCGCGACGGGACTGGAACAGGTCGTTCTGGATGGCGAGCGCCATCCAGACGCAGGCGACCAGGATCGCGAGGCTGGACAGGGCGATCGTGATCAGCAGCGTCCGGAAGCGCAGCGAACGCCGCCACAGCCCGGCGATCGTGTCCGGCCATGTCCGCCAGGCGCGCAGCTGCGCGAGGAGCGCGTCGCGGCGCGAGGGCGGCAGGGCCCGAGCATTCATGTCAGACCACGGCGCCCGCGCGGTACCCGACACCGCGCACCGTCGTGACGATCTTCGGGTTGTCCGCGTCGAGCTCGACCTTGGCGCGGAGGCGCTGGACGTGCACGTTCACCAGACGCGTGTCGGCTTTGTAGTGATAGCCCCAGACCTGCTCGAGCAGCATCTCCCGGGAGAAGACCTGCGCAGGCTTGGACGCCAGGGCGACGAGAAGTTCGAACTCCAAGGGGGTGAGCGCGATGACGGTCTCCCCGCGCCGCACCTCGTGGGCGGCCACGTCGACCGTGAGATCACCGATCCGCAGCACCTCGGCGGAGTCCGTGGCCGTCGGGCGCAGCCGGGTCCGGATGCGGGCCACGAGTTCCTTCGGATTGAAGGGCTTGACGATGTAGTCGTCCGCCCCCGACTCGAGACCTCGGACGACGTCCGCCGTGTCGGTGCGGGCGGTCAGCATGATGATGGGGACGCCGGACTCGCTGCGCAGCCGCGTACAGATCTCGATCCCGTCCATGCCCGGGAGCATCAGATCCAAGAGCACCAGATCCGGCCGCTCCGCACGGAACGCGCCGACGGCCTCCGATCCGTCCGCGCAGAACGCGGTCTCGAAGCCCTCGGTGTTGAGGACGATGCCGATCATTTCGGCCAGCGCGGTGTCGTCGTCGACCACGAGAATGCGTGAAGTCATGAAACGCGTGTCATCCTTTGCGTCCGGCACGGCGACGGCCGGGCACCGCCGTTCTTCCCCATGCGCTCCCCACAGAGTAGTGCACTCCCCCGCACAGCGGCCGTGTGGTCGGGGCCCTGTGCCACGATAGGGGCAGCCGACGAATCCGCGAGGGAGAGATCGTGACCGCCTATCCGTCCTGGACGCCGGCGCCGCGCCCGGGCATCGTCCCGCTGCATCCGCTGTCCTACGGCACCATCCTGGGTCGTTCGTTCACGGCTCTGCGCCACAATCCCCGCGTCCTGCTGGGCTTCGCCCTCGGCGCCCAGATGATCGCCTACATCGTGCTGACGGTCGTGGTCGGCGGAACGGCCCTCGCCTCGTTCTCCCGCCTGGACACGGTGCCGGAGGGCAGCGCCGACTACGACGCCGTGCTCGCCGGGTCGATCGCCCTCACCATCGTCGCCGGGGTCGTCCTGGGGATCGCGAGCACCGCACTGACGGTGGTGGTGCAGGGGATCGTCGTGGCCGACGTCGCGCACGGCGTCGTATCCGAGCGGCTCACCGTTGGCGCACTGTGGCGACGCGTGCGGCCCGCGTTCTGGCGGCTGCTCGGCTACACCTTCCTCGCCGTCGCCGCCGTGACCGTCGTGCTGGGCGGCCTCGTCGCCGCGGTCATCGCCCTCTCCTCGGTCGCACTGGCGGCCGGGATCGTGCTGGCGGTCCTCCTCGTGCTCGCCGCCATCCCGCTCACCGTCTGGCTGACCACCAAGCTGTTCCTCGTCCCGGCCGTGCTCGTCCTGGAGGGGGCGGGGGTGTTCGCCGGTATCGCCCGTTCGTGGCGACTGACCCGCAACAGGTTCTGGAAGACCTTCGGGGTCTGGTTCGTCATCCAGCTGAGCTTCAGCGTGCTCGCGCAGATCATCAGCGTGCCGTTCTCCCTGATCGCCGGCATCCTGCCCGCCATCATCGCCCCGACCGGCGCCGAGGAGCCGGGAGTGATCATCGGGGTGCTCGTAACCTCCGGGATCACACAGATCGTGACCCTGCTCATCCAATCCGTCGCGCTGGTGGTCGTCGCCTCCGCGTCGACCCTCGTCTACATCGATGCGCGGATGCGGACCGAGGGCCTCGACCACGACCTGCAGTCGTACGTGGACCAGCGGCAGGCGGGGGCGGGAACGGCGGACCCGTACCGCTGGCACGTCGGCCGCGAGGTCGCCGCCTCGTGGCCTTCCCCGTCCGGGGCTCCCGGTCCCGGTTCCCCCTCCGGCGCACCGGACCCGCTCGCATCCCCGCAGACATGGACGGCACCCGGCGGGAACGCGCCCGGCTCGGAAACGCAGCCCCGCGCCACCGACTGGACCGCACCGGGCGGGGATGCCGCACGGTGACCCGCGTCCCCGCACCCCTGAGCGCACTCACCCCGGACGCCGACGAGGCACGGCGGTGGGCGGAGCAGGAACTCGCCGACCCCGTGTACGAGGCCGCGCGTCCGACCCCCTTCGACCGGGTCGCGCAGGCGATCGGCGATGCCATCGCCCAGTTCTTCACCCAACCCGTCCCGTCCTCGTGGGGACCCGCCTTCGCCGTCGTGGCCACGGTCGTCGTCCTCGCGGTCGTGCTCGTCGCGTTCCTCATCTGGGGCCGGCCGCGGGCGGGTGCCCGGATCCGGCCGGAGAGCGGGACGGACCTCTTCGGCGACGTCGGCCACCGTTCGGCCGCGGAGCTGCGGGCCGACGCGGCGCGGTACGCGGCCGATGAGGACTGGACGGAGGCGATCGGCGCCTCGGTCAGGGCGCTGGCCCGCGGCTTGGACGAGCGCGGCATCCTGGAGACCCCGCCGGGGACCACGGTGCAGTCGTTCGCCCGTCAGGCGGCGGCGTCGTTCCCGGAGCACGCCGCGGAGTTCGCGAGCGCGGCATCCGATTTCGACGACGTCCGCTACCTCCGGCGCCCCGGCACGCGCATCGCCTACGAACGCGTGCGGAGCCTCGACGAGGCGGTGGCCCGCACGCGGGTGCCGGCAGGACGCGGATGAGCGCCCCTCCCCTCGCGGTGCGACGTGGCACGAGGTCCCGCCGTGCGTTCACCTGGGCGGGCATCGTGGTCGTCCTCATCGTCGCAGGCACGATCGGCGCCCTCCTCGCCTCCTCCCTGCAATGGAGCGGCCGCGAGCGGCTGGACCCGGAGTCGGCCGGGCCGGACGGCGCGCGGGCGCTCGCCCGGATCCTCACGCAGCACGGCGTCGACGTCCACGTCGTGCGCGACCGGGAGGACGCGCACGAGACCCTGGCGACGGCGCCGGCGACCCTCGTCCTGCCCGACTCCGCGTACCTCTCCGACGAGACGTTCCTCGGCCTCGCCGACGCTGCGGCCGGCGTCGTCGTGCTGGAGCCGCGCTCCCGCGGCGTCCGTCTGCTCTTCGACGGCCGGGTCGAAGGATACGGCGACGACGCCCCGGTCCCTCCGGACTGCGCACTGCCCGCCGCCCGGCGTGCGGGGCCGATCGCCGTCGGCGCCGCCTTCGGGGCGGACGCTGCCGGCTGCTATCCGGTCGGGGACGAATACGGCCTCGTCTGGGCGGAACGCCCCGCGGGCCGAGCGGTCGCGGTGGACGGCACCGTCCTGTTCACGAACGACCGCCTCGCCGCCGACGGCAACGCCGCACTCGCGGTCAATCTGCTCGGCGAGCGCGGGCGGGTGGTCTGGTTCGTCCCCACCATCACCGACAGCGACGGGGCGGATGCCGCGACCCTGGGGGAACTCACGCCCGCCTGGGTGAGCCCGGCCATCGTCCTGCTCATCTGCGCGGCCGCGGGCACGATCCTGTGGCGTGGACGACGGTTCGGGCCCCTCGTCCGCGAGCGCCTGCCCGTGACCGTCCGCGGCAGCGAGACCACCCGCGGCCGGGCGCACCTCTACGCCGAGACCCGGGACGCCGCACACGCCGCTGCGGTGCTCCGACGCGGCGCGACCGGGCGCCTGGGACGGATGCTGGGGCTTCCGGCGACCGCCGACGCCACCGCCGTCGCGGACGCCGTGGCCGCACGACTCGGCCGCGCCGGCGGCGACGTCCACGGCATCCTGCACCTGGACCGGCCCCGCACCGACCGGGATCTCGTCATCCTGGCCCGCCGGCTGAACGACCTCGAGACGGCACTGACCTCGGCCCTCCGGCCCGGAAAGGAAACCCGATGACCGCCCCCCTCCCCACCGACGACGACCTCCGCCGGGCGATGCACGACGTGCGCCTGGAGATCGGCAAAGCCGTCATCGGCCAGGACGGCGCCGTGACCGGTCTGCTGGTCGCCCTCCTCGCCCGCGGCCACGTCCTGCTCGAGGGCGTCCCGGGCGTGGCGAAGACGCTTCTGGTGCGGGCCTTCAGCCGGGCGCTGGGCCTCGACACCCACCGCGTGCAGTTCACCCCCGACCTCATGCCGGGGGACGTCACCGGGTCGCTCATCTACGATGCCCGCTCGGGGGAGTTCGAGTTCCGCGAGGGCCCGGTCTTCACACAGGTCCTGCTGGCCGATGAGATCAACCGCACCCCACCGAAGACCCAGTCGGCGCTGCTCGAGGCGATGGAGGAGCGGCAGGTGTCCGCCGACGGCGTCACCCGTCCGCTCCCCGACCCCTTCCTGGTCGCCGCGACCCAGAACCCGATCGAGCACGAGGGCACCTACGAGCTGCCGGAGGCTCAGCTGGACCGGTTCCTGCTGAAGCTCACCGTCGAGGTCCCCGGCCGGGACGCGGAGATCGCGGTGCTGCGCCGCCACGCCGACGGCTTCGTACCGCGGGAGCTGGGCGGGTTGACCGCGGTGGTGGATGCGGGCGCCATCCGCGCCGCGCAGGACGCCGCGGCATCCGTCGCGGTCTCGGACGATCTGCTCGGCTACGTCGTCGACCTCGCGCGCGCGACGCGGGAGGCCCCGTCCGTGCAGCTCGGCGCGAGCCCGCGAGCGGCGACCGCCCTGCTGGCCACGGCGAAGGCGTGGGCGTGGCTCGGTGGCTACCCGGCGATCACTCCGGACCACGTGCAGACCATGCTGTCCCCGACCTGGCGACACCGGCTCCGGCTGTCGCCGGAGGCGGAGTTCGAGGGAGTGCACGTCGACGCGGTGATCTCCTCCGTCCTGCAGCAGACCCCCGTCCCCCGCTGACGTGTTCGTCACCGGTCGTCTTCCCGTCCTCGTCGCCCTCGGCGTCGTGCCGGTCGTCCTGCTCGGGGCCGCCGGCGTCGATCCGTGGGGCGTCCTGGCGGGCTGGCTGGCCCTGTGCCTCCTCATCGCGTGCGGGGATGCAGCGCTCGCGGCCTCCCCCGCCGGGGTCGACATCGCCCGGCGTCTGCCCGCCCGCGTCCGGCGCGACGAGGCGGTCGAGACGGAGGTCATCGTGCGCAGCACGGGGCCGCGGCACCTGCGCGGGTGGCTCAGGGACGGGTGGCAACCGACAGCGGGCGGGCCGGAGGAACGGGCCGCCCTCGACATCCCGGCGGGAGAGTCCCGGCGGGTGCGCGTGCCGTTGCGCCCGCGACGCCGCGGTGAGGTCCGGACGGAGTTCGTCGTCATCCGTTCCCGCGGTCCGCTCGGCGTCGCCGGGCGCCAGCGGGTGATCCCCGCGTACGGCGCAGTGCGGGTGCTGCCGCCGTTCGCCTCGCGTCGCCACCTTCCGTCCCGGCTGGCCCGTCTTCGGGAGCTCGACGGCTCCACCAGCGTGCAGATCCGCGGTCGCGGCACGGAGTTCGACAGCCTGCGGGAGTACGTGCGCGGCGACGACGTCCGCTCCATCGACTGGCGGGCGAGCGCGCGCGCCGGCACCACGATGCTCAAGACCTGGCGGCCCGAGCGGGACCGCCATGTCGTCATCGTCGTGGACACGGGCCGCACATCGGCCATGCGCGTGGGCGACGGAACCCGGCTGGACGCCGCGATGGAGGCGACGCTCCTGCTCGGCGCCCTGGCGGCGCGGGCCGGCGATCACGTGCATCTGGTGATGATGGACCGCGCCGAGCGGGCACACGTGAGCGGCGTCGCCGGCGCCGCACTGGTGCCGGCCCTCGTGGAGGCGATGGCCGATGTCGAGCCCCAGCTCATCGACACCGACTGGTCCGGGGTCGCGGCGCTCGTACGACGTATGACGGTCCGGCCGGCCCTCGTCGTGCTCCTCACCGCTCAGGACGATCCCGCCGCATCCCGCGCCTTCCTCGCCGCGCTGCCTGCGTGGACGTCGCGCTCGCGGGTGCTCGTGGGGACGGCGACGGACGAGGAGATCGGCGCGGACGGTCCCCCGGCGGATGCGGAGCAGGCGTACCTGACGGCCGCGGTGCAGCGAGCGCGTTCGGATGCCGCACGCGTGGCGGCCGGGATCTCGCGCGCCGGCGCGGTGGCGCTGACCGCGGATGCGGAGACACTCCCCCCGCGCGTCGCCGACCACTACCTCGCGCTGAAGCTCCGCGGACTGCTCTGAGGTCTCCCTGCCCCGTCAGCCGGCATGTCCGGCGCCCCGGCGGACATGCGGAAGGCCCGCCACCGTGTGCACGGGGCGGGCCTTCCGGGGGCGATCAGGACAGGTCGAACCGGTCCAGCTCGGTGACCTTGGTCCAGGCCGCGACGAAGTCCTTCACGAACTTCTCACGGGCGTCGTCCGAGGCGTAGACCTCGGCGACCGCGCGCAGCTCGGAGTTCGAGGAGAACAGCAGGTCGACGCGGGTCCCGACTCCGACGGGCTCGCCGGACCCGTCCTTCGAGCCGGAGAAGGCCTGCGAGCCCGGGTCGAGCGGCTTCCACGTGTTCCCGAGCTCCAGGAGGTTGACGAAGAAGTCGTTCGTCAGAACGCCCTTGCGATCGGTGAAGACGCCGTAGTCGGAGTCGTCCCAGTTCGCACCCAGCACGCGGAGGCCGCCGACGAGCACGGTCATCTCCGGCGCGCTGAGGGTGAGCAGGTTCGCCTTGTCGACCAGCTGGTGCTCCTGCGGCAGGAGCGCACGCGACGAGTAGTAGTTCCGGAACCCGTCCGCGGTCGGCTCGAGGAACGAGAACGACTCCACGTCGGTCTGCTCCTGCGTGGCGTCCGTGCGGCCCGGGTGGAACGGGACCTCGATGTCGACACCGGCATCCCGGGCCGCCTTCTCGACCGCCGCGTTGCCGGCGAGCACGAGGAGGTCGGCCAGCGACACCTTCTTGCCGTCGGTGCGGTCGGCGTTGAACGAGGCCTGCACCTGCTCGAGGGCGGACAGCACCGTCGCGAGCTGTGCGGGGTTGTTGACCTCCCAGTCCTTCTGCGGGGCGAGACGGATGCGGGCGCCGTTCACGCCGCCGCGCTTGTCACTGCCTCGGAAGGAGGATGCGGCCGCCCAGGTCGTGCCGACCAGCTGGGGCACGGTCAGACCGGTCTCCAGGATCGCGGCCTTCAGCGCTGCGGCGTCCGCGGCGTCGATGAGCTCGTGGTCGACCGCCGGCACGGGGTCCTGCCAGATGAGCTCCTCGGCGGGGACCTCGGGCCCGGCGTACCGGGAGACGGGACCCATGTCGCGGTGGGTGAGCTTGAACCAGGCGCGCGCGAACGCGTCGCCGAAGGCCACCGGGTCGTCCTTGAAGCGACGCGAGATCTTGTCGTAGTCCGGGTCCATGCGCAGGGCCAGGTCGCTCGTGAGCATGCGGGGCTCTCGACGGCCGTCCGAGTGCGCCAGGGGCACCATGTCCGCGCCCATGCCGTTGACCGGACGCCACTGGTGTCCGCCGCCGGGGCTCTTCATGAGCTCCCAGTCGTAGGCGTACAGGATGTGGAAGAACTCGTTGTCCCACCGGGTCGGGTGGTAGGTCCAGGTGACCTCGAGGCCCGACGTGATGGTGTCGTCGCCGTGGCCGGTGCCGAAGTTGTTCTTCCAGCCGAGGCCCTGCATCTCCAGCCCGGCGGCCTCGGGGTTGCCCTCGAGGTTGGTGTCGGGAGCGGCGCCGTGGGTCTTGCCGAAGGTGTGGCCACCGGCGATCAGCGCGACGGTCTCCTCGTCGTTCATGCCCATGCGGCCGAACGTCTCGCGGATGTCGCGTGCCGAGGCGATGGGGTCCGGGTTGCCGTTGGGGCCCTCCGGGTTGACGTAGATCAGACCCATCTGCACGGCGGCGAGCGGGCCTTCGAGTTCACGGTCGCCCTTGTAGCGCTCGTCGGCGAGCCAGGTGGTCTCCGGGCCCCAGTACACGTCGTCGTCCGGCTCCCACACGTCGGGGCGACCGCCGCCGAAGCCGAACGTGCTGAAGCCCATCGACTCGAGCGCCACGTTGCCGGCCAGGATCATGAGGTCGGCCCAGGACAGGCTCTGGCCGTACTTCTTCTTGACCGGCCACAGCAGACGCCGCGCCTTGTCCAGGTTGACGTTGTCGGGCCAGCTGTTCAGCGGAGCGAAGCGCTGCATGCCCGCCCCGCCGCCGCCGCGGCCGTCGGTCGCACGGTACGTGCCGGCGCTGTGCCAGGCCATGCGGATCATGAACGGACCGTAGTGGCCGAAGTCTGCGGGCCACCACTCCTGCGAGGTCGTCTGCACCTCGAGGATGTCCTTCTTCACCTCGGCGAGGTCCAGGCTCTCGAAGGCCTTCTTGTAGTCGAAGTCCTCGCCGAGCGGGTTGGCGACCGCCGGGTTCTTCGCGAGCACCTTCAGGTTCAGCTGGTTCGGCCACCACACGCGGTTCGCCGAGCCGACGGTCGGGTGCGGCTGCGCGCCCGTCCAGGTCGGGGTCGCGGGACCCTGCGCGTCGCCGTGGATCACCGGGCACTTGCCGGCGGCGTCCTCGTTCGAGCGCGGACGGTCCTCACCGTCGAAGCGCTCGTCGACCGGGGTGTCGATCGGGGTGACGGCCTGGTCGGTGCCGGTCGGGTTCTCACCGATCTGGGACACGACGTCATCCTTGTCAGTCATGGATGATCCTTCCATTCATGGGGGTATTCGGGTGGGCGGGGGAAAGTCTCAGGCCGCGGCGCACGTCGCGCACAGGCCCCAGAAGGTGACCTCGGCGGTGTGGATGCGGTAGCCGTGGGTCTGCGAGGGATGAATGCAGGGCGCCTCGCCCACGACGCAGTCCACGTCCTCGACCCGGCCGCACGCGTCGCACACGAGGTGGTGATGGTTGTCGGCCACGCGCAGTTCGAACAGGCCGGCGTGACCGGCCGGTTCGATGCGCCGGGCGAGACCGGCGTCGACGAAGTCCCCGAGGGCGTTGTAGACGGACTGCATGCTGGTCGCCGGGACCCCGGCGATCACCCGGCCGTGCACCTCGTCGGCGCGAGCGTGCGGGAGTTCCCGGAGCGCCTCGTACACGCTGCGGCGCGTGTCGGTGACGCGCAGACCGGCGCTGCGGATGGCGGTATCCGTCTCCGTCGTCGCTCTGTGGGGCATACCCCCAGCGTAGCTTAGTTTTGATTAGTTCAAAAAAGGAACACGCCGTCGCCGACCGGCGTCAGCCCGCCACGAGCTCGGGCGTACCCCGCTCGTCCTCGGTCAGATCGCCGGTCTCCCCGCGCCGGAACGCACGTCCGCCCAGGCCCAGCATGTAGGCGAGGAAGATGCCCAGGGCGAGGGCTCCGAGCCCGAGTTTCACCGGCCAGGGCCAGGGCTGCGGCGTCACGAAGCCCTCGACGATCCCGGACAGCCCCAGCGCGAACACGAGACCGACCGCGACGGTCGCGAGGGATCGGCCGGCGGCCGCCAGCGCCGCTGCACGCGGGCGTCGACCCGGGACGACCCAGGCCCAGAAGATGTGCAGCCCCGCGGCGGCGGCGACGAAGATGCAGGTCAGTTCCAGCAGACCGTGCGGAAGGATGAATGCGAAGAAGACGTCGAGCCGGTCGAACGCCGCCATCACGGCCGCGGAGGTGCCGAGCCCGACGGCGTTCTGCATCACCACGTAGATCGGCCAGAGGCCGGTGACCCCGAAGAGCACGCACTGCGCGGCGATCCACGCGTTGTTCGTCCAGACCGTGCCCGCGAAGACGGCCGCGGGGTTCTCCGAGTAGTAGGCGGTGAACTCGTCCTGCGCGTACGAGGCCAGCTGGGCCTCCGAGCCGAGGGCGGCCACGAGCGCGGGATCGGTGCCGATCCACGCTGCGACCAGCGTGGCGACGGCGACGAAGCCCACCGCCACGGCGAGGGTCGTCCAGCGCAGCCGATAGAGCGCGGCGGGAAGCTGCAGGGCGAAGAAGCGGGGGATGCGCCGCATCACGTTCTCGGTCGGACCGGTCAGACGCAACCGGGCGCGGGCCAGGACGAGCGAGAGGTGGTCCGCCTGCGGACTGCGCCCCGCGGTCGTCTTGAGGTCCGCGAGGTCGGCGGACGCGGAGCGGTACCGGGTGACCAGTTCGTCCACCTCCGGGCCGTCCAGCCGTCGCGACCGGGAGAGTTCGTCCAGTCGCTCCCACTCGGCGCGGTGGGCCGCCGTGAGCGCGTCGAGGTCCATGTGTTTGACTCTAGCCATGCCCTCCCCCGCGCCCCTGGTCGACATCGGCCAGGACGAGATCCTGACCGGTGAGGCCGTCGCCCTCGACGTGCAGCCGACCGGGTTCTTCCTGCGGGCGCTCGGCGCCCTGATCGACATCGCGGTCGCGGTACTCGTCTACATCCTGTTCCTGCTCGTCATGACGTGGTGGGGCGGGCAGGGCCTGGATGCCGCGGCGATGCCGATCTTCGCGATCGCGATGATCGTCGTGGTCGCCGTCGTCATCCCCACGGTGGTGGAGACCGCGACGCACGGCCGGAGCCTCGGCAAGCTCGCGGGCGGCGGGCGGATCGTGCGCACGGACGGCGGTGCGGCCGGTTTCCGGCACGCGCTGATCCGCGCGCTCGTGGGCGTGCTCGAGATCTGGTTCACGTTCGGCGCCGTGGCGGCGGTGACCGGGGCCTTCACTCCGCGATCGCAGCGCCTCGGCGACCTGCTGGCGGGCACCTACAGCGAACGCACGCGGTCCCCGAGACTCGTGCCGGTGCATCCCGAGGTGCCTCCCGCTCTCGCGGGATGGGCAGCGGTCGCCGATGTCGCGCCGCTTCCGGACCGGCTCGCGCGCCGGCTCAGCGCCTTCGTCCGGCAGGCCGAGCAGCTTCAGCCGGCGGCGCGGTCGAGGATCGCCGAGGAGCTGGCGGCCGAGGCATCCGCGTTCGTGTCACCGCTCCCGTCCGTGGACCCGGAGCTCTTCCTCCGCGCCGTGGTCGCGGTGCGGTTCGAACGCGAGCTCGCCGCGGTGCGACAGCGCGACGCGCGCGCCGCGGCGCTCACCCCCGACGCCTGACCCGCACCGCCCTGACGCCTGACCCGCGCCCGGGCAACACCGTGCGACGACGCGGGGAGCACGAAAGGGGCGGGAGGCACGAACGCGCTCCCGCCCCTTCCACCCGCTCAGTAGCGGTAGTGCTCCGGCTTGCTCAGTAGCGGTAGTGCTCGGGCTTGTACGGGCCCTCCACCGGGATGCCGAGATAGGCGGACTGCTCCTCGGTGAGCTCGGTGAGCTCCACTCCGAGGGCAGCCAGGTGCAGCCGCGCGACCTTCTCGTCGAGGAGCTTCGGCAGGACGTACACACCCACGGGGTACTGCTCGCGCTTGGTGAACAGCTCGATCTGGGCGAGCACCTGGTTCGTGAACGACGCGCTCATCACGAAGGAGGGGTGGCCGGTGGCGTTGCCGAGGTTCAGCAGACGGCCTTCGCTCAGCACCAGAATGCTCCGGCCGGTGGGCAGCCGGTACTCGTGCACCTGCGGCTTGATCTCGATCTTCTCGACGCCCGGGAGGGCCTCGAGTCCCGCCATGTCGATCTCGTCGTCGAAGTGCCCGACGTTCCCGACGATCGCGAGGTGCTTGAGACCGAGGAGATCGTCGACGCCGACCACGCGGGTGTCCCCCGTGCCGGTGATGACGATGTCGACCTGGTCCACCACGGAAGAGAGCTTCGCGACCTGGTATCCGTCCATGGCCGCCTGCAGCGCGCAGATCGGGTCGATCTCCCCCACGATGACGCGGGCGCCCTGACCGCGGAGCGCCTCCGCAGCCCCCTTGCCCACGTCGCCGTACCCGACGACGAACGCGGTCTTGCCGCCGATCAGGACGTCGGTCGCCCGGTTGATACCGTCCGGGAGTGAATGCCGGATGCCGTACTTGTTGTCGAACTTCGACTTGGTGACCGAGTCGTTGACGTTGATGGCGGGGAAGAGCAGCGCCCCCTCGGCGGCGAGCTCGTACAGGCGGTGGACGCCCGTGGTGGTCTCCTCGGTCACGCCCTGCAGCCCGGCCGCGATGCGCGTGAACCGCTGCGGGTCGCGCGCGATCGACGCGCGCAGCGTGTCGAGGATCACCCGGTACTCGGCGGAGGCATCCGGGCCGGCCTCCGGAACGGCACCCGCCTTCTCGAACTCGACACCCTTGTGCACGAGCAGGGTCGCGTCGCCCCCGTCGTCGAGGATGAGGTTCGGCCCGTCGGCCCCTTCTGCGCTCCAGTCGAAGATCCGGTCGGCCAGCGACCAGTACTCCTCGAGCGTCTCGCCCTTCCACGCGAACACCGGCACGCCCTGCGGGTCGTCCGGCGTGCCGTGCGGCCCGACGACTACGGCGGCAGCCGCTTCGTCCTGGGTGGAGAAGATGTTGCAGCTGGCCCAGCGGACCTGTGCGCCGAGCGCGGTCAGGGTCTCGATGAGGACGGCGGTCTGCACCGTCATGTGCAGGGAGCCGGCGATCCGGGCGCCCTTCAGGGGCTGCGAGGGACCGAACTCCTCGCGCAGCGCCATGAGGCCGGGCATCTCGTGCTCGGCGAGGCGGAGCTGGTGGCGACCGGCCTCGGCGAGCGCGAGATCGCGGACGGCATAGTCGATCGAAGTCTGTGTGGGGGTGGCCATACGACCATTCTCGCGCACGCGCCCCGGAGACGGCTGCGTGTTACCCGGTCAGGTGCGCAGCGTCTCGTGACGGACGACGAGCCAGCCCTTGGGTACGGAGAGCCGCTCGGTGTGGATGGCGCACAGATCGTGGGCGTGCGGATCGCCCGCTGCCCCCAGAGGACCCACGGCCGCCATCTGGTCGCCGTAGTCGTAGGTCAGCGTCGCCACCGCCTCGCGGGCGCAGGCGATCTTCGAGCAGAGTCTGGCTTGCATCGCCTCGACCCTACCGACGGCGCCGCGGGGCACCGCCGCGCCGCGCCGCATCCGCCCACCTAGGATGGGGACATGATCCGCCGGCGGTCCCGCACCACTCCCCCGAGGCCCCGCCCCGGACGGCACGGACGGCACGGACGCGAGGGCCGCAGCGCGGTCGTGCGCCCGCCGCTCCCCCCGCTGGAGACACGGGTCGAACGCTTCGACATGGCGGTGGGGTCGGCAGCGGAGTTCCTGCGCTCGGCGTGGGAGGAACTGCGCGAGGTGCGCTTCGAGATGGCGGACATGCCTCCCACCACGGATGCGGACGGCATCCCGCGCTGGACGGTGCTCCCCGCCGAGCGGCGCATCGTGCTCTACCGCCTGCCGATCGAGCGTCTCGGGCACCTGCACCGCGACGACGACGCGCACCGGCGGATGATGATCGAGAGCTGCGTGTTCCGTGCCGCCGCGGAGTACCTGGGTCGCGATCCCTGGGACCTGGGTCCGGACCGCTTCCGCGACATCTGAGTCGCGGGCGGGACGCCGGCCTCAGGGATAGACGGTGATCTCGGCGGCCGCGGACTCCGCCGCCCAGACCGGGAAGCCCGCCAGGGCACCGGCAGCGGCGAACGTCACGCCCGCGCGGATCGGCTGGTCCGTCGTGAGCCGGTAGACCGTCCCGGCGTCCACGGATACGACGGCGGCGCCGTTCGCCGCGACCGTCGTCCGGGTGGATGCGCCGCCGCTGAGCGGTTCCAGCACGACCTGTCCCGCTGCCGCCCCCGTGCCGACGAACATGATCTGCGGATCAGGCCCCTCCGGTACGGCGACGAGGGTCTCCGCGGAGAGCACCGGCGCGGGCGTGTACCAGGCGAAGTCGGCCCCCTCTCCCAGGCCCGTGGTCTGCCAGACCGCGGCCGCGACCGGGTCGTCCGCCTCGACCTCCACGCTGTAGACCCCGGCCTCGAGCCCGGCCAGGTCGATCTCGGACGGCACGTCGGCGAGGACGGGCGCCTCCTGGCGGAGGACCTCCCGGCCGTCCGCGTCGACCGCGGTCACGGTGACCGACGTGTCCACCCCCGCAGAGAGCAGCCGGAGGAGTGTCGTCGCGCCGCTCGGCGACGCCTCCACGGCGGAGGGCAGCACCTGGACACCCGGGATGACGACCGTCCGTTCGGCGCCCACGACCGGGCCGACCTGATCGACGCCTCCCGGCAGGAGCGTCCGGGTGATGTTGGTCTGCAGGGCCGCGGCGACCGGGGCACCGGACGCGGTCACGCGCACGACCGGAGCACCCTCGCCGACGCCGAGACCCGCGAGCGGCACGATCCGCTGGCTGCGCGCGTCGACACGCAGTGCGGTCCCTCCCGGGGGCACGCTGGCGCCGGTGGCGCCGTACAGCGTCAGGTCGACGGTGGCGGCGACGTCCGAGGGGTTCGCGAGCAGGATGAGGTCCGCGGCGCCGGTCGTCGTGGCCCCGCCGACCAGCCAGGACTCGATCAAGGGGGCGCGGCAGGCCGATGCGGCCAGCCCTCGGAGATCCTCCGCGTCCACCGCGGAGCTTCCCGCGGCCACCGCATCCGACCGCCGGTCACCCTGAGGCGAGGCGACGAGCACGGCCGGGCCCTCCCCTCCGGCGACCGCCGGAGTCGTGCCCAGCAGCGACGCGTCCAGGGGTTCCCCGGCGGAGCCGGAGACGACGCCGCTCGGCGCGGCCTGGGTCAGGCCGCCCGCCTCGCTGGAGTCACGGGCGAGCACCACGAGGGGTCCCGCGCAGGCGAGGACGGTTTCCGCGGGCGTCGGGACGACCGTCACCGCCACCGGCTCCTGCTCCCGGGTCGGCCAGGGAGCAGCCACGCCGATGCCGACCACCAGCACGATGCCGGCGGCCAGAGCGGCGCCCACGACGAGACGGGTGCTGGTCGCGGCCCAGGCGAGCGCGGTCCGGCGCGTCATCGTTCCTCCTCGCGGGCGCGGGGCCCGACCGTGCGGGGCATCCGCCGTGCCTGACGGCGCGACGACGCGGTGGGGACCGACAGCAGCAGCGCGGCGGCGACGACGACGAGCTGGATGAGGGCGATCAGCACGGCGAGCTGACGGTCGGCCGCGGAGGGGCCGGGCCGATCGGCGACGTCGGCGGAGACACGCCAGAGCGTGCCCTTGGGTGTGACGCCCACGGTGTCCAGCTGGTCGCGCTGATCCAGGGCGGTCTCGGCGGAGAGCCGCAGCGCCCGTGCGGCATCCGTCTCGCTGTCCGACGCCGGGGCCAGCACGATGAACCGGATGCCGTGCGCGGCGACCCGGCTGACGATGTCGTCCGACGTCGCGGTGACCAGGTCCGCCGTCAGCTCCGCCACCTCCTCGTCCTGCGCATCCGGGACCGTCCGCGTCTCGGCGACGGTCGACTGACCGGCGATCGTCTCGCTCCCTCCCCAGACGACGCGCGCGGCGGCGGCGCCGGAATCGAGGGGTGTGATCAGGATGGTCCCGACCGAGAGGTCGTCGCGGCCTTGAGCGGCGACGTAGGCCGGCAGCGTCGAGCTGGGACCGTTCCGCAGCATCGATGCATCCCGCATCATGGCGGTCACGGAGGGGACGGCGACGACGAGGAGGGTGCCGATCACCACCGCCGCACCGACCGCCCGCAGGCCGCGGAGGCGGATCGGCAGCCCCGCGTCGAGGGCGATCACGGCGGCTCCCACCACGCCGAGCCACGCGAGGCTGAGACCGGACCCGGGCCAGAGCGGGACGGGCTCGGCGCTGGTGCTGGAGACGACGGCGATGCCCACGGCGGCGAAGGCCGTGCCGATGCCGAGGAGGGCGATCACGAGCAGGATCGCGGAGACCATCCACCGCGGGGTGAGCAGCGACAGGAGGGCCAGCGCGCACAGCGGAGCGACGAGCACGAGCACCCAGGGGGCGAGGGAGGACAGCGTCGTGCCCGAGAGCAGGGTGGTCCAGCCGGCGAGGTCGGTGGTGGGGAATCCGCCGGCGAGCGCCAGACGCCCCGCGGCATCCGCGGTCGCCTGAGGTCCCGCCCAAACGGGTCCGGGATCCGCCAGCAGACCCCAGATGTTCCCCGCGCGCACCTGAACCCACAGGAGGGGGGCGAACAGGGCGAGCGAGGGGACGCCCAGCCAGACGATGTGGCCGACTCCGTGCCCCGCGCGGGCGACCAGCACGAGCATGACCACGAGGGCCCACAGGATCACCAGCGCGGGAGCGAGCGAGGGCGCAGCGGCCAGTACGCCCGCCAGCAGCAGGGACGCCGCGCCGGCGGCCGCCCAGGATCGGTGGGCGACGGCGCCGGCGTAGATGAGCCACGGCAGCAGCAGGTGGACGATCACCGCACCGGCGCGCCCGTCGACCAAGGCCGTCCAGAACGTCGGCGCCAGCGCCCAGGCCACCGCGGCGGTGTTGCGCAGGAGCGAGTTCGAGGTGACGCGGCTGGCGGCGAACCAGGCGCCCAGCACGGCGAGCGGCAGGGCGGCTATCCACAGCAGCACGAGGGCCCGGGAGGGGTCCCCCGGCCAGAGCGAGCCCACCACCGCGATGAGGGCGGCGAAGGGGTCGGCCGGACCGACGGTGTCGAGGCCGACGGAACGGGCGCCGTATGCGGCGTCCGCCCAGAGCTGGCCCCACGTCGCACGGAGTGGTTCGAGGGCGCCCCCGCCCAGGACCGGCCAGGCGAGCAGCGACGGGAACGCCACGACCGAGACCAGCAGGGCGGCCAGGACGAGCCACGCGCCGCCGCCGGTGAAGAACCGGAGCTCCTCGCGGATGGGGCGATCCATCGCGTCCGCGTCGACATCGGCGTCGAAGCGCTGTCTGAGGTCGGTACGGGTGATGCGCAGCGATGCGAGCTGGTGCCAGGATGCGGTGCGCGATCGGCGGATGACGCGGCGGGAGCGGGCGATCGCCCCCCAGCGGAAGAAGGCGACGATGGAGGCGCCCCACTCCGGGAGCACCCGGGCGGGCTGCTTGACCACGAGCAGGGTCGCCGCGCGCCAGAGCGCCAGGGGGATGAGCGAGAGCAGGTGCAGCGGCACCGCCGCGGCGGGCGCGTAGGCGAGGCGGCGGTGGAGCTGCGCGAGGCGCGTGGCGTAGGCGCGGCGCCGGCGCCGGCGTCGTGTGGTCGGCGCCGGCAGCCCGGCCGCGCCGTCCCCGTCGACGGCGACGTGCGCGGTCGGCACGAGGCTGACGCGATGTCCGGCGAGGCGGGCGCGCACCCCGAGGTCGAGCCCCTCGTCGGCGCCACCGAGCGCGGGGTCGATCCCCTCGAGCTCACGCCACACGCCGGCGCGGATCAGGATCCCCCGGATGTCGGCGCCCAGGACGTCCTCGTCGGCGTCGTGCTGTCCCTGGTCGAGCTCGTCGTCGGCCAGCCCCACCGTCCGGCCGAGGGGGGTCATGGTCACGCCCAGCGACACGATGCGCGAGGCGTCGTCGGCATCCACGAGCTTCGGCGCCACGATGGCGACCGACGGCGCACGTTCCAGTCCGGCGAGCAGTCGCCCGAGGGCGTGCGGCTCCGGGGCGGTGTCCTGGGCGAGCAACCAGATCGCGTCACCGGTCAGGCGGGGTCCGGCGAGACGGACGGCGTCGGCGAAGGTCGTCGCACCCGATGCCGTGATGATGCCTTCGGCGCCCGACGCCGCGGCCAGCTCGGTGACGGCAGGACCGGCGCCGCAGAGCACGATCGTCAGGACGTCCGCGGGGCGGGTCTGCGCGGCGAGCGCGTCGAGCGTGCGCGCGAGATGGGTCGCCGCGGAGGCGCGACCTTCGGGTCGCACGACGAGGAGGGCATGGACTCGGGCGGGCATAGCCTGGTCAGCCTAAGCGCGCACGGGCGCGGTGGCCGGGCGTACGCGCCGAGGACACGCGATGTCGCGTGCCCTGCTCACCCCGCGCGGCGTTTGAGCTTGCGCCGCTCGCGCTCGCTCAGCCCGCCCCAGATCCCGAACCGCTCGTCGTTCTGCAGCGCGTACTCCAGGCACTGGTCCCGCACGTCGCACGTCGTGCAGATGCGCTTGGCATCACGTGTGGAACCGCCCTTCTCCGGGAAGAAGGCCTCGGGGTCGGTCTGCGCGCAGAGCGCGTCGCTCTGCCATGACAGCGGGTTGCCTTCCGCCGGTGCGTCACGGCGAACGCCGGGGACACCGAGGAAGACCGGATCGACGAACCAATTGTCGGGAACGCCCGAACGGTACTGTGCGCCCGTCATCTGCTCTCCCCGCCCTGTTCGATCTCCGCTCACGGTGAGTGGATGCCTAAATTACACAGGTGTGATTCGAGGAAATCAAGTCGCAGATCGTAAACCCTCAACTCACCGTTGAATCTTCACGACGCGCCGACGGCGTGTCGGTTGGCGCGGATTCGTTACTCCGGCACAACCCCTTCCGCGTTTCCTTGCGCGAAACCGGCAGACATCGCCCGCGTGTCGCGCCCGGTCATCGGCCGGGATGTGCGATGAAGAGTTCGCCGTCACCGGTCACGATCAGTTCCCGCTCGTCGGGCGTGGCGAAGGCCGCCTGGCCGGGACGAAGCGTCACCGCGACGCCCGATCCCCCGACCACGGTCACCTCACCGGCGACCGCGAGGGGGATGGCGGGGCCGGTGAGCGGGATGCGGCGTTCGGCGCCGCTGGACACGGACACGTGCCAGAGGACGAAGTCCGGGATGCCGGGAGCGAAGGTCTCCACGCCGTCGCCTTCGGCACGCGGCGCGAGGAACGGAGGCGGGCCGGGGGTCGCGTCGACGATCGCCATGAGCTCGGGGACGTCGATGTGCTTCGGGGTGAGTCCGCCGCGCAGGACGTTGTCGCTGGCCGCCATCGCCTCGACGCCGAGTCCCGAGAGGTACGCGTGCAGAACCCCGGCGGGGACGAAGAGCGCCTCTCCCCTGGCGAGGACGACGTGGTTCATCAGGAGCGCGACGACGACGCCGGGGTCACCGGGATAGGCGGCGGCGATCCTCCGCGCAGCATCGAACTCCGGTCCGAACTCCGGGGACCGCGCGGCGGCGAGCGCCGTGATCACGGCGGCGACGGTGTCCCGGGAGTCCCCCGACAGCAGCCAGGTGATCGTGCGGCGGAGCGCGGCGGGTTCGTCGTCCCCCTCCAGCGAGGCGCGGAGCGCCCGGAGACCGGGCTCGTCCCCGAGCGCGGTCAGCAGGCGACGGGTCGCGGAGAGTCCGCGGAGGCCCGCCAGCGCTTCGAAGCGCTCGGAGACCGCGACGATGACCTCGGGCTTGTGATTGCGGTCCTTGTAGTTGCGCTCCGGCGCGTCGACGGGGACGCCGGCGGCATCCTCGCGCGCCGCGCCTCGGCGTGCCTCGTCCTGGGAGGGGTGCACCTGGATGGACAGCGGCGAACCCGCCGCGAGCAGCTTCAGCAGGTACGGGAGTCGGTCCGGCGCGCCGGTCCCGGTGGCGCGCGCGTCCAGCCACGCGTCGAGCGTCAGGCCGCTGCCGTCTTCGACCTGCGCCGGCGAGCCCGGATGGTCCCCGAACCAGACCTCCGCCTCCGGGGCGCCGCTGGGTGTGCGACCCTCGAGCGCGGCGATGAGCGAGGTGGACCCCCAGGCGTAGTCGCGGGGGGCGTTGGAGAGCCGTGCCAGCACACCCCCAGCGTACGGCGCACCCGGATACTCTGAGTGCATCATGGCGGTCCTCACGAAACACCCCGCGGGTCCCGTTCCCGCCCCGCCCGCCCGCGAGCGCACGGGCCATCTGCTCTTGCGCGCCTGGTGCGTGTTCGTGCTCTTCCAGGCCCTCGCCGGAGTCGCGTGGGTGCACGCGCTGGGCGAGACGGGCGCCGGGTTCGTCGCGCTCGTCTCCGGGCTCGTCTCGGTGGGCGTCTGGGCGACCGTGCGGCCGCCGGTGAACTGGCGGCGTCTGCCCTGGTTCGTCCTGGGCTACGTGGCGTGGGCCGCCGCTTCCGCACTCTGGTCGGCGTGGCCGGCGACCACCGGCATCACCTGGCTGCTCCTGGCCGTCACGACGACCCAGGGACTCTTCGTCGCCGCGGTGCTCACCTGGAAGGAGACGGTCGCCGCCATCGCCGCCGCGCTGAAGTGGGTACTGTCCCTCTCGCTCCTGTTCGAACTGGGCGTATCGCTCTTCGTCGGCGGACCGTTGCTCCCTGGCTTCGTCGTCCCGGCCGAGAAGATGGATCCGATCGTCTACTGGTCACGCGACAACCTCTTCGACGGCGGCCGCATCCAGGGGATCTTCGGCAACGCCAACCTGCTCGCCGTGGTGGCGCTCCTGGCCGTGATCGTGTTCGCCATCCGGTATGCGGCGCGCGCGCCCCGGCGCGTGCTCCTGCTCGGCTGGATCCTGCTGGCCGTCTTCCTCCTGGTACGGGCCGGATCGGCGACCGCCTATCTCTCCGCGCTGGCGGCCGCGGTCGTGCTCACGACGGTCCTGCTCATGCGCACGGTCCGCCGTCCGGGAGGGCGCACCGTCTACTACCTCGTGTACGCCGCGACCGCGGTGATCGGCGGCGCCGCCCTCTGGTTCGGGCGCGACGCGATCTTCGGCGCGCTGGGCCGCTCCAGCGACCTCACCGGTCGCGAGGGGATCTGGCAGGCGGTGCTCGAGCGCGCCGCGGAGCATCCCGTGATCGGCTGGGGGTTCGCGACTCCGTGGCTGCCGTCCGACCCGATGTTCGATCGCTGGATCGTCGATCACGGGGAGACCGTGATGCAGGCGCACAACATGTGGATCGACGTGTTCCTCCAGCTCGGGATCATCGGGGTCCTCCTGATGGCCGGGATCTATCTCGCCTTCATCTGGCGCTCCTGGTTCTTCGCGATCGACCGGCCGCGCTGGGACCTGCGGGCGGACCGCCCCTATTCCCCGTTGACCCTCCTGCCGACCCTCGTGGCGACCGTGCTGCTGGTGCAGGGCCTGGCCGAGTCCGGACCGCTGCTGCTGTGGGGCTGGATGTTCGTGGTGATGCTCGGGAGCAAGGTCACCCAGGCGCCGCTGGTGGGCGTGGGACCCGCGGAGCAGTCGGCGTTGATCGAACGTGGGGATCCCGTGGTGGCCACCCCATGACGGCACTCCCCTTCGGCTCGTCGACGGGTGAGCTGCTGCGGTCGGCGGGGCTCGCCCGGGCGTTCACGCTGACCACGATCGCGGCCACGTTCGGCTCCTTCGCGATCGAGCGGCTCGCCGGCCGGGTGACCTACGTCACCATGATCGCCGGCCTCTGCCTCCTGGCCGGCGGCATCCTCATCGCCCGGCGGCGGGAGCTCTCACCGCTGCGTTTCGCACCGATTTCGGTGCTCGTCTTCATCGCCTGGGCCGGAGCCAGCGTGGTGTGGTCGACGGACTCGCGGAAGTCGCTCGCGGGCTGGGTGGGCCTCCTCGCTTTCGCGCTGCTCGCCCTGACGATCGCGCACGTCCGTGACACCCTGCAGACCGCCCGCGCCTTCGGGGACGTGATGCGCTGGCTGCTCTCGATCTCGCTCGGGGTCGAGATCCTCTTCGGCATCCTGCTCGACATGCCGTTCTCCCTGCTGGGGGTCCAGGGGGCCATCGCCGACCTCGGCCCGGTGCAGGGCATCTTCGGCACGCGCAACACGCTCGGCTTCATCGCGGTGCTCGCGCTCATCACCTTCGTGGTGGAGTGGCGCACCTCGTCCGTCCCTACCGGGCTCTCGATCTTCTCCGTCGTCCTCGCGGGCGGACTCGCCGTCCTCTCCGACTCCCCCACCGTCGTCGTCATCGCCACGATCGTCGCCCTGGCGACGCTCGCGCTCATGCTGATGCGGCACGCGACACCCACGCAGCGCCCGCTCCTCCAGACGACCCTGGGCGCGGTGGTCGTCCTCGGGCTCATCGTCGCCTACCTGGCGCGGAACCCGATCATCGCCTTCCTGGGCGCAGGGTCGGACTTCTCCACCCGGGCCGATCTCTGGAACACGATCCTCGACTACGTGCGGTACTACCCCGTGCAGGGGTGGGGTTGGTACGGGGCGTGGTCGACGTCGGAGTTCCCGTTCCTCGGGATCAACTTCGCCCTGACCGAACGGCACGCGTCGGCGCTGAACGCCTACTTCGACGTCCTGCTGCAGGTGGGATGGCTGGGCCTCCTGCTCTTCCTCATCGTGTGCGGGATCGCGCTCGTGCGCGGCTGGAGCGAGGCCAGCACGCGGCGTTCCGTCGTCTACACCTGGACGCCCCTCATCCTGGTCGCCCTCCTGGTCGACTCCATGTTCGAGAGCTTCACGCTGCACGGCTACGGCTGGATGATGCTCGTCCTCTGTGCGGCCCGTGCCGGGCACAGCCGCTCGTGGCGGGACCGGGTGCGCGAACCCGCCCCCGTGGGGCCGGAGTTGCCGAGTGGCATTCAGGGCGGTGACGGGAAGGCCGGGTAGACTCTGCCCCGCTATGACCACCGCATCCGAACGTCTCGACGAGCACACCTCCCCCGCCTTCGAGCCGTCGTCGGCGACGATCGCGATCGTGACCTACAACCGGTCGCACCTGCTCACCCGCCTGCTCGAGAGCATCGAGCGGATGGATCCGAAGCCTGGTCACGTCGTGATCGTGGACAACGCCTCGGTGGACGACACGGGCGACGTCGTCGAGTCCTTCCGCGACCGCGTGGGCGCCGAGATCGTCTACCGCCGGCTGGAGACCAACACCGGCGGTTCCGGAGGATTCAGTGAGGGCATGCGGCTCGCCTACGAGCTCGGGTCCACCTGGATCTGGCTGATGGACGACGACGTCGAGGTGATGCCGGACGGCCTCGCCAGCATGGGCAAGTGGGCACCGCGGTTCAAGAGCATCCAGGGCCGGCGGTACGACTATGACGGCAGCGAGTTCTACTGGCAGTACCGCATCGCGGACCGGATGGGGATCCCCATCCCCTTCGCCCCGTCCGGCTTCGACGAGTCGGGCTTCAAGGAGATGAACTCGGGGTGCTTCGAGGGGATGTTCATCCACCGCGACATCGTGGAACAGATCGGCCTGCCCGATCCGAGGTTCTTCATCTACTGGGACGACCAGATGTACGGATGGCTGGCCTCCCGCCACACGACGTCGGTGATCGTCGACGAATTCGTCCTGCGCCGCACCCGCGAGATCAAGCAGTGGGACATGGGTATCCGGCACATGAACGCCTCGAGCGACGCGTACCGGTACTACATCATGCGCAACCGCGCGCACATCAAGCGCTACTATCGCGAGCTCGGCGTCTACAACCCGGTGCTGTTCAATGCCGGGACGGCCTTGACGTTCGCCAAGGAGATCGTCCGACTGCTCGCCGTGGAGCGGAAGGCACGCGGGACGAAGCACCTGTTCCGCGGGCTCAAGGACGGGCGGAAGATCGCCCGTGACCCGCAGTGGCGTCCGATGCCGCCGCTTGCGGACGCTCAGCCCTCGTTGTAGTCGGCGTGCGCCGTCCTCGGTGGAGGACATACCCCGATATGGTGATCCTCGGAAGCGAAATGGCGCCGAACCACCGGCCGCCTTCGCCAAAGGCCTGGGGGGGCACATGCGGTATTGGCGCGGTATCACTACGTTCTTTCTGCTCCTTGCGCTGATCGTCGCGGCACCGGCACCTGCGCTCGCCGCTACGGATACGGCCGGGCCGGTGTTCGTGTCGAGTTCGGTGAGCGCGTCGTCGTTCAACCTCGCGAAAGGGCCGGCGCGGTTCACGGTCCGGGTCTCCTTGAAGGACCCCGCAGGCGTCCAGACGCCGACCATCACCGTCAGCCATCAGGGCACGGACCAAGGCCACGGATTCGGCGCGATGACCCTCGTTTCCGGCGACGCCACGAACGGCACATGGGAACGGCAAGTGACGATCCCCACCCACGCTGCACCCGGCCAATGGGATGTCACGCTCTACCCGACCAGCGACACCCTCGGAAACACCGGAGACTTCTTCCGCACCATCGCCTGAACCGTCCCCGGTTTGATGCCGTTTCCTTTCGAGTCTGGAAGGAAGATGTTGAGTATGCCGAAGAGGATTCCGGAGGAGACGAAGCAGCGGGCGGTGCGGCTCGTTCTTGATCACCTCGATGAGTACCCAAACCTGACGGCCGCGTGCGAGACGGTGTCGAAGCGGCTGGGGTTCGGTTCTGAGTCGTTGCGCCGGTGGGTGCGGCAGGCGCAGGTCGATCAGGGCGATCGTGCGGGGGTCAGCTCGATCGAGAATGAGGAGCTCAAAGCGTTGCGACGCGAGGTGCGGGAGCTGCGAGAGGCGAACGCGATCTTGCGGGACGCGGCGGTTTTCTTCGCCGGGGAACTCGACCCCCGACGGCGTTGATCGTCGCGTTCATCGACGAGCAACGAATCAAACACCGCGCGGTCGAGTCGGTCTGTCAGGTCCTGCGGGAGCAGGGCGTGCAGGTCGCCGCGCGGACCTATCGGGCCTGGAAGCGGGCCGAGCCCAGTGCGCGGGTTGCGGGCGGACGCGGTGGTCATCGACGCGCTCCTAGCCACGGTGGGAACGCCGGAGGGGTTGTATGGGCGGCGGAAGATGACCGCTCACCTGAGGCGGGGCGGACTGGTGGTCTCGAAACGACAGATCGATCGGCTGATGCGCGATCTCGGGCTGAATGGTCTGGTCCGAGGACGGCGGGTACGAACGACAGTCCCGGACCGTCATGCCGATCGCGCCCCGGATCTACTCGATCGGGACTTCACCGCCCAGGCGCCGAACCGCCGCTGGGTCGCGGACTTCACCTATGTCAGGACGTGGGCAGGCTTCGCTTATGTGTCGTTCGTGATCGACTGCTTCTCCCGAGCGATCGTGGGCTGGCATGCCGCGACCGTGAAGACGACCCCGCTGGTGACCACCGCGCTGCGGATGGGGTTGTGGCGGCGCGATCGCGCCGGCCACCCGGCCGTTGACGGGTTGATCCATCACAGCGACGCGGGCTCGCAATTCACGAGCGTGTCGTTCGCCGAGACTCTCACACTCGAAGGCATCGCCGCGTCCATCGGATCAATCGGCGACGCATACGACAACGCGCTGGCCGAATCGACCATCGGGCTGTTCAAGAACGAAGCGATCCGCGAGGGATCTCCCTTCCGATCTGGGCCGCTCAAGACGATCGACGACGTCGAATGGGCCACCGCTGGCTGGGTCGACTGGTACAACGCTAGGCGCCTGCACTCCACCCTCGGAAACGTCCCGCCCGACGAGTACGAAGCGGTCTACTACGCTGACCTCGAAACGCCATCCCACCCGGTGATGGCGCCCGCATAGGAGCGGCAGAAAACCGGGGACGGTTCAAAGTTCAGCATGATTGTGCTGCAATTTGGCGGGATAGGGTCGGGCCCATGGGGCACATCGCGAAGAGCACGGTGGTGATCGCCGTTGTAACGCTGGGCTTCATCTCGATCTTGATGTCGATCGCGTTCAGGTGGCCGGCTTCGCAGTGGATCGTTCCGATCGCGTGCGTGGTCCTTGTCATCGGATTACTCGCCGGTCTGGTGCGCTATCTGCCGCGTCGTACACGGCGATCTCGCCGACCATCGGCCGAACTGTCTGCCTCGGACGGATACTCGGACCTCGAACTCGGGCGCCCTCCGATCACGAACTATCCCCGCGACGAAGCAAGCACATCGCAGATCGGTGATCCGCCGCCGCATCGTCCACCGTCCCCGTAGTTGCTGACATCGAGCGCCTTCGCATCGAACGCATCGTTCGTAGAGCTGCAGACGCTGCCTACCGAGGCCGCATCCAGGTCGTATCAGAGGAGGACTATATGCAGAACATGCCAATCGTCCTCTTATGTTTTGTCATAATCACCAATATCGGCAAACGCAATTATTGAGTGTTTCAACTAAATGGCGGGCCTCGAGTTACTTGAGTCGCTCATCCTTCACGCGTCCGCACGATCCGCACACTCGGTAGCCGGCGGACGCCGTCGACCCGCAGTTGGTGCACGGGCCGTCGAGCATTGCCTGCACCTTCTGGTCGACCATCAGCTGGATCTGACGCCGCTTGGCCACCTGCTTCTGTGCCTGTCGGAAGAAGAAGAACGACACCGCACCCAGCGCGATCGCCCACACCCACGCCAGGAGAACCTGCAGGAAGTTCGGTCCACTCGGGGTGAACATCATGAACGTGGGAACGAGGGCGGTGGCTGAAGACTCTCGTCCGCTCCGCCGGCCGAGTCGTCCTGCAGGCCGAGAATCCGAAGTACCCGTCCATCCGGCTCGAGGGCGAGATGGAGATGACGGTGTGGGGCGTGGTCACCTACAACATCCATCGGCACCTGACGTGATCGGGCTCGTCGACGCGAACTCGTTCTACGCGTCGTGCGAGCGCGTGTTCGATCCGAAACTCGAGGGTCGCCCGGTCTGCGTCCTCTCGAACAACGACGGCTGTGTGGTCGCTCTCACGTCCGAAGCCAAGGCGCTGGGCATCAAGATGGGGACGCCGTGGTTCAAGATCCGGAGCTTCGCTGAGCATCACGGAGCGGTCGCGAAATCCAGCAACTACGAGCTCTACGGCGACTTGAGCCATCGCCTCCATCGTCTCGTGGAGCGGTTCGGAGCGTGGGTCGAGGAGTACTCGATCGACGAGTGTTTTCTGCACGTAAACGAGCAGAGAACCGACCTCGCCGCTCTCGGCCGAGAGATCCGCGAAGCAGCTCGGCGGAACATCGGCCTCCCGGTCTCCGTCGGCTTCGGACCCTCCAAGGTCCTCGCGAAGCTCGCCAACCACGGGGCGAAGCGCGCTCCTCATCTCGGCGGCGTCTGCGACTGGACCGCGTACACGCCCGAGCAGCAGGAGGTGATCCTCGCGCACTATCCCACGAGCGAGACCTGGGGCATCGCCGGCCGCCTCGAGCAGAAGCTCGCCGCCCGCGGCATCGAGAACATGCTGCAGCTGCGCGACGCGGACGCCGGCGCGATCAAGAAGGCGTTCGGCGTCACCGTGCAGCGCATCGTCTACGAACTCCGCGGCATCCCGTGCATCGAGATCGAGCCGGTCCGGAAGACCAAGCAGCAGATCATCTCGTCCAGGATGTTCGGCCATCCGGTGGAGGACCCGGACACCGTCGCACACGTCCTCTCTGTCTATGCCCAGCGCGCCACGGCGCGCATGCGTGGCGAGAAGTCCGTGGCCGGGCTCGTCTCCGCGTTCGCCGCGTCGTCGCCGTACGCCGACAACTACACCTCCGCTTGGGGGCAGATGGCGTTCGGGATGCCCACCGACGACCCGGTCGCGATCGCCAAGGCGGCGACCGAGAGCCTGAAGGGTCAGCTCCGACCGGGAGTGAAGTACGTCCGCGCCGGGGTCATGCTGAACAAGCTCTCCCCCGCCGAGTCGCACAGCTTCCTCCCGGCGTTCCAGCCGGACTACGACCGCCGCGGCGTCGGCGAGCTGCTCGACAAGATCCACCGCCGCCACGGCGACAGCGCCGTCGGCCTCGGCCTGGCCGGCATCAGGCTCGGCCCCGCCTTCGAGATGCGCCGCGAGATGCTCTCGCTCCGCGCGACGACGCACTGGAACGAGCTGGCGACGGTATACGCGCGCTGACGCGCTCATGGGCGACCGCCAGACAGCACAGCTGTCTCGGGAGGCGGCCGGCAGATTCAGGGTCTCCCTGTCTGCCCCGGTCCCGCACACCCGCGGGAAGGTCACCACCTCCCGGTTCGACACACATGTCGACCAGACAGGAACACCATGAAGATCACTGCACCCAGGCGAGTCGCCCCGGACGACTCGCATTACCTCGACCCGGCGCTCTTCGGCGAGGACGACCGCTTCGTACTGTCGACCATCCGGCCCGAGGACACGTCGATTGCGGTCGAGATGCTCATCGGCAACTACGCGTCGCCGATGGACGCCGTCGTCCGCGAGCTGTACGTCAACGCGGACGACTCCCACCGCTCGGCCGGCCAGACCCGGCCTGTCGAGATCACGATGCCCACGGAGGATTCCCCGTTCCTCGTCGTTCGCGACTTCGGCCTGGGCATGAGCGCCGCCGACATGGTGGGCGTCTTCACCCGTCCCGCAGCGTCGACGAAGCGGAACGAGAACACCTCGGCCGGCTGCCTCGGTATCGGGGCGAAGTCCCCGTTCACCGTGGCGGATCGCTTCGTCGTGCGTGGCGTCAAGAACGGCGTCTCGGTCACCCTCGTCATGGCCCGCATCGACGGGCACCTCATGCACCACATCGTTCACGAGGTCACGCCCGTCGACGAGGTTGGCGTGGACGGTGTGGAGATCACCGTCCCGGTCGAGGTCGACAAGATCGAGAAGTGGTGGAAGGCGCTGTCGCGCGTCCACTTCTGGTGGGACGAGGGTCGAGCCCTCATCACGAACAGGGAAATGTCTCCCGTCGGTCTCCCCACATGGTCGGAACGGATCCTCGAAGGCGGCTCTGCGCCTTCGGGGCCGACCGTCGTGCACAACCAGTCTCTTCGGTCGCCGGCCGTGCTCATGGGTCAGATCAGCTACGCGATCCCGAAGGACATGTTGGTCGTTCAGGAGCCGCTGCTCTACGTCGTCCCCGTCGGGGACGTGAGCATCGCACCGAACCGCGAGTCGATCGTTGACACGGAGGAGAATCGCCGCCTGATCGAAGAGCTGACCTACGCGTGGCAGCAGGAACAGTTCCACGACCTGGCCGAGACGCTCATGGACCCGACCACGAGCATGATGGCGATGTCGGCCATCCATGCCGACTTGAAGAGTCGAGCCCTCGTCCGTCACTTCCACACGTGGGCTCGCCGCGCGCGTCCAGACGACCACAAGGCGTACCGACTGCCTCGTTACGACATCGGGCTGAACGTCCCCTTCGCTCAGTCCTCTCCCGTTGAGATGCGTGTCCATGGTGCCCCGGAGCACGCCTCGGCCCGGGTGATGTCCTGCGAAGATGTTGCGCAGCTTGCTTCGGAACAGAACGTGCCGAAGGTGGTTTTCGTCGATCGCGACAAGCTACCTGAGGCGCGCCGGAAGATCCTCACCAACTGGGCGCGCGCCGAGAACGTGATCGCCGTCGTCGCGTCCCGCTTGGATCTGGCGGATGTCCGGTTCGGCAACAACTGGGGCTGGACGGCGGATCCTGACACGTTGACCCGGCCGTTCGCTGCGTCGGACGAGATCGAGTGGGTGAACCCGGACGACATCCGGATCGCCCGCGTCAAGCACCAGAGCTCGACACCGGCGCCGACTTCTTCGTCGCCGATCGAGGTGATCGACCTGTCGGTGCATATGCGCGACAGGAGGGAGATGACAGTGGGTGAGCTGGTCGCTCACACGCGGTCGCGGTCCAACCGCTGGGTGATCGTCGACACGGTGGCCGAGATCAGGAGGATCGACGCGCGGCTGCCGTCGAACATCGTCGCGGTCGCGAGCGGTCAGCGCCCGGCGGCGTTGCTCAGGAGCGAACTCGGCGCTCGGGCGATCACGGCCGCCGAGTTCCTGTCCAAGCAGACCGAGTACGTGCTGAGATCACTCACGTCTTCGCAGAAGCGGTTCATCGCGGACCTCGCAATCGCCCAGCTGCCGCAGATCGATCGCTTCTTCCGTCAGAGGACTGAGTGGATCGAGAAGACGGAGGATGTGGCCGTCCGCGATGTCGCCCAGGCGATCTCGAAGATCGTCAAGAAGGTGATCGAGGAGCACCGCGGCACAGGTCGGACGCCGCGGCCGGGCTACGGACCGAGGGACTTCGCCTGGGCGCTCGGAGTCCACGCGCTCAAGCAGTCGTGGCTGGTCGAGCACGGCTCACTGGGCAAGTACGCGCCGGCGCTGATGGCTGCTCAGTCCCCCGGGCTGACCATCTACCAGTTCCGGGAGGAGCGCGAGGCGGTGATCGACCACATCCGCGCCACCATCGCCACTCAGCTCATCTAGGGTCGAGCCGGCAACCATCGAGAACCCCTGTCGCCTTCGGGCGGCGGGGGTTCTTCTTTCGCGACTGACGGCACCGAGGGCCGCGGAAGAACCAGTGCATGTGCGGGATGACACGTGTCCCCCATTTGGACTACAGACACAGAGTCCACAGCTGAGAGGGTGGGAAATGTGAACACACCGGACCATCACGAGGAGACGAAGTCATCCATCGCTGTGTGGGCGGTCGTTGCGTATGTGGTGCTGTTGATGGCCACGGTTGCCGCTGTCATCCTGGCCGCAAGCTCGCTGGGCTCACTGTCCGGTGAGCTGCCAGTGGACGACCCCACACCCGACGAACAACGGACGTGGCAAACCGGCCTGTACGCCCTATGGGCAGGCATTGCAGGGGCTGTACTGACGACCATCACCGGAGTGATCGCGGGTTCCCGGATGCCTAAGCAGCAGTTCTTCTGGGCCGCTGGGTTGGCGGCCGCTTCCATCCTCGTCGTCGTGATCGCGGCAGTCGCCACCTGGGCGGTTGTCCTCCCGCCCTTGCCCAGCTGACTGGCACCCGATCACGAAATGCCGCCGCCCAGCCCGTCGCTCGAGGAGTTGCGGCGACGTGCAGTGGGGATGATCGCCCAGGACTATCACGATCCTTCATGTAGCCCGGTGACGATATCCCGGATGCTCTATGTGTCACGCCGACAGCTGTCACGATCCTTCGAGCACGACTCCCTGGGGCCCGGGGCAACAATCGCCGCGATGAGGGTCGAGGCCGCCTGCGTGCTGATCGCCGGGGACCCGGCCCGCGCATTGCGGGATGTTGCGGTCTTGGTCGGGTTCGCCGATCCTCAGACATTCCGGGCCCAGTTCGCCACACGGACGGGTGTGCTCCCGAGCGAATTCCGCGCGATGGCAGAGGCGGGGTCCGTCTCAAACAGACAGCAAGGGCCTGCCACCGGCGAGGTGACAGACCCTTGGCGGCTGTTACGGGTTGCAGCCGACGGCAGCCTGAAGCCACCACCACACGTCCGCCCGCCACGATTCCATGTCGTACGTGGGACCGCCACCGGCGTAGTTGTAGACCACGTGGCAGTGGAATTGGTTCTCGATCGTCGATATGACCTTGCTCGCGTTGCTACCGAGGCGGGCCCTCAAGTCCGCGCTGTGGTAGGAGAGGATCGCCGCCCCTGACGAGTACCGCCCGAACTGGGTCGGCACTGCACGAACCACGTAGTCCGAACCACTCTGGCTCGTCACGTACGCGGACTCTACGAGCCACGATCCCTGGTAGGGGTCAGCGATCACGGGGTACACGATGTCTGCCACGGCATCCAGGTCCACGTGCTGCGTCAGCTGGTTGCCTTCCAGCGTGAACCACGTCGGGATGTCCTTCCCCTCGGCATCTCGTGCCCAGGGGGCGGCTGTTCCACCGATGAACTCCCCCGAGGCGTTCAGGTACATGTACCCGCCGTCCTCGATGTCGTCGACGATGGCATTGTCCGGCAGGTCCAGCGTGAAGTCGTACGCCCGCGGGGCGATGTCGCTTTCGATCCTGATGGCGAACAGCGCCGATGCGTCGTCGAGGAGGACGGAGTCCACTGTGCTCCCGTCCCCGGGATCTTCGGCCGTAAGGCGGAATTCGCCAGCCTCCGAGGCGATGGTGATGGTGTCCGATGTGACGGACGCCGTAACGTCCTCGACCGTCGAGGCCGTTACGCCCTCCGGCGCTGCTGCCTCCGCCAGGTCCGGTGCGACGACCCGTAGCTCGTCGATGAGGTCCGGTGAGTCGTTGTCTGCGAACGACGCGGTCGGGACGGACAGCACGACGAGTGTGCCCGCGAGAAGTGTGGCCGCTGATGCTTTGAACCGCATACATACCTCCGCTTGGTGGGATTTGGACTCCCAGTCTGGAAGCGGGAAGGGGTGCGCACGGCATGAATTTGGGACAGAACTCGACTGACGGCACGTGCCGAGCAAGACGATGGGGTCGAAGTATCCACGAAACGAAGGGATGACGATGACGAGACTAAGTCGAGCCAGGCTCTCCACGCTCAGCACAGCCCTGTTGGTGGGCGCGCTGGCGCTGGTGAGCGCGCTACCGGCCCACGCCACGGCGGATGATTCCAGTACGTTGGATGACCCCACGGTCGAGATCGGCTCGGTAGAGCAGCTCTCGACCAGCGAGATGGCGCTGCTTGAATCCGACGATCTGAAGCGGGTGACAGTGGATGCATTCACCGGTGATATCACCGCGGTGCAGCCAATGAGTGCACAGGAGCTCAGTGCGGAGAGATCCTCGCAGTCGGTCGGCACCTTCGGCGTGAGCACCGGCTGTTCTGGGACTACCGTCGCATGCTGGCACTCGCAGGCGCCGGCCGTGCTGTACAGCTTCACCACTGGTGTTACCAACGGCACGTGGGGGAACCGTACGGATTTCTGGACGGGCAACTACTACGCCAAGCTGTGCTGGCTCGACCCGCTGCCTGCGAACCCGTTCAATCCCGCGACCGTCTGCATGCCGATCCGCAATGGGAAGAACGCATGGATCTCGCTGGGCTGGGTCGTCACAGGCAAGAAAGCCGACGTCTCGACCACGCGGTAACTGATCCCGCGGAATCGTGTTCTACTCGCGGGCGACCCCGAACCGGCCGCCCGGCTAGAGCCGAGCCGGCATCCATCGAGAACCCCTGTCGCCATCCGGCGGCGGGGGTTCTTCTTTCGCGACTGACGGCTCCTTCCTGGTGCTGTACCCGCATACGTGGGGCGCCGGTGCTCATGCCCACGTCTGGCGGCTCAAGTGTGGCCACCACCAGACCCTGCCAACACATATTCCGTTAAATGTTGGTATAATTGCTGCATGCCCACAGATCACACCCGCACCCTCATCCCCGTGGATGCGGTCACGCACGAGACCTACGACTGGGCGCCGCGCGCGCCACAGATGTTCTCGCGCGCCGAGGTCGAGCGACAGACGGGACCCTACGAGGCAACCGTCACAGCTCCGATCGCGAACTGGTCCCCGGTCATCTCGGGTGACGAGCTGGCGAACATCGAGGACGCCACTCGTCAGCTGGTCGAGTTCGACAAGCACGCGCAGAGCAAGCTCGGTTCAGACAGTCCGGCGCTCGGGCCGATGACCGCGATCCTGCTGCGCACGGAGTCGGCGTCCAGCTCCCAGATCGAGCAGCTGACGACGTCGGCGAAGCAGCTCGCTCTCGCCGAGATCGATGAGGGTGACAAGGCCAACGCGCTCACCGTAATCGGGAACGTCCGCGCCATGGAAGCCGCGCTCCGGCTCGCCGACGACATCAGCGCGGAGTCGATCCTCGCGATGCATGAGGCGCTGATGCTCCACCAGAGCGGCTTTGACCCGATCGCGGCCGGCCGCTTCCGTGAGGAGCAGGTCTGGATCGGGCCAGGGGAAGCCGGCCCTCGCGTCGCTGACTTCGTCGCGCCGCATCATGATCGCATTCCCGGTGCGATCGAGGACCTCGTCTCCTTCATCGACCGCGAGGATCTTCCGGTGCTCGTCCAGGTCGCCGTCGCGCACGCCCAGTTCGAGACGATCCACCCGTTCCCCGATGGGAACGGACGAACCGGCCGCGCGCTCGCGCAGTCGATCCTCCGGAACAAGGAGCTCGTCGGATCGACCGCCGTGCCCATCTCAGCGGGCCTCCTCGTGCACACCGAGCGCTACTTCGACGCCCTCGGCGCGTACCGGGCCGGCGACGCCGGACCCATCGTCCGCGAGTTCGTCGCGGCGAGCCTGATCGCATCCGCCACCGGAACCGAGCTCGTGGACGACCTCGTCGTCCAGCTCGAGGAGTCGCGCGCCAAGATGTCCGGCATCCGGGCGGACGCCACCGCGTGGAAGATCCTGCCCACCCTCGTCGGCCAGCCCGCGGTGACGACGAAGTACCTGAAGCAGGTCCTCGGCCTCGGGGAGATGGCTGCGCTTCGGGCACTGGAGACGCTCACCGAACGCGGGGTCCTGACCGAGACCACGGGGTGGAGCCGGAACCGTGTCTGGCAGCACGCCGGCATCTTCGAGGTGCTCGACGGCTACGCCGCGAAGATCCGTCGGATGTCCTCTCGCTGAGTCTGGCTCGGCCCGGTCATGACGAACCCCCGGCGCCCTCGAGGCGGCGGGGGTTCTTCTTTCGCTCTCGGTCCTGGACATGAAGGAGGGGAAGAGTCCGCGGACCCTCCCCCTCCTATCCCTGTCGCTCTACGGGTTGCAGAGCGTTGCGATGAAGCCGGGAAGACCGATGTCAGGCTTGTTCGTCTCCAGGTTCCACGGGCTCTTCAGCGGACCGGCGACCATGTGGCAGCCGATCTGGTTCCGAGTCGTGGACGCGTTGATCTTGTTCTTGTTCGCCTGCGTCACCTGAGCGTTCGCAAGCTCTGTCGCGGCGACGCCCTGCCAGGTCAGCGCGCAGGAGACGTTACCCGGGCATGCCCACTGGGCGAAGGTGGTCGGGGTCATGGCGATGCGCGTGGCGCCGCTGTACCAGGACCACTCCTGGACCCACGTGCCGCCGAGCCACGGGTCGGCGACCACGGGGTACGCGTTGGCGCTCGTGTGCGCGACGTGCTGCACGAGAGCAGTGCCGTCCACCTCATAGCGGGTGTCGACTGCGGCGCCGTCGGCGTCGACCGCCCAGGGTGCGAGCACGGCGTACAGGACCTCACCGTCTTCGTCGCGGACGGCTACGCCACCGTCTTCGACGGCCGAGAGAGATGCCCCTGCGGGCAGGTTGAACTCGTACCGGTACTCGGTGGGGCTGGCGGCTCCCTCGATCACGGAGATGAGCTGGATCGAACCGTCGTCCTTCGGGATCGGGACGGCGATCGAACCGTCCCCGCCGTCGTATCCGACCAGACCCTCGCCGACGTCCTCGCCATCCACCGACGCGCCGGGCAGCTGGACGGAGATCTCTTCCGCACCAGATCCCACGATGATCGGCTCGCCGGAGTTGTCCGGGATGACGATCCCCGCGTCCTCCGGCGCGGAGACGTTGTTGAGCAAGGTCGGCGCCTCGTCCGTCAGTGCTGTGAGTTCCAGCGCATCCAGCACGGTCAGCTCGTCATCGGTCGAAGCGAAAGCCGCCCCGCCGATACCCGCTGCCAGAAGGCAGCCGACGGCAGCCGAGGCCGCGAACGTGCGCAGTCGTTTTAACTTCATGGTGATTCCCCCGGTATCTGGCGGTCGGATCTCGGCTCGCCGTGGTGGACGCCCCGTCGCCGGCGGATGCTGGCAGGTGACGTGGATGCGAAGGTAGCGGAGGAATACTCTTGTCCGCCATATATTCCGACGACTCGGGATATATCGGTGCTACATTGCCGTCATGGCCGTCACCGATTTGCAGTTCGCCGTGCTGAGCTCGCTCGCCTCAGGGCGTCAGCATGGGTACGCCCTCATGCAGGATGCCGAAGCGCAACTCGGGAAGCCTCTCGCCGTCGCGACGGCGTACGCGTGCTTCGACGCGCTGGTCAGCCGCGGGTGGATCATCCAGGACGGCGAGGAGGTAGTGAACGGTCGCACCCGGCGGTACTACTCCCTGTCACCTGTCGGTGGGCAGACTCTGGCGGCTCGTGCCGACGAGCTCGCCGCGCAAGCGCGGCTGGCCCACGAACGTCTGCGTGGTGCGAACGGGAAGGCGGCAACAGCGTGAGCGAACTTCGTCAAGACGTGGAGCGCATGCTGCGCTGGTACCCGTCTCGTTGGCGTCAGCAGCACGGTGAAGCGATCCTTGGCATCTACCTCGACGCTGCGGACGTTCGCGGCGACGAAGCGCCGCTCAGCCGCGCAGACCGCAAAGCGCTTCGCGCCGGCGGCCTGTTCGAGCGCTCGAGGTACTCGCTCCCCATCGTGGCTGCGTTCCTCGGCACGGTGTCGATCGCGGCCGGTATGGCCATGACCACGCAGCGCGTGGAGATCTGGGGACCGCTGTTGTGGCTCCTGGTGGGCCCGGCTCTGCTCTGCCTCTCGATCTTCGGCCTTCGCGCAGCGGCACAGGGTGGATGGACCGCAGCGACGATCTCCGCCACGGTCACCTCGGCGGCCGCAGCGTTCGCACTCATGAGCACCTTCTGGGTCGGCATGCTGCGCGATGAAGTCGGCCTCGGAGTTCCTCCACTCTCCAGCCTTTGGGCGCTCGGCCTGCTCTACATGGCCTTCGTGGGACTGGTCCTCACGATCACGATGGCGCCGCTGTTCACTCGCTCGGGAGTCCGCCAGGACTGGGCCTTCACGATCGCGTTCATGTCCGGCTTCTTCGGGGCGATCCCGCTGACGCTTGGCCTGCTCAGTGGAGTCGCCGCCGTCCTCGTCGGCACGGGCCTCGTCTTCTACTCGATCCGCGTCGCCCGTCGTCACCGCCGCGGCGCGAAGAGCGTACCGACCGCCGAGATCGCGTAGAGCGTCGCCTCCCCGTCGTCACGGCGCTGGCCGCCGGCGGTGTCGCGAGCGCGAACGCCGTGGTTGCCGCGCCGTGACCACGAGACGGTCACAGGATGGTCACTTGACGCCCACGGAGGGGCGTCGCGACCCCGTTTCGTCGTCGTCATGGGTCTATGGGCGCGCCGTGGCCGCGTGGTGACCACGCAGTGGGCACACAGTGACCAGTGGCTGGTCACACGTCGTGGGAACCCCCGATTCAGCCCCGCTCGAGGTCTTGAATCGCTCTTGTGGTCGGGAAGTGGTCACTCCCCGACCCTCAGGTGGCCACTCGCGGGCCACTCGCGGGTCACGTGTGGGCACAGAGTGGCCGGCCAGTGGCCGGGAACTGGTCACAGATTCCCGATGCTGCGCACCGGATCGGTGCTCACAGGGGCGAATGTGGACGGGACCGTGGAGCCTATGGGGGCGTGCGAAGAGGCCCCTACGCTCCGCCGGGCAGGAGCTCCTCCAAACTTCCTCTTCGCGGTGCTCATCGTCGTCTGGAACGCACCTTCCCGGCGGAGCTGGGCAAACGGCGGAACTGCAACGGGGCCTCCACAGGAGGGATACGCCAGGCCTGACAGGCCGCTCCCCGCCCCCTCTGATGAGACTGCTCCGGGTGCTGATCTCTCCTCGAGCTCGCGGCCGACGGAGGGCGCACGGGTGAGATTCAGCGGAGCTTGATGGGGCCAAAGCCGTCCTCGGGGGCTACCGCCCCGTCGGCATGGACGCGCAATCTCAGCGTCGGACCAGTCCGCCCCTGAACTCCTACTTCGGCCGATGATGCAAGGGTGGCGGGCAACAGTTTCCAAGCCCGTCCCGGCTCTCTTTCGGCTGCGCCGGAGAGCTCTGGCCGACCTTGGAAACCAATCGTGAACAGCGCCAGTCGTGACTGTGTGGGAGGCACCCACTTGCGGATCTGACAGCGCCACCGGGACGGTATCTGGACGGACTCGTGACGGGGTCCGCGACGAGCTCTGTGGCGTCCCTTCGCTACGTGCTCTGCGACGAATTCCGTGTCGGTCTCACATCCGCCGGCGGAGCCCTGCTGCTCTGCGTAGAGCAGTCTCCCGGCTCGATGTAAGAGCGATGTGGCAACCGGTCTGGCGACCGATTCTGTGCTGTCTGATGCGGGGATCCTGGCCACGGCACAGCCGTGTCCGATGTGGCGAGAGAAGAGCTCAGAAGCGTCGCTGCGCTCCTGTCGCGGTACTCATCGTGCACGCCGTCGCTACGCGCCGTCGCACCCGCTGAATGGTGTCAGAGCGCCATGAGGGAGGTCGCAGCGATGCTGCAACATGCGCTGCTTCGAGGGCTAAAGCAGCCGCGTTGCCCGCGGCCGCGTCGGGGTGGAACGAGGAAGGATACTCCTTCCTCGACGTCGCTTCGCAGGCTCAGCTCGAGGCATGGATACCTGGTGCCACTTCGTTCCAAACCAGGTATCCACGCCAACCCCGACTTTCCGGTGCAAAAGGATGGCCAAGTATCCTTACCCCGCTTCGCGCCCTGCGGGTTCGGGCAAGGATACTTGATGGGAGTATCCATCCTTTTCCCCAGATGAAGCAGCAAATATGACCTCGATCCACCGCTGCAGCGTCGGATGCGAGGGAGAAAGAGAAAAAGAGCATAAGAGAGCGTGGCACCGGGCGGCGTTTTCTCCCTCGCTGCGCTCGTCGAAATCTTGCCCGGTGGTCGGCATAGCCGACACGCTTTCGGTCACCTCTGAGACCGTCGCTGCGCTTGGTCTCTGAGCCTCCCTCACCCTCGTCGCTACGCTTCTCGGGCTCTCACTGCGGAGCTGTCGCTCCTTGCCCTTCGACGCCCCACTGGGGCGTCTCCGGGTGCTCCCGTCGATGCGGTGCCACTGCTTCGCTGCGACGCCGACATCGTCGGTTGACCGCGTCCATTCGGAGCGCGGTGCAACAACGCGGCCGTCTGCCGCGGATGGTGCTGAGGAAGGGACAGATGGCACTCAGAGTTCCGACGCTGTCGCGTCGATCAGGTTCTGATTCGTGCCGATGTGACAGGGGGTCGGCGATGCCGACCCGGGGGTCCGATTGATGTCCCTCACGGTTCCGTGAGTGGGTCCATCATCGACCCTGTTTCACCGATCCGGACCAGGAGGTGCGGCGCCATGGGCAAGAGCAAGAGCAGAGGCTTCCGTGAGATGCGGAAGCCGCGGCCGGAGCTTCCTGACGTGCCCGATCTCGGGACCTTGTCCATGCCCAGGAAGAGCAATCGAGCTGCGGCGAAGTACGTGGCAATGGTGGGGTCCTTATGGGGCCGACGCCGTGCCGATCGGAAGGCGCGCAAGCTCGCGCTGCGGCGCCAGGATGCCCAGGCGGCCAACCCGCGCAGGCATCATCTCGACAAGGCCGTGCGCGAGCAGATGCTCACCGCCATGCCCGGCTGGGTCTTCGACCACAAGACCAAGATGTTCGTCCCGATGGATGATGCTCCCGAAAGGCTCGAGGAGCTGCTCGATGCAGTGACGGATCTGCAGTCGCAGACCATCGTCCTGCGCGTCGCCGGCCTGTCGCCGGCGGAGGCCGCGCGCGTGCGCGGCTACCTCCAGACCGGTTCCAGCCTCATCGCTGTGAACAGTCGGCCGCGAGCATCGATCTCCGCGTAGGACTGCGACATTCGCGCGAAATCATTTCGCGCTCACTTCTCGGAATGATTCCCTTCGACTTCTCGGGCGACCAGTGCCCGTACGAACGCCACGAAAGCCATTTCCTGCTCGGTGCAGTCGATCTACTTGTCGGCCCGGCCCATAGTCGGCGCGAACGCCAATGCCCTCGCGGCCGGGCCGACACCCTCTCCGCTTCAATACTTCTCGGGCGACCATTCTTACTACGCATAGCCATACTGCATCCGTCGCCCGAGAACCCACTTCGGCTGCACCCAATGTCCGGACGGACGCCACTGAACCGTCCCCGGTTTTCTGCCGCTCCTATGCGGGCGCCATCACCGGGTGGGATGGCGTTTCGAGGTCAGCGTAGTAGACCGCTTCGTACTCGTCGGGCGGGACGTTTCCGAGGGTGGAGTGCAGGCGCCTAGCGTTGTACCAGTCGACCCAGCCAGCGGTGGCCCATTCGACGTCGTCGATCGTCTTGAGCGGCCCAGATCGGAAGGGAGATCCCTCGCGGATCGCTTCGTTCTTGAACAGCCCGATGGTCGATTCGGCCAGCGCGTTGTCGTATGCGTCGCCGATTGATCCGATGGACGCGGCGATGCCTTCGAGTGTGAGAGTCTCGGCGAACGACACGCTCGTGAATTGCGAGCCCGCGTCGCTGTGATGGATCAACCCGTCAACGGCCGGGTGGCCGGCGCGATCGCGCCGCCACAACCCCATCCGCAGCGCGGTGGTCACCAGCGGGGTCGTCTTCACGGTCGCGGCATGCCAGCCCACGATCGCTCGGGAGAAGCAGTCGATCACGAACGACACATAAGCGAAGCCTGCCCACGTCCTGACATAGGTGAAGTCCGCGACCCAGCGGCGGTTCGGCGCCTGGGCGGTGAAGTCCCGATCGAGTAGATCCGGGGCGCGATCGGCATGACGGTCCGGGACTGTCGTTCGTACCCGCCGTCCTCGGACCAGACCATTCAGCCCGAGATCGCGCATCAGCCGATCGATCTGTCGTTTCGAGACCACCAGTCCGCCCCGCCTCAGGTGAGCGGTCATCTTCCGCCGCCCATACAACCCCTCCGGCGTTCCCACCGTGGCTAGGAGCGCGTCGATGACCACCGCGTCCGCCCGCACCCGCGCACTGGGCTCGGCCCGCTTCCAGGCCCGATAGGTCCGCGCGGCGACCTGCACGCCCTGCTCCCGCAGGTCCTGACAGACCGACTCGACCGCGCGGTGTTTGATTCGTTGCTCGTCGATGAACGCGACGATCAACGCCGTCGGGGGTCGAGTTCCCCGGCGAAGAAAACCGCCGCGTCCCGCAAGATCGCGTTCGCCTCTCGCAGCTCCCGCACCTCGCGTCGCAACGCTTTGAGCTCCTCATTCTCGATCGAGCTGACCCCCGCACGATCGCCCTGATCGACCTGCGCCTGCCGCACCCACCGGCGCAACGACTCAGAACCGAACCCCAGCCGCTTCGACACCGTCTCGCCCGCGGCCGTCAGGTTTGGGTACTCATCGAGGTGATCAAGAACGAGCCGCACCGCCCGCTGCTTCGTCTCCTCCGGAATCCTCTTCGGCATACTCAACATCTTCCTTCCAGACTCGAAAGGAAACGGCATCAAACCGGGGACGGTTCACACCGCATCCCCCGGCGGGAAAACCACCACCACCACCGACACCCGGGTCAAAGTCACCGGGCTCAGCAACGGCACCGCCTACACCTTCACCGTCACCGCCACCAACACCGCCGGCACCTCCCCCGCCTCCACCCCGACCGCGAAGACCACCCCGAAAACAGGCTGACCCCGCGACTGAGCGCGATGCCGCCGCTGATCGAGGCTCAGCCCGGGGTGTAGTCCGCGTTGTACTGGTCGAGCACCTCATTGATCGGTGCATCCATCTTGAGCGTGCCCTTGTCGAGGTAGAGCCCGCGCGTGCAGAACCGACGCAGATCCCGCTCGTTGTGGCTGACGAAGAAGAGCGTCCGCCCCTCGGCGAGAAGCTCGTCGATACGGCGGTAGCACTTCTCGCGGAAGGCCTTGTCACCGACGGCGAGCACCTCGTCGACGAGCAGGATGGGCTCCTCCAGCTGCGACACCACCGAGAACGCCAGCCGGACCTTCATGCCACTGGACAGACGCTTGTACGGCGTGTCGACGGAGTCGTGCAACTCGGCGAAGTCGATGATGCCGTCGAATCGGCGCGCGACCTCGGCACGGGACATCCCGTGCAGGCCCGCGATGAGGCGCACATTCTCGCGCACGGTGAGGTCCCCGACGAATCCGCCGGTGATCTCGATCAGCGGCGCCACTCCCCCGTGCACGCGCACGTCACCTTCGTCGGCGAGCAGGACACCGGCGACGAGCTTGAGCAGGGTGGACTTTCCCTGCCCGTTGCGCCCGATCACGCCGATCGACTCGCCGGGGCGCACCTCGAACGACACGTGGCGCAGCGCCCAGAACTCACCTGGGCGGGAACGTCGCGAGGAGCCCCCGAACAGATCTTTGATGTTGCGGCGACCACGTCGGTTCCGCCGGAACCGGACGCCGAGGTCGCGCACCTCGATTGCGAGCTCGGCAGCCATCACAACTCCTTCAGCACAGTGCGCTCGAGGCGCCGGAAGACGAGGATGCCGATCAGCAGGATGAGGATGCTCGCGACGGCCCCGACGACGACGGCGAGCGTGTCCCACTGGTCGGGGAAGAAGCCGACCCGGTACAGCGTGAAGATACCCGTCAGCGGGTTGAGCGAGGCGAGATCGGCGAACGCACCGGGCAGGTCGTTCACGCCGTAGATGATCGGCGACGCATAGAACAACGCGCGCAGGACCAGGCGAGTGGTGCGCTCGAGGTCCCCCCACATCACGCACAGCGGCGCCACGATGAGGCCGATGCCGACCAGGAGCACGGTCTGCAGCAGCACCGCCACCGGGAAGAGCAACAATCCCCAGTTGACCGTGGCTCCGGCGACGACGACGAACAACACCAGCACAGGCAGGGAGCAGAGGAACTCCACGCCCTTGCTGAGGATGATGCGGTTGATCCAGATGGTGCGCGGAATGGCGGTCGATCTGACCAGGCGGGCGTCCTTCTTGAACGCACGGGTGAAGTCCGACACCGAGATGTTGAACCACACCCAGGGCAGCAGCGCGGTGATCAGGAACACGATGTACGGCTCCTCACCGACCCCGCGGCCGAAGACCTGCGTGAACACGAACCAGTAGATCGCGCTCATCACGAGCGGGTCGAGGACGGACCACAGGTAGCCGAGCGCGCTCGTGGCGTAACGGACCTTGAGGTCTCGCGCGGACAGCAGCCACAAGGAGTGCAGGTAGCGCCGCGGCGATCCGGGGGCTCCGACGGCGGCTGTGCTCACGATGTCGAGTCTATTCCGGGTGCGACGGCCCGCTCTCACGGCGCGGTCAGGGAAAGCAGACGTCCGATCTCCTCGCCCGCGCGGGCGTACCCGTCAGCGGTGGTGTGCACGCCGTCCGTGCGGTAGACCGGCATCCATGTGCCGTCCGCATCCCGCATCCCGGCCCAGGGGTCGACGAACTCCCAGCCCCGGGTGCGGGCGAGCTCGGCCAGGGCGGTGTTCAGGACGTTCGCCTCCTCCGGGAGCGGGTCCAACGGTGGGATGGCCGCCAGGGCGACGCGCGGAGCGGCCACGACATCTGCGATACGCACCACGTTCGCGGTGATCGTGTCGGTGGGGGTGCCGACGGCGATGTCGTTGGTGCCGCCCATCACGACCAGCAGGTCTGCGTCAGGGGCGGGCACGGCCGTGTCGGCCAGCCGGGTGGTCGTGATGCCGTCGACCGCCCACCCGCCGATGAGCTCGTATTCGTCCGGAGGAAGATGGGCCGGCCACGCGACACCCGCTGCCATCCCCGCTTCGAGCGCCCCGGAGAAGCCTGTGGTGTTCGAGTCGCCGTACACCACGACGGAGAGGGGCTCAGCGGGCTCGAGGGGCATCGCACTCCCGGAGTTCTTGGTGGGCGCCCCGGACGCAGCCGGCGAGGGGGACTCGGCCGGCGTCCCCGTCGAGGCAGTTCGCCCCGGCCCGGCGCACGCCGTCAGCAGCGCCGTCGCCGCGAGGACGGACGACACCAGGGCGGCCGAGAGGACCCGGCTCAGGCGAGCTGGTTGTTCCACATCGAGAGCGCCGAGCCGATGGCCATGTGCATGTCGAGGTACTGATAGGTGCCGAGGCGGCCGCCGAAGTAGACGTCCTTCTCACCCTTGGCGAGTTCGCGGTAGGAGAGCAGACCGGCGCGGTCCTCGGGGGTGTTCACCGGGTAGTACGGCTCGTCCTCGCGCTCGGCGAACCGGGAGAACTCGCGCATGATGACCGTCTTGTCGGTCGGGTAACGGTCCGCTCGCTCCGGGTGGAAGTGCCGGAACTCGTGGATGCGGGTGTACGGGACGTCCGCGTCGGCGTAGTTCATCACGCTCGTGCCCTGGAAGTCACCCACCGGCAGCACCTCGCGCTCGAAGTCGAGTGTGCGCCAGGACAGCGCACCCTCGGCGTAATCGAAGTAGCGATCGACCGGCCCCGTGTAGACGACGGGCACCTGTCCGACGGTGGCGGTCTTGTTCAGCGGCTGCGTGTCGTCGAAGTAATCGACGCCCAGCTTCACCTCGATGTTGGGGTGGTCCGCCATGCGCTCGATCCACGCCGTGTAACCGTCCGTGGGAAGCCCCTCCCACGTGTCGTTGAAGTAGCGGTTGTCGTAGGTGTACCGCACGGGGAGCCGACTGATGATCTCGGCCGGGAGTTCGGTGGGGTCGGTCTGCCACTGCTTCGCGGTGTAATCGCGGATGAACGCCTCGTAAAGGGGCCGGCCGATGAGCGCGATGCCCTTCTCCTCCAGGTTCGCGGCGTCCTTGACGTCGAATTCGCCGGCCTGCTCGTGGATGAGCGCGCGCGCTTCGCTGGGCGAGTAGGCGGCGTTGAAGAACTGGTTGATCGTGCCGAGGTTGATCGGCAGCGGGAAGACGACGCCCTTGTGGTTCGTGTAGACGCGGTGGACGTAGTCCGTGAACGTCGTGAAGCGGTTGACGTACTCCCACACGGCGGGGTTCGACGTGTGGAAGAGGTGCGCGCCGTAGCGGTGGACCTCGATGCCGGTCTCCGGCTCGTCCTCGCTGTAGGCGTTCCCACCGATGTGATCGCGGCGGTCGATGACCGTGACCTTGCGACCGGACGCCGCGGCCCGTTCGGCGATCGTGAGGCCGAAGAATCCGGAGCCGACGATGAGGAGATCCATGAGTGGCGTTTCGTTCCGTTTCGCTTGTTGACGGGCACGCGGCCGCGGGGGCGGCCACTGGGATTCTACTGGGACGGTCCGCGCGCCCAGGCCTCGCCGATGGCGGGGGCGAGCATCCGGACGTACTGCAGGTTCAGATGATCGGCGTCGTAATACACGGGCACGCCGCCGATGACCGCGTAGCAGAGCTCCCCGTCGCAGAAGCGGTCCGTGAGATCGACGCTCCGGATGCGTGGGTCATCCGCACGTCCTACCGCAAGAACCAGAGGGTCTGCGGGTTGCGCCTCGCTGCGCGGAACGGCACAGGCCACCGGGTCGGCCGCGTGGAGAAGGACGCAGTCCGGGTCGCGGACCTCCCCGTTGAAGGGCGAATCCGCGATCACGACGACCTCGGTCCCGGATTCGGTCCAGCGGGTCCAGTCCGCCACGAGTCCGTCGGCCATCTGATCCGCGTGCGATCGGCCGCTGCCGTCGTCGACCAGATGGTGCCGCGCAGCCATCGACGTGAACACGAGCGCCGGTCCGGCCGCCACGATCGCGTCGGAGAGATCACGGGACCAGCGGATGCATCCGTCGATGTCGGCCTGGCCCCACTCCGTTCGGAAGCCCCTGAAGGCCACATCGGCAGCAGGGCAACCACCGTAGTAGCTGGTGGTGAGCTTCCATCCGTTCTCTCGTGCGATGTCGAGGATTGCGCCCTGCCACTGCTGTGCGTGCGAGTCCCCCACGAGCCACACCTCCGTCGCGTCCACGGCGCCCCCGGAGAAATCGCATTCCACCGTCGTCCTCTTGTCGCCGTACGCCAGGATGTCCAGATGCGGGCCGCACTCGGGCGGCGTAGCGAAGTACTCGTTCTTGCGCGTCATGACGACCGACTCCGCGGGACCGAAACGGTCCCCGCAGGTCGCAGGGTCCAGCATCGCATCCGGTCCGACGCACGAGCCGGTGGGAAGAGGCGCAGCGAGCGAATCCGCCGACGCCTGCGCGGAGGACCCGGCCCACAACCCGCCGGCGGCCACCGCCACGATGGCTATGCCGGCGATCATCCCCCCGACCGCTCGGCGCACAGACATCGACCACATGCGCCACCGCTGGCCAGGGTCCTCCACCAGGGTTTTGGTGCCCCAGGCCAGCAGCAGGGATACGACCAGGATGCCGATCTTCATCGCCGTGGACGCTTCCGCCATCACGACGAAAGGCGCTATCACGATGAGGGGCCAGTGCCAGAGATAGAGCGAATAGGACACGCCGCCCAACCACTGCACAGGCGCGCTCGCCGTCAGCGGCGTGTGCCACAGCCGATCGGTCCGCCCGGCGGCGATGATCGCCGCCGTGGCGATCACCGGCACGAGAGCGGCTGCTCCGGGGAACGGGGTCTGATCATCGAATGCGAAGAGGACCACGAGGATCGCCGCTGATCCCAGAGCGGTCGTCGCGTTGGCCCATCCCCGGCTGAGGACGAGCCGATGCGTGGTGAGGGCCACCAGCGCACCGGCGGCGAACTCCCACGCCCTTGTGAACGTCACGAAGTAGGCCTGGTTCGGTGACGCATCGGTGAAGAGCAGGCTCGAGGCGAAGGAGAGCACGCCGACGATCACCAGCGCGACCAGCACCCTCCGTCGCGCTGACGAGGCGCGGGAGAACCGTGCACCGAGGAACACCGCAGCGAGCATCAGCACCGGCCAGATCAGGTAGAACTGCTCCTCGACGGACAGCGACCAGTAGTGCTGCGCGACGCTCGCCGAGTCGTTCAGCGCCGAGTAGTTCACCGACATGGACGCCAGGAACCAGTTCTCCACGTACGCCGCACTCGCGGCGATCTCCATCGCGTTGCGTTCCCACCGCGGGTAGGGCAGGAAGAGCGCGACGAGGACCGCGGAGGCGGACAGCACCAGGAGTGCCGCAGGCAGCAGACGTCTGATGCGCCGGGCGTAGAACGCTCCCAGCCGGACGCGTCCGGTTCGGGCGACCTCACCGAAGAGATGGCTGGTGATCAGGAACCCCGAGATCACGAAGAACACGTCCACGCCCACGTATCCCCCGGGGAGCCGCGTCGGCCAGAGGTGATTGACCAGCACGGCGCCGATCGCGAGGGCACGAAGCGCCTGGATGTCCGTACGGAATCGGGTCGATCGTGTGCGCGCCGGGACGAGAGGCGCTGCCAGCCGCTCGCTCACGGGGTCAGGCCTTCTGAGGACGCGGGCCGAGGACGGTCGCAGGGAAGGAGCACGGGCGTGGGGTCGATCTACGGCGAGCTCAGCCCGCGAGGTATTCCGCGAGGGACACGGAAGCCACCGGAACGCGCCACCCCGTGGCCTCGATCTTCGAGAGGTCGAGGACGCTGTTGCGCGGCCGCGGCGCGACCGGGCCGGCGGCCGTGGCGTAGTACTCCTCCGTCGAGACCCCTGTGACGCGCTGGGGATCGTGACCCGTCAAGGCGAAGACCGCCCGGGAGATGTCCGCCCATGAGGCGGGGTCTCCCGCGCCGGTCACGTTGTAGGTCCCGTACGGGGCGCGGGACGACAGGAGATGGCGGATGGCGCGGGCGATGTCCGTGGTGAAGGTCAGGCGGCCGACCTGGTCGTCCACGACCTTCGGGTCGACGCCACGCTCGGCCAGCGAAGCCATGGTGCGGACGAAGTTCCCTCCCTCTCCGATGACCCACGACGTCCGGATGATGTAGTGCCTCGGCAGCGCGCCGACGACGGCGTCCCCTGCGGCCTTCGTCTGCCCGTAGACACCGAGGGGGCACAGTGGCGCGTCCTCGGAGTACGCTCCCGGAGACGTGCCGTCGAACACGTAATCACTGGAGACATGGACGAGGGTGATGCCGCTCTCGGCGGCGATGGCCGCCAGGGATGTGACGGCCGTGACGTTCGAGGCCCATGCGACCCGCCGTCCCTCCACGGTCTCGGCTGCGTCGACCGCCGTATACGCGGCGGCGTTGATGATCGTGTCGTAATCGCGCCACCGGCGAGCCGTCCTGAGGTCGTCGGTGGCGAGGTCGATCTCCGCGCGCGTCGCGTACTCGATGTGCGGGGCATCGCCCAGCTCCGCCCGGAGCGCCAGTCCGAGTTGGCCGCCGGCGCCCAGCACGAGGACCTTCTTCGGCGCGATCGGCGTGACATCCGCCAATCGCGGGTGTGCGAGATCCTTGGGCGAGATCTGGACGTCGGCCAACGGGATGGGCCAATCGATCGCGACCGTCTCGTCCGCGAGGTTCAGGAAGGAGTAGGAGGCATCCGGTGACCAGTGATCGTTCACCAGGTACGTGTAGGCGGTGTCCGGCTCGAGGGTCTGGTAAGAGTTCCCCACCCCGCGCGGCACGAAGATGGCCCGGGACGGGTCGAGTTCAGTGGTGAACACGGCACCGAAGGTGGGCCCTTCACGCAGGTCGACCCAGGCTCCGAAGATCCGCCCCGTCGCCACGGAGACCCACTTGTCCCAGGGCTCCGCATGGATGCCGCGCGTCGTGCCCGCGGTGTCGTTGAAGGAGATGTTGTTCTGGACGGGTCCGAAATCCGGCAGACCCAGCGCAGTCATCTTCTCCCGCTGCCAGTTCTCCTTGAACCAGCCACGGGCATCTCCGTGCACGGGCAGCTCGAAGACGACGAGCCCAGGGATGGGGGTCTCGACCACGGAGAGCGCCTTGCCGAACTCGACCACTACTGTCCTTTCGATGCGTAGAACGCCTCGGTGGCATCCTTCGCCGGCGCCCACCACGACTCGTTGTCGCGGTACCACTGGATCGTTGCGGCCAGACCCGACTCGAAGTCGCCGTAGGCGGGGAGCCAACCGAGCTCGGTACGCAGCTTGGTGGAGTCGATCGCATATCGAAGGTCGTGTCCGGCCCGGTCTGTCACATGGTCGTACGCGTCGCGTGGCTGGCCCATGAGTTCGAGGATGAGCTCCACGACCTCTTTGTTGTTCTTCTCGCCGTCGGCACCGATGAGGTAGGTCTCGCCGATGACCCCCTTCTCGAGGATGGTCAGCACGGCGGACGAGTGGTCGTCGGCGTGGATCCAGTCCCGCACGTTCTCCCCCTTGCCGTACAGCTTCGGCCGGATCCCCCGGATGACGTTCGTGATCTGACGGGGGATGAACTTCTCGACGTGCTGGTACGGACCGTAGTTGTTCGAGCAGTTCGAGATCGTCGCTTGCACGCCGAAGGAACGGACCCACGCACGGACCAGAAGATCGCTGCCCGCCTTGGTGGACGAGTAGGGCGAAGAAGGGTTGTACGGGGTCGCCTCCGTGAACCGCTCCGGGTCGTCGAGCTCGAGGTCGCCGTACACCTCATCGGTCGAGATGTGGTGGAACCGCCGCTCATGCCGACGCGCCGCTTCGAGGAGCGTGTACGTGCCGACGATGTTCGTGTCGAGGAACGGGCGCGGGTTGTCCAGCGAATTGTCATTGTGGGACTCGGCTGCGAAGTGCACCACCGCGTCGACGTCCCCGAACAGATCGTCGACGAGCGGCGCGTCGGTGATGTCGCCCTTCACGAAGGCCACCCGGTTCTCCGGCAGGCCAGCGAGCGAGTCGCGGTTACCGGCGTATGTCAACGCGTCCAGCACCGTGACGTGGTGATCGGTGTGTCCCACGACGTGGTGGACGAAGTTCGAGCCGATGAACCCGGCCCCACCGGTGACGAGCAGCTTCGACATCAACGACCTCTTTCCAGGATCTCGAGAAGATACGTCCCGTACCCCGACTTGAGGAGCTTCTCCGCCCGCTCGCGCAACTGATCGTCGTCCAGGAATCCCTGCCGCCAGGCCACTTCCTCGGGCACCCCGATGCGCAGCCCGGTACGCCGCTCCATCGTGCGGACGTAATCGGCGGCATCCGTCATCTGATCGAACGTGCCGGTGTCCAACCACGCGGTGCCGCGCGGAAGGACCTCCACATGGAGCTCGCCGCGATCGAGGTAGACGCGGTTCACGTCTGTGATCTCGTACTCGCCCCGAGCACTCGGAGCGAGTGAGCGAGCGATGTCGACGACATGGTTGTCATAGAAGTAGAGCCCCGGGACGGCGAAGTTGCTCTTCGGCTCCGCGGGCTTCTCCTCGAGCGAGACCGCACGGCCGTCCGCGTCGAACTCGACGACACCGTATGCACTCGGTTCGGCCACCCAGTAGGCGAACACCGCGCCGCCCTCGACGTTCCGATAGCGCTTCAACTGCGTGCCCAGACCGGGACCGTAGAGCAGATTGTCCCCGAGCACCAGCGCGACGCTGTCGTCGCCGATGAAGTCGGCTCCGATCGTGAACGCCTGCGCCAGTCCGTCGGGGGACGCCTGCTGCGCGAAGGTCAGCGAGACACCGAACTGGGATCCATCGCCCAACAAGCGCTCGAAGAACGGCGCGTCGTGGGGTGTGGTGATAACGAGGATGTCCCGGATGCCCGCCAACATCAACGTCGACAGCGGGTAGTAGACCATGGGCTTGTCGTAGACAGGGATCAGCTGCTTGGAGACGCCCAGCGTGATGGGGTGCAGCCGCGTGCCCGATCCACCGGCGAGGATGATGCCTTTCACTACTCAATCGTGTCACACCGGCGGCAGCATTCCCGGGAGCCACCTCAGGACACTGTCAGCGTGTTATCAGCGCGTCGCAAGGGCAACGGTGGTATCTACCCGTCGCTTCCGTCACAATGATCACGTGAGTCCTCGATCTGCGCCCGTCAGCCGTTCGCTCCGTCTTCTGGCGGTGTTCGCGGCGCTGAGCATGACGATGGGCTTCCTCAGCTGGGTCGCAGCGTCTCCGGCCGCCGCGACGTCAACGTCGTCGTCGGCAACCACGGTAACGGCCGACACGACGACGGCCTCGGTGCGCCCCTCAGCCGACCTGTCTCTCTTCCGTCCCGGCAACATCATCGCCGACCAACCCTTCTTCGACTCCGCCTCGATGACGGAGGCGCAGATCGACTCCTTCCTGCGTCAGAAGGTGGCCAGATGCCAGTCCGGTTACGTCTGCCTGAAGGATTTCCGTCAGGCCACCACGACGCGCCCCGCGGATGCCTACTGCTCCGGCTACTCGGGTGAAGGATCGGAGTCGGCGGCGCGGATCGTCTACAAGGTCGCGCGAGCGTGCGGCATCAACCCTCAGGTGCTGCTGGTCATGCTCGAGAAGGAGCAGGGACTGATCACGCACACATGGCCCTCCGACTGGCGGTACACGATCGCCATGGGCCAGGGCTGCCCCGACACGGCGGCGTGCGACACGCGGTACTACGGCTTCTTCAACCAGGTGTACGGTGCCGCCCGTCAGCTCCAGATCTACATCGAGGGCCGGTACTTCACGTACTACGCCCCGGGTCGTACGTGGAACATCCGCTACCACCCCAACGCATCGTGCGGCACCTCCCCCGTGTACGTCGAGAACAAGGCCACGTCCGCGCTGTACTACTACACGCCCTACCAGCCGAACGCGGCGGCGCTGCGGGCAGGGTATGGAGAAGGTGACTCCTGCTCCTCCTACGGGAACCGCAACTTCTACCAGCTCTTCACGGACTGGTTCGGCAGCACCCAGGGTAAGCAGAGCGCTGTGGTGCAGGCCGCCGGCCGGCCCGAGGTCTATCTGATCTCGAACGGCACCAAGCACCACATCACCTCCTACGACGACCTTCTGGTCCTGCAGTCCCGCCTCGGGCGGATCAGCTCCGTGTCGACGCGCTATGTCGATGACCTTCCGACCGGGAAAGCAGCCGGTCGCTACGTGCACGATCCGCGCAGCGGCACCCTCTACCTCCTGGAAGGCGACGGCACGAAGCACCGCTTCGCGTCCGTCGAGCAGGTGGCGCTGTTCGGATACCCGTTCGAGTCGTTCGTGAACCTCGAGTCCCGGCTGATCGATGCCTTCAGCACCGGCGCGGAGGTCGGCCCCTTCATCCGTTCCGGCAATGCGCCCGAGGTCTTCGCCATCGAGTCCGGAGCGCGACGCCACATCTACGACGGCAGTGCGTGGCAGTGGGCGACCCGGAATACGCCCGGGTACGTCGCCACGATGCGCACGGATGCCGCGCAGGCGCTGCCCGCGGGAGCGACGCTGTTCGCGCCGAACACACTCGTCAGGGGCGCGTCCTCCGGAGACGTGCTGCTCGTCACGCCGACGGAGCCGCTGATCCACATCCCGAGCTTCGAACTCGCCGCCGAGTTCGGCGCGACCACCTACCGGGTGGTGCCGGATGAGGCGCTCGCCCGCAACACGGTCGCCCCGTCGTCGCTCACCCTCGGCGTGACGTGCGGCTCGAAGCGGTATCTCGCCGTGGGCGGGACCCTCATGCCGGTCGGAGCGGACACGGGTGGGCTCGCCTCCACCGCCCTGTCGGACGCCCAGTGCGCCGCATGGCGAACCTCCGCATCCACCATGACCGCTCCCCTTTTCGTGCAGCCTCAGGGCAGCGGCGACGTCTTCACGGTGGAAGGCGGAAAACTCCGTCACGTCCGCACCTACGAGCAGCTCATGTCCCTGAACGGCCCTCGCCCGCTCGCACTGATCAGGTGGTCCCGCGGGACGGCTGATTTCATCGGACGCGGTGCACCCCTGCTCGCGGAGAAGTCCGTCGTACAGTTCCGGGGAACGCCGGAGGTCTACCAGTTCAGCGGAGGTCAACTGCACCACGTGCAGAGCTACGCGACGCTCGTCTCCCTCGGCAACGGCCAGGTGCCCCGCATCGAGACCCTCGATTCCGCCTTCCTGCAGAGCTACCCGATGGGCACCCCCATCGGTTGACCGGTCCGGCGGCGAAGGGCCGGGGCGAGCTCTTGGTAGGATCGGGGAACTATGACGGTAGCGCCTGATCGTGTTCTGGTCATCGTTCCCGCATGGAACGAAGCCCGCAATGTCGGCACCACCTTGCGGGAGATTCGTGCGGCGAGCAGCAACTACGATGTGGCGGTGATCGACGACGGGTCGACGGACGGCACCCGTGATGTCGCGCGGGACGCGGGAGCCACGGTGATCACCCTTCCGTTCAATCTCGGGGTCGGGGGCGCGATGCGCACCGGATTCACATACGCCCAGCGCCACGGTTATCGCCGCGCCATCCAGGTGGATGCCGACGGACAGCACAACCCGGCCGACATCCAGCTGGTGCTCGCCGGACTCGACCACGCGGACATCTCCATCGGCGCACGTTTCGCGGATGTCGGGGACTACAGCGTGCGCGGACCACGCCGCTGGGCGATGATCTTCCTCGCCAAGGTCATGTCGCGCGTCTCCAAGACCCGGTTGACGGACGCCACCAGCGGCTTCCGAGCGGCCGGGCAGCGAGCGATCGATCAGTACGTGCGCTACTACCCGGCGGAGTACTTCGGAGACACTCTCGATTCCCTCGTCGCGGCATGTCATGCGGGGCTGACCGTCACCCAGGTTCCCGTGGCGATGCGCGCGCGGATGCACGGCACCTCGACGCAGGGAACGTTCGGCGCCACCGTGTACCTGCTGCGTGCTGTGTTCGCGCTGAGCCTCGCGGTGATGCGTCGTCCCCGCCACATCCAACCCAGCGCCGAGTCGGAGTCCGCCGCATGATCGTCGCAGTGGGAATCGCACTGGCTGTCCTCATCCTCGTCATCGTCGTCTGGATGCTGCTGGCTAGGAAGCTGCGCGAGAAGTACGCCGTCATGTGGCTCGTCATCGGGCTCGCGGTTCTCGTCCTGGGTCTCTTCCCCCAGCTTCTGCTGTGGCTGACCCAGACCCTCGGCGTCCAGGTCCCCGCGAACCTGCTCTTCTCGCTGGCGATCGTTCTGCTCCTCGGCGTCGCCCTCCACCTGTCATGGGAGCTCTCCCAGGCTGAGGAAGAGATCCGACGGGTGGCGGAAGAAGCGGCGATCTCCCGCAGCGAGATCGAACGACTCGATGCGCGCATCGACGACCTGCTGGCCAACCGCCGGGCCAGCGACGTGCCCAGCCCGGACGAGACATCGGCGTGAGTCGTCCGCGGGTCACGGCGATCATCACCGCATACCGTCCGACCCCGGCGGTTCTCGACGTCATCGAATCGTTGCGCCCCCAGGTCACGTCCGTGATCGTCGTGGACGACGGGAGCGGGCCGACTTCCGAAGCGACACTCCGGCGGGCCGAGGAGCACGGGGCGACCGTCCTCCGGATGGGTGAGAACTCCGGAATCGCGGCGGCGCTGAACGCCGGCATCCGCGCTGCGACGGCCGCCGACGCCGACTTCGTCGTGACGTTCGACCAGGATTCCGTACCGGGGCGGGACTTCATCGATTCCCTCCTGGACGCTCATGACGCCGCCGTCCGGTCCGGCCGCATCCCCGGGCCCGTCGTCCCGGAGTATTTCGCCGACGTGAGTCAGGTGCATCACCGTGCTGCGGACGGGACGCTCATCGGTCGCCACGCCATCCAGTCCGGCATGCTGCTCGCCGCCGACGTCTTCGACACGGTCGGTGTCATGCGCGAGGACTTCTTCATCGACCTCGTCGACACGGAGTTCGAGATGCGTTGCGCTGCGGCCGGACTGCCCACCGTCGCCGCTCCCGGACTGCGCATGGGCCACTCGTTGGGGCGGCGATACCGGCGTCCGATCCCACTGCCGGGACTGCCCCCGCTCGTCACGCTCAGCACCCCCTTCCGCTACTACTACCGCGTGCGCAATCGCATCGTCCTCAACCGCACGTATTGGCGGAGCCACGCGGCATGGATCCTGCGCGACACGCTTCTCGAAGTGGTGCATTTCGTGAACGCGCTGGCCTTGGCACGTCCCCGCAGGTCCCTGTGGGCCGTCTATTCCGCCGCCGTATCCGACGCGCGCAGGATGAGGATGGGGCCGATGCCTGCCGCAATACGAACCCTCGCCTCGAAGATCAGCTGGGCTGCGGCCCCGTCGGAGTGACGTCAGGCGCCGACGTCGCAGCCAGCGCCTTGCGTGCGGGGATGAGGAGCACGAAGAACGCGGTGGCTTCCGAGGCCGCCACCCCGAGCGCGACGATCGACGGGGATCCGAGCGTGGAGCCCAGCACCATCGTGGAGATTCCGACCGCGGCCGCAGCAATCGTCGCCGCGAAGACGGTCCGGTACCGACCCGCCGGGATCAGGATGTTCCGGATCAGTGGCGTCGCTGTGGACAGGAAGAAGAAGGCGACCCCGAACAGCACGCTGGGCAAGGGTTCCGCGGATACGGCATCACCGAAAAGGAGCCCGGTGGCCCACGGCCCCAGAAGAGCGATGCCGAGCCCCCCGACGGCGCCGAGCCCCGTCTGAGCGATGATCGCCAGTCGGTGCCGCCGTGCGGTGTCGCGGACTCTGGGATCCAGGACCCATGCCTGGAACGCGTTGCCGAACGCGATGACGGCCATGATCGCAACCCGGTACGCGCGGTCCGCCGAGGCGAAGGAGCTGGCATCGGGAGCGCTCAGTCCCGCCGTCGCGATGGGGATGGCCGTCGCGCCGTAGGCATTGCCGGTCGCGTCGATGGCCGCCGTGGGAACGAGGGCCCGCAATACCGTGACCACACGCCTCGGCGGCGCGTTCCCCCTGGCACCCGCATGTGCGGTCAGCGCAGCGTGGATGGCGAAGGCGGGCACGGTGAAAGCGAGCAGGAGCACGGGATACCACATCACGTGCCCGGTCAGCCCGACCAGAGGGAGGGCCACCAGGGATGCGGCCAGTTTCGGCAGTGCGTCGAAGAGCATGAGGCCCCGGGGGTTGCCCTGTCCGATGCAGAACCAGGCGGGCGTCAGGCCTCCGAGCGTCGTCGCGACGGCCACTGCCACGGACTCCCATCGGAAGGACGGGCCGGACACGATGAAGGTGGCCACGCCTGCCGCGGGGACCGCGATGAGCGCCGTCAGTAGCCGCGATCGAAGGCTCTCGTGGAGGATGACCGCTCGTTCCTCGACTGTGGTCGCTCGCGCCACGCGGACGGGACCCGCGATGCTCCAGCCGAAGAGGACGCCGACCATGCCGAGCAGGCCGATGGACTGCCCCGCAGAGAAGTTCGCCCACCCGTCGACACCCACGACCCGCGAGATGACGGGAAGTATGATGAACGGGGCGAGAGCCGAAAGGATCGGCGCTCCCGTGAACCCCGCGAGCCTGAGCATGAGCGACCGCATCGGAAGCAATTGTACGGGCTGATGCGGACGGAATATTCGCATCGAAGGGTCGAGGCCGAGTGAGCGAGCGTGTCACCGTCACCGTCTGCATGGCGACGTACAACGGGTCCGCGTACGTGGAGCACCAATTGCGTTCGATCCTGGACGACCTCGCATCCGGTGACGACGTCGTCGTGGTCGACGACGCCAGCACCGACGAGACGGCGGAGATCGTGGAACGCATCGGCGACCCCCGCATCCGGCTGATCCGGCAGGAGGAGAACCGCGGCTACGTGCGCACGTTCGAGGCGGCGATCCGGGCGGCCGCGGGTGATGTCCTTCTCCTGGCCGATCAGGACGACGAATGGGTCCCCGGCCGCCGCGACATCTTGGCAGAGGCTGCGCGGCGCGACGGAATCGCCGCGTCGAATCTCTCCCTGCTGGGTTCGGACTCGCCGCTTCCGTCGCCGCTGAGCGGACGGGCATGGCGGCTCCGCGACGCGACCTCCGACCACCGCCTTCGCAACGAGGTGCGGATCCTCGCGGGCATGGCGCCCTATTTCGGATGCGCGATGGCGATCCGACGGGATCTCCTCGCCGCGATCCTGCCCTTCCCGGATTACCTCACCGAGTCGCACGACCTGTGGATCGCGACCGTGGGTAACGTCACGGGGCGGATGCGCCATGTCGAGGAGACGACCGTTCGCCGTCGGATCCACGACACCAACGCATCATCGTCGCGGCCGCGCGGAGTGCGTCGTGCACTGGCCTCGCGCTGGATGCTGGTCCGGCTGTGGCGGGAGGCGCTCCGGCGGCGCGACCGGGTGTCCTGAACTAGGCGGCCTTCATTCCGCTCGGTGGACCGACAGGGTCCGGAGGCGTCACGGATGCGCTCAGGGCGCCTGCGCTCTGGGGGCGGACCAGACGCATGGCGGGGCGTTCGACCGCCACCCAGCTCAGCCAGGCGAGGGCGAACGTGACGACGACGGTCACGGGGATGTACACCCACATGCTCATCTCCGCGCCACCGATCAGCACAGTCAGCTGTTGCACGGGCCAGGCGTAGATGTAGAACCCGTAGGAGACGTCATTGCGCGCGACCCACGCCGGCTGGGGTATCCACGTCGACAACGACAGCAGTCCGTATGCCAGGAAAGGCGCGGCCGCCTGGCCTCCCCACCGGGGGATCAGCCAGATCATGGCCACGGTCACCAGCAGGGCGACCAGGCCGAGGATGCGGTTGATACCCCACCGCTCCACGATGAAGTAGATCAGCGAGCCGCCGAGGAAGAAGGGGGCGAGCCGCGCCAGCAGATCGAAGCTGGTGTCCAGTCCGAGCCTGTGCGCGACGTCGATGCCGGCGTACACCGCGACGCTCGCGACGAAGGCGATACCCACCAGCACAGGCGAGCGGCGGAAGAGCGCGAGGAACCCCAAGACCCATACCAGGAGGTAACACAGGAACTCGTAGAACAGCGTCCAGAGCGAACCGTTCCAGGCGCCCGCGTAGGGGACGCTCTGCAGGGTCGTGCCGATGTCGTAGTGGTCGATGTGCAGCGCGAGATTGCCCCAGACGTACTGGAGCGGGGTGACCGGGGTGCTCAGGAAACCGTCGAGGGAGCCCTGTTCGATCAGGAGCGCCGCCGGCGCGAAGACGAAGGCCGTCACCAGCAGCACGACGACGAAAGCCGGATAGATGCGGGCGATGCGATGCAGCAGGTATTCGCCGGGCGACGTGCGCAACCGGCTGCGCGTGATGAGGAATCCGCTGAGCACGAAGAAGCCCGCGACCGCCCACCCCCCGAGGTTCTCGCCTTGGATCGATGGCCCCGCCCCCCGCCCGGCGATGTACCAGGCGTGCGCGAACAGCACCAGAGCCGCCAGCACGAGCCGGAACAGGTTCAGGCTGTTGTGGCGGTACGGGTAAGGCGTACCGCGAAACGGCGCCGGCAGCGTCACTTCAGTAGGTTCCGCGAGGACATCTCGTCCAGGGAGCGCTGGTAGCTGTCGCCCTCCACGGGCTCGGTCAGCACCCACTGCGCGAACCGGGCGAGGCCGTCCTCGAACGAGACCGAGGGCGTGAAGCCCAGCACCTGACGCATCCGGGTCGTGTCCGCCACGTTGTGACGGATGTCGCCCAGACGATAGTTGCCCGAGATCCGGGTGGGTACCGATGTGCCGAATGCCTGGAACAGGCCGGCCACGACTTCGTTCACCGTCGTCGCGACCCCCGAGCCCACGTTGAAGACCCGTCCGGCTGCATCCGGGTGGGTCGCGCCGAGGAAGGTGGCTTCGACGACATCGTCGATGAAGACGAAGTCACGGCTCTCGAGGCCGTCCTCGAAGATGTTGATCTCCTTCCCCTGCCGGATGAGGGTGGAGAAGATGGACAGGATGCCGGTGTACGGGTTCTTCAACGACTGTCCGGGGCCGTACACGTTCTGGTAGCGCATCGATACCGGCTCGATACCGAGGGTGGGCGCCACGGTCATGACGAGCGCCTCCTGCATCTGCTTCGTGATCCCGTACACGGAAGAAGGATGCAGCGTCGCGCTCTCGTCGGTGGGGATGAGGGTGAGGTTGCGTTCCTCCGGCATGTGGACGTCGAAATCGCCGGCTGCCATATCGGCGTCCGTCCGGTGCGACGGATACACCACCGTCCCGTCGGGTTTCCGGTATGCCCCCTCGCCGTAGATGGAACGGGAGGATGCGACCACGACCCGGCGCACGGAGTGCGGTTCGTTGGCGAGGAGGTCCAGCAGTTTCGCGGTACCGCCGACGTTCGTGTGGGTGTAGCGGTCGATCTCGTACATCGACTGGCCCGTTCCCGTCTCGGCTGCCAGGTGCACGACGATGTTGGCGTCCGCCAGCGCGGTCCGCAGGTCGTCCGTCGATGTGACGGACCCCTTCACCACCGTGGCGACACCGTCCAGCGAGCGCAGGAGAGGAGAGGTGGTCTCCGGGTGCGCTCCGTGCACCTGCGGGATGAGCGCGTCGAGCACGGTGACGGTGTGGCCCGCCTCGACGAACCGTCGGGCAAGACGCGTGCCGATGAATCCGGCACCGCCGGTGATGAGCACGTGATCGGACATGGCGAGTGGCTCCTGGATCGAATGGCAACCCGTATGCGGGGCTACAGGGCGAAGATGTGCGCCAACGTCGATTCTATGCCCGCGCGGCTTCCGTGCCGGATGACCCCCGGGAGCTCGGTGACCGCGTGCAGGCGCGACATGGATCGGCGACGCGCCACCCGTGCGGTCCGACGCCACCCCTGACGCCACGCGAGTTCGCGCGCCTGCGCATAGTAGGTGCGCTCGTCCCGGAAACGCCGACCGTCCAGCAGTGTTTTCTGGGACGCGCTCCCCCCGTGTCGGCGGTAGGAGAAGGCGATCTCGGGGTTGTACGCCAGCGATCCCCCTTCGAAGGCGACGTCCATCAGGAGCGCGAGGTCCTGGATGATGGGCAGCCCTTCCCGGAAGTCGATCCGCTTGAGCGTCTCGGTGCGGAAGGTCAAGGACGGCCAGTAGAGCCAATCCCCGCGGATGAGCGACGTGGCCATCTGCTCGCCGCGAAGCGTGGTGATCCCCGGGCCCCGTGGCGCGAGCAGGCGCTGCTTCACCCTGTCCACCAAGGGCAGGATCGGGCGTCCGTCCCCGTCGATGACCTGGACGCCCGGCTGGATGACATCCACCTCCGGCGTGGCCGCGATGGTCGCATGGATGACGTCGAGATAGTTCGGGTGGAGGAGATCGTCGCACCCCAGGATCGTGAGGTAGTCGGACTCGGTCCGGCGGATCGCCTCCCGGTAGTTCTCCGTGATGCCGAGGTTCCGGGCGTTGCGGACGTAGTGGATCCGCTCGTCATCGATGGTCGCGAAATGCGCTGCCACACCCTCGTCCGGGTAGCAGTCGTCGATCACGGTCAAGCGCCAGTCTCCCCGTGACTGCGCGCGCACCGAGTCCACCGTCAGGTACAGCAGCTCGGGATCGCCCCAGAACGGGACCACCACGTCCACGCGCGTCATCGGTCGGCTCCGCACGCGATGACCCGGTAGAGCACGGCGGCTCCTTCGGAGTCGACCACTTCCACCGCGCCGGAGGCGGCGAGATCATCGAACCCCGGATAGGGGTGCTCCGCACCGTGCACCTCGCGGGATCCGAAGTCGAGCACGTACTCCACGTCCTTGACCTGGACCGCCGTGCACACCTCCGGTGCCGTCGTGGCCTCGTCCAGTCGATCGTTGATCAGGGCTGTCTCCTCGTCGATGTCCATGAGCGTGTGCGGCATCAAGACCTGCCGTCCGCTGAGCGCGTAGGCGAGACCGGCCCCGGTCCACGGGCTTCCCGCGATGACGGCGTCTTCCGGGACCTCGTCCGGCAGCCGACGAAGCAGCGCCATCTCGTCCTCGGAGACGAGAGCCGAATCCGCGGTCAGAGCGTACCCGGCCGCTGCCTTCTCGACGGCCTGAGCGACGGCTCCCATCTGTGTGCCGGCAACCAGGAGGACGAGCAGGCCCACCCCGATCGATCGCCGGACCCGGCCGCGTGCGTCGCCGGCCTTCACGGCACGATCGATCCGCACCCGCACCCGCGACCACACCGCCGCCGCGCCGAGGGCTGCGAGCGGCACGACCACGATCGGGACGATGGCCGCCAGGCGCGGGGCGTTGTTGTACCAGGATGCGGTGAGCAGATCGCGCAGAGTCGGCCAGGGCAGGGAGACTGCTGCGATGTACAGGAGCGACGTCGATGCGAACGCCGTGATGGCCCACACGTCGGCCGTCGTTCGACGACGGACGCACACCACCAGCCCGGCGACGAGCGCCGCCACCGCGATCACCGGGATCGCACCACCCCAGTACGAGAGCGTCATCGCTTCCCCCACGCCCTGTCCCAGGGTGAGCGTGGGCGGCCAGGTGCGAGCGTCCACCGGGGGCTTCAGCACCCGCCATGCGAGGAGCGCGGCCCCCACGTAAGCGAGGAAGCCGCCCGACGCGAGGATGAGCGGACGCTTGCGCGGTGCCGAGCGGAGGTACATGACGAATCCGATGAGCACGGCGATCGAGGCGAGCACCAGCCACGCCATGAAGGCGCCCGGGTGGGCGATGGCCAGGGCCGGAAGCGAGCCCAGCACGGCGATCACCCATATCCAGGTGACGCCCCGAGGCACGGAGACCACGCCGATGCGAAGGAGCGCGAGAACGGCCGCCAGCGCCGCAGGAACAACAGACAGGCCCAGCGCGAACGGGTACAGGACGCCGTAGTCCAGCGGGAGGAGCGGCATGGCGGGAAGCGCCGCGGCGAACACCCCCGCCGACAGCATCAGCGCCGTCCCACTGCCGAAGAGAGTACGGGTGAGGAGAACCGTGCCCGCGGGCCACAGGAGGCAGGCCGAGAAGAACACGAGGCCGTTCGAGGCCACCGCGATGTCGACACCCGTGATCTGCACCACGAGCGATGCGACCGCATGCCACGCAGACGGATAGAACCAGACGCCCCCGCTCTCGGAGGTCATCGACCCGAGGTGCAGAGGAGAGGCGTTGGCGGTGTCCAGCGCGTAACGGATGCCGTTCAGGTGGAAGATGTTGTCGAACGTCTGCGAGATGTTGCCGGGCGCCTGGATGACCTGACCGAGCTGGACCATCAGAATGCCCGCCGCAAGGATCAGGGCCGCGATGGTCGGCCAGTCTCTGCCTGCCGATCGGTGTAGTGGACGGCGCCGGAACCCGCCGGTGAGCGCACGGCTCGCTGCGATCCCTCCCCCGATGACGACGAAGACGGCGACGACGGGGAGAAGCCCCCACGGCAGTGCCAGCATCGGCGCGACGAGGGACGCCAGAACGACGACCGTCAGGCCGAAGGGGGCGGCCATCCCCCAGGCCCATAGTCCGCGCAGCCCGAGCAGGGCCGCCAATCCCAGCCCGGGAATCAGGATGATCGCTGCAGTCGCGGCGATCGCGACCCCGAGGTCGAGCCAAGTCATGCGTGTCGTCTCCCTGCGATCGTCGGGGCGCGGACGACGATCGACGGGAGAGTCTACCGGGGGTGGGCTGGACGCCCGCCCGGGAGGCCTACCGGCGCACACAGGGTCTATCAGGTTGATCCCAGGGGAGCGGATAGAGTGGATGTCCATGCTCCGCTGCGGCGGGCGTTCTGATATCCCCACCTGAGGTTGGATCGAGTGTCCGAGTATTCCGAACGAGTGAGCATTGTGATGCGCACGCGAAACCGGGCGCAGTTGCTCCGGCGTGCACTCGACGACGTCCTCGCCCAGACGTTACCCGACTGGCGCCTCATCGTCGTGAACGACGGCGGCGCCCGGATGCCGGTGGACGAACTCGTCGCCCAACGGCAGGAGGCGTTCCGGGGACGCATCGACGTCATCCACGTCGAAGGTGGGACCGGCTCCATGGAAGCCGCGGCGAACCTCGGCGCCCAGGCAGCCACGGGTGAATTCGTCGTGGTGCACGATGACGATGACACCTGGGCCGCGGATTTCCTGGAGCGTATGGTCCAGGCGCTCGACGCTGACCAGGAAGCCGTAGCGGCCGCAGCGCGTACCGAAATCGTCTACGAACGCCTCGATGGAGACCGCGAGGTCGAACTCGGGCGCACGCCCTTCGTTCCGCCGGGCGAGATGGTCACCATCTACGATCTGCTGCAGACCAACCGCGTCGTGCCCATATCTCTGCTCGTAAGACGGCGCGTGTACGACGAGATCGGCTGGTACGACCCCGCCCTCCGCGCCGTGGGCGACTGGGAGTTCAACCTGCGTCTCGTACGCCACGGCCGCGTGCTTTTCGTCGGAGAGACCCCCCTCGCCTTCTGGCATCAGCGCCCGCACGCCACCGGGTCGACCTCGAACAGCGTCTTCGGCGAGAGCCTCGACCACATGCAGTTCGACCGCATGGTCCGGGACAAGGCGCTCCAGGAATACATCGACCGGAACGGCATCGGCGGGCTGCTCTACCTCTCCAAGTACATCGAGGAGACCGCCCGCTATTACTCCGTCCAGCAGACCGCACGCCGCGCGCTGGCGCGAATGGCCGGCAAGCTCCGGCTCGGCCGCCGCCGCCGCCGCCGCTGAACACCGTCCGCCATCCCCACCCAGAAAGGGCTCCAGCTTGTCCCAGCGCGTAGCCGCGGTCGTCGTGACCTACAACCGCCTCGAGAAACTCAAGACCGTGCTCGAGCGTCTACGAGCCCAGACCACGCCGCCGGAGTGGATCGTCGTGGTCGACAACGCATCCACCGACGGGACGAAGGAGTTCCTCGCTGCGGAGACCATCAACGACGCGACACTCGACCTCACCCGCCTCGAAGAGAACACCGGCGGGGCAGGCGGGTTCGCCACAGGGATGAAGCGCGCCTATGAGCTCGGTGCGGACCTGTTCTGGCTGATGGACGACGACTGCTATCCGGAAGCGGACGCACTCGAACAGCTCGTCTCGGGGCATGCCGCCGCGATGGAGGCGACCCCCGGCGGCGTACCCTTCGCCTGTTCGCTCGTGTATTTCGACCACAACGTGCTCGCCGAGATGAACATCGCGGCCCCCGATTGGAAGTGGGCAGGCCTCTGGGCGCAGGGGCACCGGGCGGTCTTCGTCCAGACCTGTTCCTTCGTCTCGGCCCTCTACACCCGGGAGACCGTCGAACGGATCGGCCTCCCCCTGCGCGAGTACTTCATCTGGTTCGACGACGCGGCATACGCGAGGATGGCCGGCGCCGGGATCGGCCCCGGCGTGTGCATCCTCGACAGCAAAGTGATCCACGACACCCCCACGAACGTCTCAGGGGACTTCTCGAAGATCGACGATCAGAACATCTGGAAGTTCGCGTACGGTGCCCGGAACGAGGCGTCATACCATCTGCACCACGAGTCGCTTCTGTCGTACCTGCGGTTCTTCGCCCGCACCGAGATCCTCATGCACCGGGGCCGCGTACCGTGGCGACTGCGACGGCGGATCACCGGACGGCTGCTCGCCGCGATCAGGTTCAACCCGCAAGCAGAGCGGGTGGCCCCCGCCGCCGGGATCGCCCGATAGACCCCGCGCCCGTCGACACCTCGCTCTGGTCGTGGGACGCACTGCCCTCGGCCTCAAGCACCTAGAATTGGACCGCCCTGACCGGGCATGGCCGATGCCCGGAGGAATGCTATGCGCCTGAACACCAGGGACACCGCGGTGCTGGAAGCGCCCGGGCGCAACGTCGGCCTGCTGGATGTCTTCCGCCGCCGGTATCTGCTCTCGCTGATCGTGCGCAAGGAAGTCCAGATCCGCTATCGCGGATCGGTCCTCGGCTGGCTGTGGTCCTATGTGAAGCCGCTCGTGCAGTTCGCCGTGTTCTACGTGGCCATCGGCTACTTCCTCGGGATGAATGAGCGTGTCGAGTTCTTCCCGATCTACCTGCTCGCGGGGATCACCATCGTCACGTTCTTCAACGAGGCGTTCTCCAACGGAACGCGATCGCTCGTGGACAACGCTGCGCTCATCAAGAAGATCTACCTTCCGCGTGAGATGTTCCCGGTTTCGAGCATGTTGATCGCCGCGGTCAACACCATCCCTCAGATCATCGTGGTGCTCGTGATCACGCTCTTCTTCGGATGGTCTCCCACCTTCCTGCACATCGCCGCGATCGGTTTGGCGCTCTTCATCATCTCCGTGCTCGCAACGGGCTTGGGACTGCTCTTCGGCGCGATCAACGTCACCTTCCGCGACGCGCAGAGCTTCGTGGAAATCATCGTCATGTGCGCCGTGTGGGCGTCCCCGGTCATGTACCAGTGGCAGATGGTGGCGAACAGCGTGCCGGAATGGCTGTTCGTGCTCTACCGGCTGAACCCCCTCACACCCGCGGTGGAACTCTTCCATTACGGCGTGTGGTTCCCGCTGAGCCCCGTCGACGGCGAGGTCCTGCCGGGTCTCTGGACGTACTCCGCCATCGCCCTGGGCACTTCTTTGGTCCTCCTCGTCGTCGGACAGGCCGTCTTCCGCAAATTGGAGGGTCGTTTTGCACAAGACCTCTGACCCCGTGCACAGCACTCCCCGAATCCTGGTGGAGGACGTCCACAAGGATTTCAAGCTGCGACACACCCACTCCATCAAGGAGACGTTCGTCGCCGCTGTGCGACGGAAACCACTCACCACCGACTTCCATGCCCTTGACGGGATCTCCTTCGGCATCGGCGAAGGAGAGTCCGTGGCGCTCCTCGGGTACAACGGCTCAGGCAAGTCGACCACCCTCAAACTCCTCTCGGGCGTCCTCCAGCCCGACCGGGGAACCGTCCTCACCCGTGGACGTGTCGCCGGACTCATCGAGGTCGGAGCCGGCTTCCACCCCGATCTCTCCGGGCGGGAGAACATCTTCCTGAACGCCGCCATCCTCGGGATGAGCAAGGCAGAGACCGAGGCGCGCTACGACGACATCGTCGCTTTCAGCGAGATCGAGAAGTTCATCGACACGGAGGTCAAGCACTACTCCTCCGGGATGTTCCTTCGCCTCGCCTTTTCCGTGGCGATCCACACAGAGGTCGACATCCTGCTGATCGACGAGATCCTCTCCGTCGGTGACGAGCCCTTCCAGAAGAAATGCCTCGCTCGCATCCGCGAGCTCCATGACGCCGGGAAGACGCTCGTGGTCGTGTCCCACGATCTGGACATGGTCTCCAAGCTCTGCAGCCGCGGAATCCTGCTCCGTGACGGCAAGGTCGCGTTCGACGGCGCGAGTGACGAGGCCGTGGCCCTGATGCGCCGCTGACGTCATCGTCGCCCGTCGGACAGGGCCATCGACAGAATCGATATAGTCGACGGATGGTATCCTTCGGTCCCGTTCAGCGCGTGCGGAACGCCATCTCCCGATACCGCGAACTCGGCGATCGCGTCGAAGTCATGTCGCGGGAAGTCGCGGTCATCGCCGAAAGAGTGGACGGTCTCGGGCTTCTCCTCGAGCGCACCGCAGAACTGCGCAGCGAGATGGCAGCCCTCGCGGAACGCCTGGACACCATCGGCCAGGACACCACCCTCTCGAGGCGGGCGGCACAGATCGCCGCCCGCCACACCGGCCTGCGACGCTATCCGACCCGCGCCGTCTTCCTCATCCACAACCCCGCCGCCTGGGACTCGTACGGAGAACTCGTGCAACTCATGCGCGACTCACCGGATTTCGAACCCGTCGTCGTATCCATCCCCCATTTCTTCGCCGGGCCCGGTATCGCCAGCGGGGAAACAGCGGTGCACGATTTCCTCACCGCGGCGGATGTGCCGCATCTGCGGCTGCGCAGCGACGACGCGTCGGTCGCACCGGCCATGATCGACGCCCTCGACCCGGACCTGGTCTTCAGGCAGGGCCAGTGGGACGCGGACGTCGACACCGCCTTCTCCCCGGCCGCACTCGGTGGGGTCAGGTTGTGCCTCATCCCCTACGAGACCATGAACCCGACGCACAACGTTCCGTGGGGCGACCCGCCCGTGAACAGCGCGGTGGACATGACCCTCCACCGTCAGGCCTGGATGGTGTTCGTCGCGAACGATCTCGCCCTCGCCGTCGCTCGCGAGGAATCGTTGCTGCACGGACTGCAGTTCCGCGCCCTCGGACACCCCAAGGCGGACGCCCTGCGGCGCACCGAGCCCCGCTGGCCGATGGAGTCGGCGCACGGCGAACGCCGTCGCCGGATCCTCTGGTCGGCGCACCACTCGATCCTGAGTGGATGGAACGACTTCGGCACGTTCCCTGACGTCTGCGAGGACATGCTGGCGTGGGCCGCACAGGCGCCGGACATCGACTTCGTGTTCACCCACCACCCTCTGCTCCTCGGTACGCTGCATCGACCTGAGAGCGCGCTCTCCTTCGCCGGATACGAAGCCTGGCGTGCGCGGTGGGACGCGCTGCCGAACACCGTTGCGACGACGGACGCCGCCTACGCGCCGCTCCTGAAGGCGACCGATGTCCTCGTCACCGACGGGCCGAGCATGATGACGGAGGCGCAGGTCACCGGGACACCCGTGGTGTTCCTGGAGCGGGCGGAGCACATCGCGTTCAATCCGATCGGCGAGCGACTCGTCCGGGGCGTCCACGCTGTCCCCGACGTCGCACACGCTCGGGTGGAAGCATCGGCGCTTCTGGTCGGACCGGATCCGCTCGCCCATGTGCAGGAGCAGAACGTGCGCGAGCTCTTCGGGGCACCGGGTGCGGCCGAACGCATCCTCGACGCCATCCGCGTGCAGATCGAGATCGAGACCGGGGAGCGCCGCCGAACCTCCTAGAGTTCGGCGTGCAGCGCCCACACCCGGTCTGCGTGGTCCCGCCAGGAGAACGCCCGCCCGCGGTCCATGGCACGCACATGCGCGCGGTTGCGCGCATCGTCGGACGCCAGGGTCTGCGCCAGCGCCTCCCCGAGTCCTGCCGGAGGGACGGCGAGCCCGCCGTCGAGCAGGATCTCCTGGTGCACGGCGGAGTCAGCGGCGACCACCGGCCGGCCGAGCGTCAGCGCTTCGACGACCCGCCACGGGAAGGCGGTCAGCGACGACGGGGCCACGAGCGCGACGGCGGCATCGAGTACGGCTGCGCGATCGGCTGCCGGCAGCGCGGCCCGCGGATGCACGATCTCCGCCCGGAGACCCGCCGCGGCCGCGAGGTCCTGGACCTTCGGCTCCTGCCCCTCCGGCACGTCCAGCACGACGACCGCGTATTCCTCGTTCAGCGCGGACACGGCGGCGAGTCCGGCGGACAGCGCCTCGTCGTCGCATCGTGCGCCGGAGATCACGATGAGTTCGTCGGGCACGCCCAGGTCACGTCGCCTCCCCACGGCATCAGCGGGCACGGAGAATCCGATCGGCGCCGCACCGGAGATCACCCTGACCCGCCCGCGGAGCTTCGGGGCCGCCTCGGAGAGACCGGCGATCATCGCGTGGGCCGGCACGACCACCGCATCCGCATGCCTCTCGGCTCGCTTGAGCATCGCCCGGTTCCACGCGACGGTCCCCCGCGAGAACTGCTCCGGCGACTCCCACGCGCACAGGTCCCACAACGTGACGACCGTCTGGTCGTTCTCGTTGACCCGATCGTGCCGCACCAGGGGCGCCATCAGGGACGGCGAGTGGATCAGACCGCCGCCGATGCCGGGGGTCACCCCCAGCTGCCAGGATCCCGCCAGCCGGGACCGGGAGAACGGCGCCCTGGTCACGCTCGACACGTCGGCGACACCGGCCGCGGCCTCGACCGCGTCCGAGGGCACGATCACGGTGACATCGCATCCCCGGGGCGCTGTGGCGACGAGGGCACGGACGATCTGGGTACCGGCCTCCGCCACATCGGGATCGACGACGTCGACCAGCTGGTCCAGCACGACACGCAGAGAGACCGTCACACCACGAGCCTAGCCAGCAGCTGTGCGTCCGCCCTGAAAGAGCGCCGCACATCACCGCATCCGTGACTCAGCCGGCGGGTTCCGACGTCGCAGGAGGCGGCGGGTACAGCGTCTGCTGCACCAGCTCGTGGATGTACGCGTAGTCCGGGTCCCGGTCGTCGATGCCGTTCAGCGGGGTCAGCTCGATCGTGGTGATCGGCTGCTCCTTCGCCTTGATGGCGAGTTCCACGAAATACCCGAGCATCGACTGCGGGATATCGGTCTGCACGAGGTGCTGGCCCGCCGCGGCGACCTCCTGGAAACGGGTCAGCACGTTCGCCGGGGTGAACTGCGCGAGGATCGCCTCCTGCAACTGCCGCTGGCGCGTCATCCGATCCCAGTCGTTGGTCGTGTACCGCGACCGGGCGTACCACTGGGCGGTGTCGCCGTCCATATGCTGCTCGCCCGCCTCGATCCATCCGATCGCCCAGTCCTCGGCCGGCTGTCCGTCGTACGCCGGTCCGCCGCCCTTGGGCAACCGCTCGCTCACCGTGATGTCCACACCGCCCAGGGCGTCGATGAGCGCCGCGAACCCGTACATGTCGATGAACGCGTAGTACGGGATCTGGATGCCGAGGATGCCCTCCGCCGCGTCCTTGGTCGCCTCGATGCCGGGTTCGGACCCGTTCTCCACCGCATCCGGGTAGAGCGCGTTCCCGTCACCGCACACCTCGACCTCGGTGCGCAGCTGGTTGATGCCGCTCCCCCAGCCGCACGTGGGGCTGGTGTGGCTCTCATGACCGTTCGGGTACTTGTCCTGCAGGGGGCCGGGCGCGAAGGGGAAGCCGGGCATGTCCCGCGGGATACCGAAGATCGTCACCGCACCGCTGTCCGCGTTGACCGACACCACCGAGATGCTGTCGAACCGCATGGAGTCGCGTCCTTCGCCGCTGTCCGCACCGAGGAGCAGGATGTTGTAGTACCCGTCGACCGGTTCGATGGCCGGGCCCGTCTGGGTGAAGATCGCGCCGAGGGATTCCCGCGCCGAACCCGCGACGCCCGCCGCGTACACGGCGCCTCCGGTGGACAGGACCATCGCGCCGACGGCGAGCACACCGGTCGCCAGTCGCGCCCACGGCTTGACCTTCACGAACCGCACGAGCCGCAGGGTGTCGACGGTGAGGATGGCCCACAGCAGGGCGTAGGCCATCATCAGTCCCTGCGCGACGAGCAGCGGAATGCCGCGCAGCGCGCTGAGCCACTCCGGGATCCACGCTCCCGTCGCGAGGCCGACCAGTACCGCCGGCGAGGCGAGGGTCACGATGCCGATGAACACGAGGCACACCCACAGGAACAGCGTCGCACCGAGACCCACCCGGCCGAGCCGACGGTTGCCTGCGAGCGCCTGGGCGGAGCCCGGGATCAACAGGTTCAGCACCACGAGCCACCACGCCCGGCGGGTCATCACGTCTCGCGAGGAGCTGTCCGGATAACGGATCGGGTACGGGTTGACGAGGGACTGCGGCGCGCTCCCCCGTCCGATCCTCGGCGCGCTCGCCACGCTCACAGGGAGTCCTTCAGCCGCCGGTTCTTCTCCTCGACGACTTCTTCCAGCTCACGCGCGTAGGCCTCGACGCGATCGGCGAGGGCCGCATCCGCGACGCCCAGGATGCGGGCGGCCAGGAGCCCGGCGTTCTTGGCGCCCCCGATCGAGACCGTGGCGACGGGGATGCCGGCGGGCATCTGCACGATGCTGAGAAGGGAGTCGAGCCCGTCGAGGGTGGCGAGCGGCACGGGTACGCCGATCACGGGGAGCGCGGTGACCGAGGCCAGCATGCCCGGCAGGTGCGCAGCGCCCCCTGCCCCGGCGATGATGACCTTGATGCCCCGCCCACGCGCCTCGGTGCCGTAACGGTGCAGCTTCTCGGGCGTCCGGTGCGCCGAGACGACCTCGACCTCGTGCGGCACCCCGAACTCGGTCAGTGCCTCGGATGCCGCGCTCATCACGCGCCAATCGGAGTCGGATCCCATGACGACGCCGACCAGGGGCGCGTCGGAAGAGTGCAGTGGCCGGGTCACCCGAACAGGCTATTGCCCGGCGCTGCGAGTTTCCCGCAACGGCGCGCTCCGGAATCCCCGCCGCACGAGCCGGATCCCCCGCTCAGTCCGCGAAGTGTGCCGCCGCCGCACGCGCCTCGTAGGCGACGTCGTCGAGATCGTCGCCCACGACGGTGACGTGGCCGACCTTGCGTCCGGGGCGCGGCGCCTTGCCGTAGGTGTGGATCTTCGCCCGGGGATGGTCCGCCATCGCCGCGGCGAACCGGTCCTCGAGGGACCCGTCCGCCGGTCCGCCCAGCACGTTGATCATCACCGACCACGCCTCACGCGGCCGGGCATCCCCGAGGGGGAGGTCGAGGACCGCCCGCAGGTGCTGCTCGAACTGCCCGGTCACGGCACCGTCCTGCGTCCAGTGCCCGCTGTTGTGCGGGCGCATCGCCAGCTCGTTCACGAGGAGACGCTCGTCGGCCGTCTCGAACAACTCCACCGCCAGCATCCCCGTGACACCGAGCCCCTCGGCGATCGTGAGGCCGATGCGCTCCGCCTCCGCGGCGAGGCGCCCGGTCGCGCGCGGTGCCGGAGCCACGACCTCGGCGCAGACCCCGTCACGCTGGACCGTCTCGACGACGGGATAGGCCACGATCTGTCCGGAGGGACGACGGGCGACCTGCTGCGCGAGTTCGCGCGTGAAGTCCACGAGTTCCTCCGCCAGCAGTGCGCCACCGCGGGCGTCCTCGGCGAGCGCCGTGAACCAGTCCTCGGCCTCGGTCGCCGCCGAGACGACCCGCACGCCCTTCCCGTCGTACCCGCCGCGCGGCGTCTTCACGACCGCACGCCCGCCGTGGTCGTCGAGGAAAGCCTGGAGCTCATCGGCCGACGCCACCGCGGCCCAGTCCGGCTGCGGCATCCCGAGTTCCGCGAGACGAGCCCGCATCACGAGCTTGTCCTGGGCGAACTGCAACGCGTCCGGCCCCGGGTGCACGGCGACGCCGTCCTCGACGAGGGCGCGCAGGACGGGCTGCGGCACGTGCTCGTGGTCGAAGGTCAGCACGTCGACGTCGCGGGCGAACGCCCGCACGGTCTCGAGGTCGAGGTAGTCGCCGACCTGGGTGGCGGCGAGGGATGCGGACATCCCCTCCTGCTCGGCGAGGACCCGGATCTCCAGACCCAGCTCCACCGCCGGGGCGATCATCATCCGGGCCAGCTGCCCCCCGCCCACGACACCGACACGCATGGTCATCCGACTCCCTTTCGTCTTCGCCATTGTCCCCCACCGGGGCGTGCGTTCCGCTCCGAGCGAAGGCCGCTCAGGCGGATGCGTTCGGCAGCGGCGGCGCCGGCGGCAGGGGCTGCGCATCCCGGTGCGCGAGGATCTGGTTGACCTCCACCTGGTCCACGAGCACCTCGTGCACCAGCGCCACCTGCGGGATGTTCCGGAGCACGAGCGGCTGATCGATCCCGTCCGCGAGGAACAGCGAGCCGGTGCCCCACATCCGCTGCAGCAGCCCGCGGCGCTCGGTGATCGAATACCCGCGCACGTGGCTGAGCTCGCGTGCACGGCGGCGGAGGAGACCGGAGCGTTCGATGACGCGGCGGGTGGTGATCGTGTACGTGTGCGACCACCAGACCAGGAACGGCAGCACGACCAGCAGCAGGACCACCGCGCCCGCGGCGGCGAACAGCATCCAGTCCTCGAAGGGTTCCGGGAGGTTCCCGACCCCGTAGCCGACGATCCCGGCCACCGCGATCAGCACGAGCGCGGACCAGAACAACCGCCGCGCGTGGCCGCGGGTGCGCACCACCCGCATCTCGGGCGTGGGCACGCCGGGCGCGGGCGTCTGGGGCCGCGACAGCCCGAGTCCGGTCGGCATGGTCATGCTCCCATTGTGCGGGGTCGGGGCGGGGTCGGCTCGTCGCACACGCCCGAGGGGGCCGCGGTTCCGATCCGGCGGGGTCGTCTCAGCGCACGTGCGTGACGTCGCCGGCGGACACCGGGACCTCGGCGCCCTGGGACCGGACCACCAGGCGCCCGGACTCGTCGATGCGCTCCGCCCGTCCCACCAGCTGCGTGCCGTCGGGGAGCGAGACCGTCACGTCGGAACCGAGCGTCGCGCACAGGCGCTCGATCCCGCCCTTCACGCCGGCGGCCGACGCGTCGCCGCGCGCTGCGATCAGCGCCTGCACCTGCTCGTCGAGAGCGGAGAGGAAATCGGCCAGCAGGCGGTCCTCATCCGCCGTCCGGCCCATGACCTCGAACGAGGATGCGGTCGACACCGGGAGTTCGGTCTGCGGCATCCGCGTGTTCACACCCGCACCGACCACGACGGTGTCCGGATGGTTCGGCACGACCTCCGCGAGGATGCCGCAGATCTTCCCGCCGCCGGCGAGGACGTCGTTGGGCCACTTCAGCCCCACCCCGTGCGATCCGGACAGCTGCGCGGCGACCGCGCGCGTCATCGCCGCACCCGCCATGAGGGGGATCCAACCGCGCGCCTCGACGGGGAGACCGGGCACGCGGACGACGACCGATACGGCCAGCGCGGTGCCGGGAGGCGCCACCCAGGTGCGGTCGAGGCGGCCGCGGCCGTGCCGCTGATCGGTCGTGACCAGAGCCGACAGGTGCGGCCATCCCGCCTCGTCCTCGGTCACCGCGGCCACCACGTCCGCGTTGGTCGAATCGGTCGTCTCGACGACCTGGAGACGGGGACTGACGGCGGCGGCGAGCGGGAAGCCCTCGGCGGGGATCGACATGCCGCCCACCTTATGCCGTGGCCGGCGCCCTTCCGCTCCCTTGACAGGGACGCCGCCCGTGGTCACGGTCCCCCGCCGGATACGGAAGACCACACCTCCGGGGCGGAGGGCCCCACCTCCGGGCGGAGGGCCCCACCTCCGGGAAGAGGAGGATCCGCCGGGAGGAGGGGGTTCTCCGGCAGGAAGCCCTCGCATCGGGCGATCGTCCTCCGCCGGGTGCACCATGTCCGGCCGGGAAAAGCGGGTGTCTCCTCCTCCCCACCCCCGCTCACCCGCCGGGCGCCTGTGGAGACGTCTGCGCGAGACAGCTCGCCCCGGATGCTGAGGACATGAGCATCCGATCCCGGCTCCATCCGCTCGGGTTCCTGCATCGGGCCGATCTCCTGGACCTCGGGTGGTCGGCCGAACGGATCCGTTCGGCCACCGCGGACGAGGGGTGCACGCTCCTGCGTCGGCAGTGGATCGTGTCCCCGGAGGCGCCAGCGATCATCCGCAGCGCGGCGGCCGCCGGCGCGCGTGTCACGTGCGTCACGGCCACGGGTCTGCAGGGCGTCTGGCGGCCCGGACACGACGACACCGGGCACGTGCGGCTGCCGCCGCACTCGAGCGGTCGCTGCGAGGGGACGCGCGTGCACCGGTCGTTGGAGACGGTGGCGCCCCATCCCCGTTCCCTCATCGACCGTCTCGAGAACGCACTCGCCGCCGTGGCGGACTGTCTCGGGTACGAAGACGCGCTGGCCGTGTGGGAGTCCGCCGTTCGCATCGGCCTCGTCAGCCGGGAGCACCTCATGGCGGTGCCGTGGCGCGGTCCCCACGCCCGGCGCCTCGCCGCGGATGTGGGCGATCTGTCGGATTCCGGGTTGGAGACGCTCGGCCTCGTCCGCCTCGCGCGAGCCGGCGTGCGGATGCGGCAGCAGGTGCGGATCCTCGGGCACCGCGTCGACGGGCTGATCGGCACCCGCCTCGTGCTGCAGTTCGACGGGTTCGCCCACCATCGCGCGTCCGACCGCCGCCGGGACATCGCGCACGATCGACGGCTGCGGCTGAGCGGCTACACCGTGCTCCGTTTCGACTACCACGAGGTCGTCAACGACTGGCCGCGGGTGGAGCGCGAGATCCTGGCCGCCGTGGCGCAGGGGCTGCACCACCCGCCCCGGCTCCCGTGAGACGAGGGCTTTCCGCCGGGATGAGGACCGGCCGGTCACCGTTGCCCTCGGCCGGAGGGAATGCCCTCCGCCGGACCGGGGGGACGGACGCACCGTAGGCAGGAACGACGGGGACGCGCCCCGGGCGCTCGCACGAGCGATCGCACACAGCGGATGCGGCGAACCGCTGTCCAGACCCTCCAAGGTCGAGGCCGGGCCCGCCGATAGGGTGGAACGCGTGACGGACACCCCTGACATCTCGACCACGGCCGGCAAGATCGCCGACCTGCGCCTGCGATACCAGGAGGCGGTGCTCGACGCGGAGCGGATCGCCCAGGAGAAGCAGCACGCCAAGCACAAGCTCACCGCCCGCGAGCGCATCGAGCTGCTCGTGGACCACGGCAGCTTCGTCGAGATGGACGAGTACGTGCGCCACCGCACGACCGCCTTCGGCATGGACAAGTCACGTCCCTACGGCGACTCCGTCGTCACCGGCACCGGCACCATCCACGGCCGGACCGTCGCGGTGTACTCGCAGGACTTCTCCACCTTCGGCGGCTCGCTGGGCGAGGTCGCCGGCGACAAGATCATCAAGATCATGGAGTTCGCGCTCCGCGGCGGCATACCCTGCATCGGCATCCTCGACTCCGGTGGCGCCCGCATCCAGGAGGGCGTCGTCGCCCTCGGCAAATACGGCGAGATCTTCCGGCTGAACACGCAGGCATCCGGGGTGATCCCGCAGATCTCCATCATCATGGGTCCGGCCGCCGGCGGAGCGGTGTACTCCCCCGCGCTCACCGACTTCGTCGTCATGGTCGACAAGACCAGCCAGATGTTCGTCACCGGCCCCGACGTGATCAAGACCGTCACGGGCGAGGACGTCGGGATGGAGGAGCTCGGCGGCGCCTACACGCACAACACCCGGTCCGGCGTGGCGCACTACCTCGCCGAGGACGAGGATGACGCGATCGACTACGTGCGGACGATGCTCGGCTTCCTCCCCGACAACAACATGGCCGAGATCCCGGCCTACGAGAGCGCCTTCGAGTTCGAGACGACGGATGCGGACCGGTTCCTCAACACCGTCATCCCCGACTCGCCCAACCAGCCGTACGACATCCACCAGGTCATCGAGCACATCGTCGATTCCGGCGAGTTCCTCGAGGTGCAGCCCCTGTTCGCGCCGAACATCGTGATCGGGTTCGGTCGCGTGGAGGGCCGCTCGGTCGGCATCATCGCGAACCAGCCTTCGCAGATGGCGGGCACACTGAACATCGAGGCCGGCGAGAAGGCCAGCCGCTTCGTCCGGTTCTGCGACGCGTTCTCCATCCCGATCGTCACCCTGGTGGACGTCCCCGGCTACCTTCCCGGCACCGACCAGGAGTGGACGGGCGTGATCCGCCGCGGCGCCAAGCTCCTCTACGCCTACGCCGAGGCGACCGTTCCCCTGGTGACCGTGATCCTGCGGAAGGCCTACGGCGGCGCCTACATCGTGATGGGCTCCAAGCAGCTCGGTGCGGACGTCAACCTGGCCTGGCCCACGGCCGAGATCGCCGTGATGGGCGGACAGGGCGCGGTCAACATCCTGTACCGCGGCGAGCTGAAGCGCGCCGAGCAGGCGGGCGAGGACGTCGCCGCCGTGCGGACGAAGCTCGCGAACGAATACACCTACAACGTCGCGTCGCCGTTCCTCGCCGCCGAGCGCGGCGAGCTCGACGGCATCATCGAGCCGGCGCAGACGCGCGTGGCCATCGCCAAGGCCTTGCGCTCGCTGCGCGGGAAGCGCGCCAGCCTCCCGCCGAAGAAGCACGGGAACATCCCGCTGTGACCGGCGACGCGGAAGACACGCGCCTGCGGGTCGAGGTGCGCCGGGGCAACCCCTCCCCGGACGAGCTCGCTGCCGTCGTCGCGGTGGTCAGCGCGGGGTACACCCAGGAGTCCGAGGAGGCCCGCGCCGAGGAGAATCGCCGGTCCGCGTGGGAGCTCTCCCGGCGCGGAATGCGCACTCCCCTGCGTCGCGACATCGGCTGGGGCCGGTTCGGCGGCTGAGCCCGCCGAAAGTGTCCCCCAAAGTACCTACAGACGGAGTTTGCACCCGGCACGGATACTTGAGGAGCTGGAACGCATTCATGCGTTCGGTCGTTCCGCCAGAAGCCACGCTTCCGGCCGCGAACGATCCCGCAGACGGTTTTCGGGTAACTGTCTGCCTGGGGCGGGGGGCGTGCGTATCGCCGCCTCCCGCTCCCTCTCTTCTCCGGACGCGTTCGGACCCTGCGCAGCGGCGCGCTCAGCGGCGGGAACCGCGCGCTCCGCCGCCGCACCGGTGCCCCGGAGGATCCGCGCTCAGCGCCCGGGGTGCTCTATCTCTCGCCACAGGTCGACGCTGTCCTCGTCCGACAGGCCGAGGGTCGACGAGGCCCGCCCGACGACCGTCACCGCGACGCGGTCGTCCGATGACGTCCGGATGTAGAGCCGCTCCGACCGGGCACTGCGCAGCGTCTCGGCGAGCTGGACGCGGATCTCGTGCAGCTGGGACTCCTCGAGCTCGTCCAGTCCGCCCTCGTCCAGCACGGTGACCAGCGCACCGCGGCGACGTGCCGCATCGAGCGCCGCGCGGACGTCGGCATCCAGCAGACGCGGCCCGCGGAGTTCGTCCCGCAGCCGCCCCTCCGCGATGCGTGCCTCGGTGCGTTCCTCCTCGGTCAGCCTGCCCCCGCTGGCGATGGTGCGCGCCAGCACAGGGCCCGCCACCGCCAGCGCCCGCTGCACCTGGATGCGGCGCTCGCGCTGCTGACCGCCCTGGGCCGCCTGCACCGCCGACGCCGTGCGCTGGAGGTCGCCCAGCCGTTCGGTGTCGCGGGCGGCGGCGTCGAGGGCGTTGGTGAAGAACTGTGCGCCCGTCACCCAGACGATCGACCCGACGAGGCCGAGGCCGAGGGCAGGCAGCGGCCCGAGCAGGAACATCGACCACCCCGCCAGGACCGCCGTACCGCTCCACGCCGGCCACGGACGACGCCGGATCACGAGGATGGTCATCAGCGCGCCGAGCCCACCGATGTACCAGGTCGCGTACTGCTCGGTGAGCCCGTCCGGCCCGACCCCGATGGTGACCATGGGCGGGAGCACCATCGACACCGCGAGGGCGAAGAGACACGCCCACATCGGCAGCCGGTCGGACCCGCGCGCGACCGTCACGCTGCTGCTCCGTGCCTTCAGCCCGGTCGGCATCCCCCAGAAGATGCAGAGCCACGCCGTCAGGAGATAGAGGATCATCGACCCCCACAGCAGCGCGGGGACCTCCACGGGGCCGGTCACCCACGAGGCCCGGGCGACGAGGAAGGCGGTGAACGCGAATCCCAGGAACGTCGTCACGAAGCGGATGCTGATCATTGCGTCGCCCCCTGCCGCCAGATCATCGTGACCCGGGTCCCGGAGTCGTCGGAGTCCACCGAGGCCTCGCCGCCGAATGCGCTGACCCGGGCCAGGATCGACGCGCGGATGCCGAGCCGGTCGTCCGGAACGGTGTCGATGTCGAATCCGGGGCCGGCGTCCCGCACGCGGATGGCGACGCCGTGCGGCGCGGGCCGTCCGTCGACCGACACCTGCAGTCCCGCGGCGTCCGCGTGCTCGACGGCGTTGGAGACCGCCTGTGCCGTCGCGAGGACGAGCGCACGGGCCACGCGTCCGGGGACGGCGGGCGTGTCCGGATGCAGGTCCACCCGCAGGATCGACTCGTCGCCGGGCGCCGGCACGAGCGCGCGGATGTCGGCGACGATCGCGTCCGCGGTGACGGGTGCGTCGCTCCCCTCTCCCACGTCGCGGTCCGTGTTGGCCAGCCGCGTGAGCGCCTCCCGTGCCATGGAGACGGCCAGGTCGCGCTCCCGGGGGCTCTCGGCCCGCGCGGCGGCCAGCAGGGCCGCCAGCACGCTGTCGTGCATGAGCGCGGCCACGGCGACGCGCTCGCGCTCGGTGGCACTGACGGCCGCCGCCTGCGCGTAAGAGCTCACAGCCCGCTCACGCCGCTCGTCGATCGTGGAGGCCGCCGTGCGGAAGGTCCACGCGAGCACCGCGAGTACTCCGCCGAGGATGAGCGAGTAGACGGTGTCGAGCGACACCGCGATCCAGGCCACCGGCTCGAATCCGAGCTGCACCATCCGGACCAGTCCGTACAGGACCGGGATGGCGATCGTGAGCACGATGTGGATGCGCCGGGGCATCACGATCACCGCGGCCACGGTCGCGACCGTCACCAGGAAGTAGGTCCAGGGTTGGTAGGCGACCGGGGTGTCCGACCCCTCGGTCGCGATCGGCCAGAGGACGAGGACGAGCATGTAGCAGACGACGAAGAGGGTGCCGCCGGTCTTCACCGCACGCCCGACGAAGAACGACAGCTCCATCACCAGCAGGGGTACGAAGGCCAGCAGTGGCAGGGCGATGTCCCAGCCCGGGTTCATGTCCGTCGAGCCGAGCGCCGCGAAGAAGGCCTGGGCGCCGAGTGCGAGGAAGCCGATCGCGACCGACACCGCCATGACGCGTTCCACCCGCTCGCGGGTGAACGACGCGATCCCGGGGCCTCCGGCCTGTTCCGCCAGGTGGCTCACGGCTGCCGCCGGGCGCCGTCCGCACCGGCCGGGAACTCAGACAACAACCCGTCCTCGAGGGCCCGCCGCAGCAGATCGACCTTGGTCGGCGCGGGACGGCCCACCTCCACGTACTTGACGCGGATGCGGGTGATGTTCTCCTTCGCGGTGGAGAACGCGATGCCGAGCCGGTCCGCGACGATCTTCAGCGGCAGCCCGGCCGCGTAGAGCTTGAGCACCTCGCGCTCGCGGGTGGACAGCTGCGCGTCGGCGAAGGCCCGGTCCCCGGCGATGGCGCTGGCCCACTCGACCGTGTTGAACACCTCGCCGCGGGCGACGGTGGCGATGGCGCCCACGACGTCCTCGATGGGCGAGGACTTGCTGATGACTCCCGCCGCGCCGGCGACGAGCGCTTCTCGGACCGCGGCCGGTCGGTCGGCGACGCTGTAGATGATCACGGCCGACCCCTCCGCGACCAGGCGCGACACGTTCTCGCTGACCGTCGTGCCGTCGCCGAGCGTGAGATCCAGGACCACCACGTCGGCCGGATCAGCGTTCGCCCCGCGCCGCCAGTCGAGGTACGCCGTCACCGTCGACCCGGAGAAGATCACTTCGGTGTTCCCGGTGCGTGCACACGCCGCCTCCACCCCGAGTCGGACCGACTCGTGGTCGTCGACGAAAGCGACACGCGTCATGCGCTCATGCTACCGGCGCACGCTCACCGCGTGAGCGCGACGACGGCCTCGATGTGATGCGAATGGGGGAACAGGTCCACGGCGCGCACGGCGGTCGCGGCGTAACCCGACTCCCGGAAAACCGCGAGATCACGTGCCAGCGCGACCGGATCGCAGGCGACGTAGACGATCGCCTTCGGCCCGAGCCCCACGATCGCACGCGCCGTCGCCTGCCCGGCGCCCGCGCGTGGCGGATCGAGCACGACGACGCCGCGGGCCAGTCGTTCGCGTTCTGCTGCTCCGGCTCCCGCGGCGAGGGCGCTGACCCATCGCTCGACCCGGGCGGTCTCCGCGCGGGCGCCCACCCAGCCGGCGAGGTTCTCGCCGGCGTGCTCGGTCGCGCGCGCATCCGATTCGACGGTCGTCACACGCACGCCGTCGCCGACGACGTCGCCGATCGCCGCAGCCAGGAGGCCGACTCCGCCGTAGAGGTCCAGGTGCCACCCGTCCGCATCCGCCTGCACGTCGCGCAGCGCATCGGAGACGAAGCCGGTGAGGGTGTGCGCGGCGAGGCGGTGCACCTGCCAGAAACCACCCGCGTCGACACGGAACTCCCGCGAACCGACGACCTCGCGGACGACCTCCGGAGTATGGCGTCGCGCCGGACGCGCGTCCGGGCGCGGAAGCACACGGACGCGGCCGTCCGCGGGCTGGACCAGGTCGATGCGCCCCGGGCGCCCGTGGTCGAGGCGTGCTGCCGCCTCGGCGATCGCCGCGGTGGCCAGCGGGAGCTCGGTCACCGGGACGACCCGGTGGCTGCGCGCCCCGAACGGGCCGATCCGCCCCGCGTCGTCGACGTGCAGGCTGACCCGCGTGCGCCACCCGGTACCGTCCTCGCTCTCCTCGTCGACCGAACCGTCCGCGCGACGCAGCGGAAGCGGCGCCTCGATCGTGGCAGGGACGTCGAGCTTGCCGATGCGGGCGAGGGCGTCCTCGACGACCCGCAGCTTCAGAGCGCGCTGGTGGGCGAGCTCGATGTGCCCGAAGTCGGCGCCTCCGGGCCGCTCGTCCGCAGGGGTGGAAAGGTCCGCCTGGGCCCAGATGTGCGGCCGCCGGTGCGGCGACGCCTCGAGCACCTCTCGCACCTCGCCCCGCCAGAACGCCGCTTTGCGGGTGTCCACGAGCTGCACGCGCACGCGTTCGCCGGGGATCGTGTCCGGCACGAACACGACGCGGCCGCGTTCGCCGGGAGCGCCGTACCTGCCGACGAACACGCCGCCGTGTGCGACATCGGTGATCTCGAGTTCGATGACGTCGCCGTTTTCCATCCTTCGAGCCTTTCACACGACGGACCCGGCCGGGACCGCCCGACCGACCGACCGGGCTAGCGTGGGGACATGCGCATGCTGCTGGCCTCGACCTCCCCCGCCCGACTCATGCTGCTGCGGCAGGCGGGCGTCGAGCCGGAGACGCAGTCGCCGGACGTCGACGAGGAAGCGGTCGTCGCCGCAGTGGAGGCCGCGGAGGGCAGGACCCTGGCGCCCGACGAGCACGTCCTGCTGCTCGCCCGCCGCAAGGCCGCGGCCGTCGCCGCCGCCATCTCGGCCGACGAACCCGGCTTCGACGGGCTCATCGTCGGCGGCGATTCGATGTTCGAGCTCGACGGCGAGATCCTCGGCAAGCCCTACACCGCGGAGGCGGCGATCGCCCGCTGGCACGGGATGCGGGGGCGCACCGGCATCCTGCATTCCGGCCACAGCGTCTGGCGACTGGCGCCCGGGACCGACCCCGTCGAGGCCCACGCGGTAGCCCAGGCCGCGGTGACCTTCGCCGCCGATGTGACCGACGCCGAGATCGAGGCCTACGTGGCCACCGGTGAACCGCTCCTGGTGGCCGGCGCGTTCACCGTGGACAGCCTGGGGGGTCCGTTCATCACGCGTGTGGACGGGGACCCCTCCACCGTGGTCGGGATGTCGCTGTCGACGCTGCGGCGGCTCTGCGGCGAACTCGACGTGGCCTGGCCGAGCCTCTGGAACCGCTCGTAGGATTCCACCCACGATTTCGCGGCGGCTTTGTGTCGTTCGGTCAAAAGCACCCGCACGGGGCTCGCTAGGCTGGCATCCATGCCTCGAATCGCCAAGGTCCTCATCGCGAACCGCGGCGAGATCGCCGTCCGCATCATCCGTGCCGCCCGCGACTCCGGCAAGGCCTCCGTGGCCGTGTATGCCGACCAGGATCGCGACGCCCTCCACGCCCGCCTCGCCGACGAGGCGTACTCGCTCGACGGCGCCACCAGCGCCGACAGCTACCTCTCGATCGAGAAGATCCTCTCCATCGCCCGCCGCTCCGGTGCGGATGCGGTGCACCCGGGCTACGGTTTCCTCGCCGAGAACGCGGAGTTCGCGCGCGCCGTCATCGCGGCCGGTCTCGTCTGGATCGGCCCCTCGCCCGACGCGATCGAAGCGCTGGGAGACAAGGTGACCGCCCGGCACGTGGCGGAGAAGGTCGGCGCACCGCTCGCCCCCGGAACCCCGGGTCCCGTCGCGGGCCCCGAGGAGGTCGTCGCGTTCGCCGAGATCCACGGACTGCCCATCGCGATCAAGGCCGCCTACGGCGGCGGCGGCCGTGGCCTGAAGGTCGCACGCACCTTCGACGAGATCGAGGAGATGTTCGAGTCGGCCACGCGGGAGGCGATCACCGCCTTCGGCCGCGGCGAGTGCTTCGTCGAGAAGTACCTCGACAAGCCGCGCCACGTGGAGACCCAGTGCCTCGCGGACGCCGCGGGCAACGTCGTCGTCGTCTCCACGCGCGACTGCTCCCTGCAGCGCCGCCACCAGAAGCTCGTGGAAGAGGCCCCCGCGCCCTTCCTGTCCGAGGACCAGAACCGCACCCTCTACGAGGCATCCAAGGCGATCCTGCGCGAAGTGGGGTACATCGGCGCCGGCACGTGCGAGTTCCTCATCGGCGCCGACGGCACCATCTCCTTCCTCGAGGTCAACACCCGCCTGCAGGTCGAGCACCCGGTCTCCGAGGAGGTCACCGGCATCGACCTGGTCGGCGAGCAGTTCCGCATCGCGGAGGGCGAGCTGATCGGATACGACGACCCGGTCGCATCCGGGCACTCGATCGAGTTCCGCATCAACGGTGAGGACCCGGGGCGCGGGTTCCTGCCGCAGCCCGGCCCGATCAGCGTCTTCAAGACGTTCGGCGGCCCCGGCATCCGTCTCGACTCCGGGGTGACCGCGGGCGACTCGGTCTCCGGCGCGTTCGACTCCCTGCTCGCGAAGATCATCGTCACCGGTCGCGACCGCGACGAAGCGCTGGCACGTGCACGGCGTGCACTCGACGAGTTCGAGGTCGCCGGACTCCCGACCGTGCTGCCCTTCCACCGTGCCGTGGTGCGTGACCCCGCCTTCACCGCGGAGGACGGCACCTTCGGCGTCTTCACCCGCTGGATCGAGACCGAGTTCGCCGGAAACCTGCCCCCCTGGGACGGCGAGCTCGGCGACCCGGTACCCGCGGAGAGCCGCCACACCGTCGTCGTCGAGGTCGGTGGCAAGCGGCTGGAGGTCAGCCTGCCCGATCGCATCGCTGCCCCGCCGGCGTCCTCCGGCCGACCGGCCGTCGTGCCCCCGTCACGGCGCTCGCACCAGACCTCGGTGCCCTCGGGAGCCTCGGGTGATGCGGTCAAGGCGCCCATGCAGGCCACGATCGTGAAGATCTCCGTCGAGGACGGGCAGCAGGTCGTCAAGGGCGACCTCGTCGCCGTCCTCGAGGCGATGAAGATGGAACAGCCGATCCAGGCGCACAAGGACGGCGTCATCGGAGCCATCAACGGCGAGCCCGGAACGACCGTCTCCGCCGGCCACCAGCTGCTGACGATCTCCTAGCGGGGATCGCGCCGCGCGGAGGACGACACGCCCCGCGCGGCGGTCCCGCTCAGTTCCCGGTGGCAGCCTCGCGCTCGACCCCGTGCATGGCACGCATCGCGTCGGTGATGCTGCCGGAGAGCGACGGGTACACCGTGAACACCCGGGAGACCTGGTCCACCGTCAGTCGCCGCTCGACGGCGATCGCGATCGGGTAGATCATGTCGGAGGCCCGCGGCCCCACGATCACGCCCCCCATCACCGTGCCGCTGCCCTGGTGGGCGATGATCTTGACGAAGCCGTCCTTGATGCCCATCATCTTCGCGCGCGCATTGGCGGCGAGGGGGAGCTTCCGCACCACGCCGTTGACCGCACCGGCCGCGATGTCCTTCTCCTGCCACCCCACCGTCGCGATCTCCGGCGCGGTGAAGATGTTCGCGGCGATCCGGCGCGCCTCCAACGGGATGACGACATCACCCAGGGCGTGGAAGATCGCGGTGCGACCCTGCATGGAGGCGACCGAGGCGAGCGGGACGAAGTTCGTGCAGTCCCCCGCCGCGTAGATGTTCGGCACGGAGGTGCGCGCGACCCGGTTGACCCGGATGTTGCCGGATTCGGTCATCTCCACACCGGCCTCCTCGAGACCGATCCCCGCGGTGTTGGGGACGGAGCCGACCGCCATCAGACAGTGGCTGCCCTCGATCGTGCGGCCGTCGGAGAGCGTGACCAGCACGCCCGAACCGGTGTTCTCCACCCGGTCCGCGCGGGCCTTGGACAGGAGGGTCATCCCGCCGCGGCGGAACACCTTCTCCAGTACCGCCGCCGCATCCGCATCCTCGCCCGGAAGGACCTGGTCACGACTGGAGACGAGGGTCACCTTGGCGCCCAGGTTCATGTACGCGGAGGCGAACTCGGCTCCGGTGACGCCGGATCCCACCACGATGAGGTGCTCCGGGAGGGTTTTCATGTCGTAGAGCTGCGTCCAGGTGAGGATGCGCTCCCCGTCCGGCTTGGCGCTCGGCAGCTGGCGCGGCGAGGCGCCGACGGAGACGACGAGCGTGTCGGCCTCGACGCGGTCGAAGTCCGTCCCACCGGGGCCGGTGGAGACCACGACGGCGCCGGGGCCCTCGAGGCGGCCGTGGCCGGAGATCAGTCGCACGCCGGCCTCCACCAGGGACGCGCGCATGTCGTCGGACTGCTGACGGGCCAGGGCCAGCAGTCGCCGGTTCACCGCCGCCAGGTTGATCGCGATCTGGGGCTTCAGCGGCTTGCCGTCCGCCCCCTTCGCGAACAGCTGCACCCCCAGGTCCCCCGCACCGGCGATCGCCACAGCGGCGTCCGCGGTCGCGATGAGCGTCTTCGACGGCACGACATCGGTCATCACCGCGGACCCGCCGACACCGGCACGCTCGACGAGGGTCACCTCGGCGCCCAGCTGCGCGGCGGCGAGCGCCGCCTCGTACCCGCCGGGCCCTCCGCCGATGATCGCGACGCTCTGGGCACTCTCGAAGCTCATGGACATTCCCCCATTCTCACCCGCGCGCACGCACGGAACGAAACGAGCCCGCCGAGTGGCCCCGCGCCGCGCGGGTTCCTAAGCTGTGGGGATGGCAACCACCAGCAATCCCCTCGACGACCCGGCCGCCGATCCGTTCGAGGTCGCACGCCGGGCTGCCGACGATATCGCGCGGCTCACGGGTGTCGGGCATCACGACATCGCCCTCACCCTCGGCAGCGGCTGGGGGAAGGCCGCCGAGCTCATCGGCGAGACCACGGCCACCCTCCCCGCAGACGAGGTGACCGGATTCAGCAAGCCTGCCCTCGAGGGGCATGTGGGGACGCTCCGGAGCGTCCGCACGCCGAACGGGAAGAACGTGCTCGTCATCGGCGCTCGCACCCACTACTACGAGAACCACGGCGTCCGCCGCGTGGTGCACAGCGTGCGCACCGCAGCGGCGACGGGGGCCACGACTATGGTGCTGACCAACGGCGCGGGCGGGATCAAGCCGCACTGGAAGCCGGGCCAGCCGGTGCTCATCAGCGACCACATCAACCTCACCTCTGACTCCCCGCTCGAGGGCGCCACCTTCATCGACCTCACCGACCTGTACTCGACGCGTCTGCGGAACCTCGCGCACACGATCGATCCCTCGCTGGAGGAAGGCGTCTACTGCCAGTTCCGCGGACCGCAGTACGAGACCCCGGCGGAGGTGCGGATGGCGAAGGCGATCGGCGGCCACATCGTGGGCATGTCGACCGCGCTGGAGGCGATCGCCGCCCGGCAGGCGGGCATGGAGATCCTCGGGTTCTCGCTGATCACCAACCTCGCCGCGGGCATCCAGACCACCCCGCTCAGCCACGCCGAGGTCATCGAGGCGGGCCGGGAGGCCGAGCCCGTCATCTCCGCCCTGCTCGCCCGCGTGATCGGCGCGCTGTGAACACGCCCGGCGGGCACGACCCCGCCGTGCTGGATGCGGCCAGGGACTGGCTCGCCCAGGATCCCGACCCGGACACCCGTGAGGAGCTCGCGGCGCTCGTCGCGGCGGCGGAATCCGGTGACGCCGCGGCCTCCCGCGACCTCGCCGACCGTTTCGCCGGCCGGCTCGCCTTCGGCACCGCGGGCCTGCGCGGCGAGCTCGGCGCGGGTCCGATGCGCATGAACCGCGTGCTCGTCGCGCAGGCCGCCGCCGGCCTCGCCGCGTACCTGCGCTCCGCTGCAGGGCCCGACCGGAACCCGGTCGTGGTGGTCGGATACGACGGGCGACGCAACTCGGACGTGTTCGCCCGCGATTCCGCGGAGATCTTCGCGGGCGCCGACCTCGACGCGATCCTCCTGCCGCGGCTCCTACCCACTCCCGTCCTCGCCTTCGCCGTGCGCGCGCTCGGTGCGGACGCCGGGGTCATGGTCACGGCCAGCCACAACCCGCCCGACGACAACGGGTACAAGGTGTACCTCGGCGGTGACGACGACGGCGCACAGATCGTCCCGCCCGCGGATGCGGAGATCCACGACCGCATCGCACGGATCGCGGCATCCGTCCCGGTCAGCGAGATCCCCCGCTCCCTGGCGTTCCGCACCGCACCCGAGGAGCTCGTCGACGCCTACGTCGCCGCGACGGCCGCGGTCGCCCCCGCACCGGCGGGTGCGACCGGGCTGGACTGGGTCTACACGGCCATGCACGGCGTCGGCGCCGAGACCTTCCTGCGGGCGGTCGCGGAAGCCGGATACCCGGCCCCCGTGCCCGTCGCCGAGCAGATCGATCCGGACGGGACCTTCCCCACCGTCGCGTTCCCCAACCCCGAAGAACCCGGCGCGATGGACCTCGCCTTCGCGACCGCCCGCGACGTCGGCGCCGAACTCGTGATCGCGAACGACCCGGACGCGGACCGGCTCGCCGTCGCGATCCCCGACGCCTCCGTCGAGGGGGGCTGGCGCCGTCTCACCGGCAACCAGACGGGGCTCCTCCTCGGATGGCGTGCCGCACGGCTGGCCGCCTCGGCCGCGGACCGCCCCGAGGGCGCGTCGCTCGCCTGCTCGCTCGTCTCGTCGCCCGGGCTGGAGGCCGTGGCCCACCACTACGGCCTCGGGTTCCGGGCGACGCTCACCGGCTTCAAGTGGATCGCCCGCGCACCCGGCCTCGTCTACGGATTCGAGGAGGCACTGGGGTACCTGGTGAACCCGGAGACCGTGCGGGACAAGGACGGCATCTCGGCAGCCATCGCGATCCTCGGCCTCGCCGGTGAGGCGCGCGGAGAGGGCAGGACCCTCGCCGACCTGCTGGACGAGTTCGATCGGACCTTCGGCTTCTTCGCGAGCGACCAGATCTCGGTGCGGGTCGAGGACGTCTCGATCATCACGGGAATCATGGCCGCCCTGCGCGCGGACCCGCCGGCACGGATCGGCGAGACCGCCGTGACGGGCATCGACGACCTCATCGCCGGATTCGACGACCTCCCCGCCGGGGATGTGCTGCGCATCTGGCTGGAGGACGGGCGCCGCTTCATCGTGCGCCCGTCGGGCACCGAGCCGAAGCTGAAGCTGTACCTCGACGTGCGCGGCGACTCCGCCGCCGACGCCCAGGAGCGGCTCGCCGCTCTCGCCGCCGGCGCTCGCGAGCTCCTCGACGCACTGTCATGACGAACCCGTTCGCGGCGACCCGGCTCCTGGAGAACGACCGGGTCCGGCTCGAACCGCTCTCCCCCGACCACGGACCCGCCCTGGCCGACGCCGTCACCGACGGCGAGTTGTGGCGCACCTGGTACACCCGCATCCCTGCTCCGGACGCCATGGATGCCGAGATCGAGACCAGGCTCGCTCGGCAGCGCGCGGGCACCCTCGCTCCCTGGGCGGTCGTGGACCCGCGCACCGACCGAGCGGTCGGCATGACCACCTACCTGAACCTCGATCCGGCCAACCTCCGGCTCGAGATCGGGTCGACGTGGCTGGGACGGGCGGCACAGGGCACAGGGATCAACCCCGCCGCCAAGCTGCTGCTGTTCACGCGTGCCTTCGAGGAACTGGGATGCCGCGCCGTGGAGCTGCGCACCCACTGGCACAACCACCAGTCGCGGGCAGCGATCGCCCGGCTCGGGGCGAAGCAGGACGGCGTGCTGCGCAGCCACATGATCATGCCGGACGGGTCACGGCGGGACACCGTCGTCTTCTCGGTCCTCGACATCGAGTGGCCGGCCGTGCGCACGGCCCTGCAGCACCGGCTGCTCCCGCGCTGACCCGGCCCCGCGGATCGCGGCGGATCAGCCGTCGATCACCGCGACCAGCTCGTCGAGGAACGCGGAGAAGTCCGTGCCCCGCCGGACGATGCGCTGCACGCTCTCGCGCTCGCTGAAGACCTCGACGAACTGCTCGAAGACCGTCTGGAACGCCTCTCGATCGCTCTCCGAGAACGCGGCGAGCGCCACCACCTGCACACGGCCGTCACCCCACGAGATCGGGTGCTCCGAGATGCCGATCGCGATGGCCGTGCGGGACGCGGTCATCCCGATGGCGTGGGGCACGGCGAGCGCGTCGGTGAACGCCGTCGACGACAGCCGCTCCCGTTCGATCGCGCGATCCAGGTAGTCGGCGTCGATCACTCCGCGCTCGACGAGCGTGCCGCCGAGGCGGCGGATCACCGCATCCTCGCCTCCCGCGCCGTCGAAACCACGGATGAACGCCGAGGCGTCGAAGTAGCGCTCGAGCTCCGCCCGCAGCCGCGCGAGCCGACGGCCACGCCGGATGCGCCCGGCCACGATCTGCACCCGCTCCACGTCCGCCGGGGTGAGGAAAGGCTGGATGCGCACGAACCGGTCCCCCGGGATCGCCGGGTCGATGGTCGTCAGCACCAGGTCGGTGTCGATCGCCGTCCAGTCCGGGTCGACGCGTGTCTCCACCTCGACGACCTCGATCGCCTGGCCGAGCGAGCGGTCCACGCTCGAGCGCAGCAGTTCGTGCAGTTCGTAGTAGCCCGGGCAGACGATCGTCGCAGTGAGCAGGTGATCTGCGCGCCGGCTGCGCTCCAGCTGCCCGCCCACGTGCATCGCGATGTAGGCGATCTCGTCGTCCAGCAGCGGGATCTCGAGGCGTTCGTGCAGGCGCGAGGCGATGTAGACGGCGACCTCGAAGATCATCGGATAGGTGGATTTGAGCGAGCGGGTCAGGGGGTTCCGAGACCAGGCCTGCTCCCGGGCGCGCAGGCGCAGGTTCTGCACGTGCAGGGCCAGCCGCTGGATGAACTCCGTGGCGACGATGTCGACCAGGAACTCCGATGCCGCCTCCTCCACGATCTCCCGCACCGCCAGTTCGACATCCGGGTCGAGCGGAGCCCGCGACTCGCTCGTCCCCGGTGCGACGATGCGGGTCAGCACGAGCGTCGCGAGGTGCACCAGATCGCCCGCCCCCAGCCTGATGTCCAGGTGGCGCCGGGCGAGCTCGTCGATGATCTCCGCGATGGACTGCTGAGCGGGTGTCGTGACGACCCCCGCGTCCCCGAGGGGACGTCCCGCGGCGACCCGGTCCGCGGCGATCGCGATGTGCATGATGACGTCGGCGATCCCGAATTCGTTGACGAAGTAGCCGAGTCCGGTCAAGCGCGCGACGAAGTCGGACTTGAACGGGCCGAACGCGCGTGGGCCCACCGAACCGTCGCCGAGGGTGCGGCGCAGCGCCGCGAGGTCGAACGCGCCCTCATCCATCTCGTCGTGTGCGAGACGACTGAGCAGGCGCCGCTGCGCCACCTCCGTGCCCACGAGCTGCGCCCGCGAGGCGGAGCGCTCCAGGGCGAGCTGGGTGCCGCCGAGCAGACCCCGGACCCGGCCGAGATCCGCCTCGAGCGTTGCGGCGCTCACGAAGAGGGCGTCCGCGGTCTCGAAGACGTCTATGCCTGCCGGCCCGGACAGGAGCGCCCGCACGATGGTGTGCAGCCGGTCCCGGGGCGTGCCCGTCTCCGAGGGTTTCCGCAGGGCGGTCGCCGCCTCCTGCGAGGCGCGGTAGCCGAAGGGGCTGGACTCGATCGCCCCCGCGGCGCGCGCGTTGATCGCCGTGATGTAGGAGCGGATGCTGCGCGGCGTCACCCCGACGACATCGGCGAGGGCGGCGGCGGTGACCCAGTCGCGCTCGCGTACGAGCACCCCGAGAACACGGTCCTGCTTCACTCGTGTCACGGCTGCCTCTCGCGTTCGATCCGCCCGGCTGTTCCCATTCCATCACGCCCCCGACCACCCCGGGGCGTCCTCCCGGACGGGATTTCCGCCCCCGCGGAAGAACGTCTGGTTGCTGTTCTCACAGCTTCTTTCCAGGATAGGAGAGAAGGAGGCGGGTCGATGAGGATCCTTGTGGTGTGCGGTGCGGGCGCGTCCAGCACCTTCGTGGCGCAGCGGCTCCGCCGCGCAGCCGCGCGGGCGGGACTCGATCACGACGCCGCTGCGGTGAGCCGTTCCGCGCTGCCGCAACGGCTCGGCGAGGCGCAGCTCGTGCTGATCGGCCCCCATCTGACCGACGCCCTGGACGGCATCCGCACGGATGCCGCCGCCTACGACGTCCCGGTCATCGTCCTCCCCGACGATGTCTTCTCCGACCGCGACGGGGCGCGCACACTGCGTCTCGTCACCGATGCGGTCTCCTCCCCCGACGGCCGACCGGCCTGAACGAAAGGGTTCACCATGGCAGCTGCAACACGGACCGTGCGCATCGGATCGTCCCACGGACTGCACGCCCGCCCAGCGAAGCTCTTCGCCCAGGCAGCGAAGGACGCCGGGGTTCCGGTCACCATCGCGAAGGACGCGGGCGCTCCCGTGAACGCCGCCAGCATCCTCGGGGTCATCGCGCTCGGCATCGACCACGGCGACTACGTCACGCTCACCGTCGAGGGCGAGGGGGCGGAGGACGTCCTCGATCGCCTCGCCGACCTCCTCTCCACCGATCACGATTCGGAGTGATGTCACGATGACCACCATCCCCGGAGTCGGCATCGGTCTCGGCGTCGCGCAGGGTCCGGTCGCCCGCATGGCGGAACCCCTCCCTGCCCCCGACGACGAGCCCTCGACGATCGGCGCGGAGGCCGAGACGGCGCGGGTGCGGGAAGCCGTCTCCGCGGTGGCCCGCGAGCTCGAGGAGCGCGGCGCGCAGGCCGGCGGGTCCGCGCGCGACGTGCTCGAAGCGCAGGCCATGATCGCCGAGGACCCGTCCCTCGAGTCCGAGCTGGACACCCGCATCTCCGCGGGGGCGACCGCCGAGCGCGCGGTGCACGAGGCATTCGCCACGTTCCGGGAGACCCTCGTCGCGGTGGGCGGCTACCTCGGTGAGCGTGCGGCGGACCTGGACGATGTGGCGCAGCGCGTCATCGCCCGGCTCCGCGGCGTCCCGGCGCCCGGCGTGCCGGACCCCGGGCACCCGTTCGTCCTCGTCGCCACCGACCTCGCCCCCGCCGACACGGCCCTGCTCGACCTCGATCAGGTGCTCGCCCTCATCACGAGCGAGGGCGGACCGACGTCGCACACCGCGATCCTGGCGCGCGAGAAGGGCATCGTCGCGGTGGTGGGCGCCGCGGCGGCGGCCGACCTCGCCGAGGGCGAGACCGTGATCGTCGACGCCGCGGCCGGACAGATCATCACCTCCCCCACCGAGGAGGAGTTGCAGCGCGCACGCAACCGTGCGGAGACCCGCGCGAACGCCGCGTCCGCCCCGATCACCGCCGGCGCACTCTCCGACGGCACCCCGGTGCCGCTCCTGGCGAACCTCGGCAAGCCGGAGGCCGCCGCGGATGCGGTGACGCAGGGCGCCGAGGGCGTGGGGCTGTTCCGCACCGAGTTCCTCTTCCTGAGTTCCACGAACGCGCCCACCGTCGATCAGCAGCGGGAGTCCTACCGGCAGCTGCTGTCGGAGTTCCGTGGCAAGAAGGTCGTCGTCCGGGCGCTCGACGCCGGTGCGGACAAGCCGCTCGCGTTCCTGAACGACGCGCACGAGGAGAACCCCGCGCTGGGTCTGCGTGGCCTGCGCGCCCTCCGCGCCAACGAGGACATCCTCCGTGAGCAGCTCACCGCGCTGGCGGCCGCGGATGCGGACGTCCGGGCGGACGGGGAGGGCGCAGACCTCTGGGTCATGGCGCCGATGGTGGCCACCGTCGAGGAGACGAGCTACTTCGTCGGTCTCGCCCGCGAGTACGGGATCAAGACGGCGGGCATCATGATCGAGGTCCCCGCTGCCGCGCTGCTCGCGGACCGGGTGCTGCGCGAGGCGGATTTCGCCTCGATCGGCACGAACGACCTGACCCAGTACACGATGGCCGCCGACCGGCTGCTCGGTTCCGTCTCCGCACTCCAGGATCCGTGGCATCCCGCCGTCCTCACCCTGATCCACACCGCCGGACGCGCCGGCGCGGAGCTCGGCAAACCGGTCGGGATCTGCGGCGAAGCCGCCGCCGACCCGCTCCTGGCCGTCGTCCTGGTGGGTCTCGGAGCCACGAGCCTGTCGATGGCGCCGAGCGCGCTGGCCGACGTCCGCGCCATCCTCCTGCAGTACACCCTCGACGATGCACGCCGCATCGCCGAGGCAGCCCTCGCCGCGCCGAATGCGGCATCCGCCCGAGACGCGGCCCGCGCGGCCGCGGCCGCCACCGCACAGAAAGAGACAGACCGATGACGACGACGTCGACCCCCGCCACGTCCGGCGGGAACAAGGCACGGGTGGGAGTGCAGCGCTTCGGCACGTTCCTGTCCGGCATGATCATGCCCAACATCCCCGCGCTCATCGCGTGGGGCATCTTCACCGCGTTCTTCATCGACGTGGGGTGGACGCCGAACGCGGACCTCGCGACGATCGTCGGACCGTTCATCCACTACCTGCTGCCGATCCTCATCGCCTACACCGGTGGTCACATGGTCTACGGCGTGCGCGGTGGTGTCGTGGGCTCCATCGCGACCTTCGGCGTCATCGCCGGGTCCGACCTGCTCATCGCGCAGTTCAACGCCGCCCTGCCGGCGGGTGAGGACCCTCTCGGCACGATCAACATGTTCATCGGCGCGATGATCATGGGCCCGCTGGCCGCCTGGACCATGAAGATGCTGGACAAGCTCTGGGACGGCAAGGTCCGCGCCGGGTTCGAGATGCTCGTCAACATGTTCTCGGCCGGCATCTGGGGCTTCGCGATGGCGATCCTCGGCTTCTACCCGCTGGCCTGGTTCATCAACGGGCTGATGAGCGTGCTGGGCACCGCGGTGAACTGGCTCGTGGAGACGAACCTGCTGCCGCTGACCAGCATCCTGATCGAGCCGGCGAAGGTCTTCTTCCTGAACAACGCCATCAACCACGGCGTGCTCACCCCGCTCGGCATCGAGCAGGCGGCCGAGAACGGCAAGTCGATCCTGTTCCTGCTCGAGGCGAACCCCGGCCCTGGTGTCGGTCTGCTGCTGGCGTTCACGTTCTTCGGGCTGGGCGCCGCGCGCGCGTCCGCCCCGGGTGCGGCCATCATCCAGTTCTTCGGTGGCATCCACGAGGTGTACTTCCCGTTCGCGCTCATGAAGCCGGTCCTCATCGTCGCGCTGATCGCGGGCGGCATGACCGGTGTCACCACCAACATGCTGCTGGACGCGGGCCTGCGAGCCCCCGCCGCCCCGGGATCGATCATCGCGGTGCTCGCCCAGACCGCGAGCGACAGCTACTTCGGGGTCGTCCTGTCGGTCGTGCTGTCGGCAGCGGTCACCTTCGTGATCTCCGCGATCATCCTGCGGGCGTCGCGCAAGCGGGACCTCGCCGCGGGCCTGTCCGAGTTCGAGGCCGCGATCGCCAAGACCGAGGCGAACAAGGGCCGGTCCTCCGCCGCAATGGACGCCCTGCGCGTCAGCGATGACAAGGACCGCGAGGGACTCCGCGAGGCCGAGGCCGAGTACGACCGCCTCGAGACCGAGGAGGAGACCGGCGGCCGGCTCGACGGCGGCCGCGTCGCGGTCAAGCCCGTGCACAACATCGTGTTCGCCTGCGACGCGGGCATGGGCTCGTCGGCCATGGGCGCGAGCGTGCTGCGCAACAAGATCAAGAAGGCCGGTGTCGAAGGGGTGACCGTCACCAACAAGGCGATCGCCGCCCTCGACGGCTCCGCGGATCTCGTCATCACGCAGAACCAGCTCACCGACCGCGCACGCGGTCAGGCGCCCGATGCCCTGCACGTGTCGGTCGACAACTTCATGAACTCGCCGAAGTACGACGAGGTCGTGGACCTGGTCGTCGATCAGCAGAAGGATGGTCAGCAGGGCTGACCATCCGCGGATGCGGGCAGCGTCGACTCGTCGCGCTGCCCGCATCCGTCATCCGGCCCCGTCCCCGGGACGACCCGCGGACGAAAGCTCCCCCCAAGCGAAAGGGAACACCATGGCAGTTCTGAGCATCGGACAGGTGCGCATCCACCCGGGCAGCGTCAGCCGCGAGGAGGCGACCCGGGAGGCCGCCGACATCCTGCAGTCCGCAGGTGCCGTCACCGACGCCTACTTCGACGCGATGCTGCAGCGCGAGGAGACCGTGTCGACGTACATGGGCAACGAACTCGCCATCCCGCACGGCACCAACGAGACCAAGGACGCCATCCTCGACTCCGCCCTCTCCGTGGTCCGCTACGACGGCGGCATCGACTGGGACGGCAACCCCGTCACGTTCGTGGTGGGCATCGCCGGGAAGGGCGACGAGCACCTCGAGATCCTGTCGCAGATCGCCCTGCTGTTCTCGGACGAGGACGAGGTGGCCAAACTCAAGGCCGCGGACTCCCCCGAGGCTCTCTACGCTCTGCTCGACACGGTGAACCAGTGAAAGCCGTCCAGATCGGCGCGGGCAACATCGGCCGCGGATTCGTCGGGCTGCTCCTGCACCAGGGCGGGTACGAGCTGGTGTTCTCGGACGTGTCCGGGGCGCTCGTGGACGCGATCAACTCCGTCGAGTCGTACACGGTGCACGAGGTCGGGGACGGCGGCGTGGACGTGGAGGTCACCGGCTTCCGCGCGCTGAACAGCGCCGAGGACCCGCAGTCGGTCATCGACGAGATCGCGACGGCGGATGTCGTGACCACCGCCGTGGGAGCCGGCATCCTGAAGTTCGTGGCACCGCTGGTGAACGCCGGGCTCACCGCGCGCGACCCGGCCCTCCCTCCCCTGCAGGTGATGGCGTGCGAGAACGCCATCCGGGCCACCGGCCAGCTGCGCGCGCACATGCGCGAGCAGGCCGGGGACGCCTGGGACTCGATCGCCGAGCGCGCTGTGTTCGCCGACACCGCCGTCGACCGCATCGTCCCCGGTCAGCCCGCCGACGCGGGTGTGGACGTCGTCGTCGAGCCGTTCTACGAATGGGCGATCGAGCAGGGCCCGTTCGGAGAGTCGCTCCCGAACGTCCCCGGCGCGCACTTCGTCGACGACCTCGCCCCCTTCATCGAGCGGAAGCTCTTCACGGTGAACACCGGCCACGCCGCCACGGCGTATTACGGTGCCCGCGCGGGCGTCGAGCGGATCTCCGATGCCCTCGCGGTGCCGGAGATCGCCGCGGCGGTCTCGGCGACGCTGGCCGAGACATCCGCCGTGCTCATGGCCAAGCACGGCTTCGCCCCGGACGAGCTGTCCCGCTACCGGGAGACGATCCTGGGCCGGTTCCGCAACCCGGGCCTGCCGGACACCGTCTGGCGGGTCGGCCGCCAGCCGCTGCGGAAGCTCTCCCGCCACGAGCGGTTCATCGGGCCGGCGGCGGAAGCGGCCGAGCAGGGCCTGTCGGTCGATGCGCTGGTCGCCACCATCCGCGCCGCACTGGCCTTCTCCTCCCCGGAGGACCCGGAGGCCGTCGAACTGCAGCGGCTGCTGCGGGAGACCGACGCGCCCGCGCTGACCGCCGAGATCACCGGCCTCGAGCCGGAGCATCCGCTGTTCGAACGCGTACGCGAGGCGATCTCGGCACGCCAGGCCGAACTCACCTGACGCGTCCCCTCCCCCGACCGGCACCGACGCGACGGGTCGGCGGGGGAATCCACGCACGAGGGGCCGGACCGATCCGGTCCGGCCCCTCGTGGCGATGGGTCAGCGCTCGAAGCCCTCGGCGATCAGCTCGATGAGCTCCTCGCGCTCCTCCACCGGAAGGAACGCCGCCGCTGCGGCATTGAGCTGGAACGCCTCGATGTCGCTCAGACCGTAGTCGAACGTCTCGACGAGCAACGCCAGTTCCCGGGTCAGGGAGGTGCGGCTCATGGTCCGGTTGTCCACGTTCACCGTCACCGAGAAGCCCAGCTGGTGGAGCAGGTCGATCGGGTGGTCCCCGAGTTCCTCGCCCCATGCGGCGATGGCCCCGGTCTGGAGGTTGGACGACGGCGAGAGCTCCAGCGGGATCTCACGGTCGCGCACCCAACGGGCGAGGTCGCCGAAGACGACCTCCACGACGTCACCGGAGCGCGAGACGATCTCCAGGTCCTCCGCGATCCGCACGCCGTGCCCGAGACGCAGCGCACGGCCGTCGATGAGCGCCGAACGGATGCTGTCGAGTCCGGCGGCCTCGCCGGCGTGCACGGTCACGGGGAAGAACTCGCCCGCCAGGTAGTCGAACGCGGCGCGGTGCATCGAGGGCGGGAAGCCGTCCTCCGCACCGGCGATGTCGAAACCGACGACGCCCCGGTCGCGGAACGAGACGGCGAGCTTCGCGATCTCGAGGGCACGGTCGGCGTGCCGCATCGCGGTGACCAGCTGACCCACCCGGATGTCGCGTCCCGCGTCCGCAGCCGCATCCTCACCCTCCTCGAGGCCCTCCTGCACCGCCTCGACGACCTCTTCGAGCGAGAGTCCCCCGCCGAGGTGCTGCTCGGGCGCCCAGCGCACCTCGCCGTAGATCACGCCGTCCTCGGCGAGATCCTCGACGAACTCGCGCGCGACCCGGGTCAGGCCCTCGCGGGTCTGCATGACCGCGGTGGTGAGGTCGAAGGTCTTCAGGTACTCGGTGAGCGAACCGGAGTTGCTCTTGTCCGCGAACCAGTCCGCGAGGTCGTCGGCGTCACGCTCGGGCACCTCGACACCGGCATCCTCGGCGAGTTCGATGATCGTCTGCGGCCGCAGCGCGCCGTCGAGGTGGTCGTGCAGCGACACCTTGGGAAGGCTGCGCAGGGACACGCCTTCCAACAGTGCGTCTCCGTGCTGATCGATGGGCATGCGGGCTCCTCGGAAGTGATGGGCGGGAATGGTCAGGCGGTGATGCGTTCGAGCACGCGGGCGGATGCGGCGGGCGCCGCGTCTCCGATCTCCCACGAGCCCTCGAGCGCGTCGAGGGCTCGCGCGAACCGCGCGTCGTCCTGCGCCGACAGGGTGAACAGCGGGGCACCGGCGGCGACGCGGTCGCCCGGTTTGGCATGCAGGTCGATGCCCGCGGCGTGCACCACGGGGTCCTGCGGTCGGGCGCGTCCGGCGCCCAGCCGCCAGGCGGCGACGCCGAACGGCAGCGCGTCCAGGCGGGTGACGTATCCGTCCCTCGGCGCGGTGACCGTATGGGTCTCCCGCGCCTTCGGCAGCGGAGCGTCCGGGTCGCCGTCCTGCGCGATGATCATCCGTCGCCACACGTCCATCGCGCGGCCGTCCGCCAGCGCCGCTTCGACGTCGGCGTCCGGCTGTCCGGCCAGGGTGAGCATCTCGCGGGCCAGCGCCACGGTGAGCTCCACCACGTCGGCCGGACCGCCGCCGGCGAGCACCTCGACCGACTCGCGGACCTCGTTGGCGTTGCCGATCGCGAGGCCGAGGGGCGAGTTCATGTCGGTGAGCAGGGCCGTGGTGGCGACACCGGAGTCGGTGCCGAGCGCCACCATCGTGCGCGCGAGCTCCCGCGCGCGATCGACGTCCCGCATGAACGCTCCGGAGCCGAACTTCACATCCAGGACGAGCGCGGCCGTGCCCTCGGCGATCTTCTTCGACATGATGCTGGAGGCGATCAGCGGGATGGCCTCGACGGTCCCGGTGACGTCGCGCAGCGCGTAGAGGCGCTTGTCGGCGGGCGCGAGTCCGGATCCGGCGGCGCAGATGACCGCACCGATCGAGTCGAGCTGCGCGAACATCTCGTCGTTCGTGAGGGCTGCGCGCCAGCCCGGGATCGATTCCAGCTTGTCGAGCGTGCCGCCGGTGTGTCCGAGGCCGCGTCCGGACAGCTGCGGCACCGCGACGCCGAACGCGGCGACCAGCGGCGCGAGCGGAAGGGTGATCTTGTCGCCCACTCCTCCGGTGGAGTGCTTGTCCACGGTCGTCTTCGGCAGGGTGGCGAAGCTCATCCGCTCCCCCGAGGCGATCATCGCCTCGGTCATGACCCGGATCTCGTCCCGTTCCATGCCGTTGAGCAGCACCGCCATGGCGAACGCAGCCATCTGCGCGTCCGTCACGTACTCGCGGGTGTACGCATCGATCATCCAGCGCAGCGCCGCCTCGTCGACCGGGTGGCCGTCGCGCTTCGCGCGGATGACGTCGACCGCGTCGTACGGCTCGACGGCGCTCATGCGCGGAATCCTTCCAGGTTGCGCGGGCCGAACGCGTCCGGCAGCACCTCGTCGATCGTGCGGATGCCGGACACGGTCTCCAGCAGCATCCCCGGGATGGCGAACTCGAACAGCAACTGCCGGCATCGCCCGCAGGGCATGATCGTCTCCCCCTCGCCGTTGACGCACACGAACGCGACCAGCTGTCCGCCACCGGTCATGTTCAGCTCGGACACGAGTCCGCATTCGGCGCACAGGCCCACGCCGTAGGACGCGTTCTCGACGTTGCAGCCGGAGACGACCCGCCCGTCGGAGACGAGTGCGGCCGCCCCCACCTTGTAGCGCGAGTACGGCGCGTACGCGCGCTGCATCGCCTCGTTCGCCACGCTGCGCAGGTGGTCCCAGTCGATGTCTGTCACGATCGCCTTCCGGTCGTCGAGAGCGCGGGACCGGAGGCAGATCGGTCCCGCGGGGCGTCAGCCCTTGATGTACGGCTTGCCGGATGCCGCCGGCCCACGGACCTTGCCGACGAGTCCCGCCACGGCGAAGATCGTGATGACGTACGGCAGCATCAGCATGAACTCGCTCGGCACCGGCGAACCGATCACCCCGAGGGTGTTCTGCAGGTTGGAGGCGAAGCCGAACAGCAGCGCGGCCAGCGTCGCCTTGATCGGATCCCACTGCCCGAAGATGACGGCAGCCAGCGCGATGAAGCCCGCGCCCGCGGTCATCTCCTTGTTGAACGCGCCGACGGAGCCGAGGGTGAAGAACGCCCCGCCCATACCGGCGATGGCGCCTCCCAGTGAGACGTTCCAGAAGCGGGTGCGGGCGATGTTGATGCCCACGGTGTCCGCCGCCTGCGGGTGCTCGCCGACGGCACGGAGACGCAGTCCCCACTTCGTGTGGAACAGTCCCACGTACACGGCGATGATCAGCACGTACATGAGGTAGACGATGATCGTCTGCCGGAAGAGCATCGGCCCGATCAGCGGGATCTCGCTCAGCAGCGGGATGGCGATCCGCTCGAAGCGCGGCGGCGTGTTCAGCAGCGCCGCATTCGGGGCCAGCAGCTGGGAGAACAGGAAGCTGGTGAGACCGGTGACGAGCACGTTCAGCACGACACCGACGATGACCTGGTCCACGAAGTACTTGATCGCGAAGGCGGCCAGCACGAACGAGACCAGGACGCCGGCGACGCCGGCCGCGGCCAGTCCGAGCAGCGGCTGACCCGTGGCGGAGGCGACGACCGCGGAGGTGAATGCGCCGGCGAGCAGCTGTCCTTCGATGGCGATGTTGACGACGCCGACGCGCTCGCTGATCACGCCGCACAGCGCACCGTAGATGAGCGGCACGGACAGACTCAGCGCTCCGGCGAGGAGCCCGGTGAGCGGGATGACGTTGGTGCGCGCACCGGAGCCCGCCCAGGTGAGGAACCCGACGAGGAAGACGACCGCGAACAACACCATGAGCCACATCGGCACGCGCGTGCGGCGGCGCACGCGCAGCACGGCGTAGGCCGTGATCGCGGCCATCGCGATGGTGCACACGATGCCGGTGACCGTCGCGTCGAGGGTGATCTCGGGGATCTGGATCGCGGCGCCCTCGGAGGTGATCCGGAACACGGTCTCGACGCCGTGCCCGACGAGCAGGAAGAGGACGGCGCCGATGACGGTGAGCGCGGCGAAGGCGATGGGTGCCTTCCAGCTCACCACCACGGTGCGGGCGAGGGGGGCATCAGGAACGACCTGCTCGGAGACGGTGGTGGCGCTCACTTGACCGTCACCTCCTCTCCGGTGCGGAGTTCATTCGTGACGATCGGGCGGGGACGGCGCGGGCCCTGGCCGGGCGCCGGCAGCCGGAAGATGGCGCGGACCAGCGGCGGCGCGGCGATGAACAGGACGATGAGCGACTGCACCACGAGCACGATGTCGATCGGCACACCCTCCGCCGCCTGCATCGCGAAGCCGCCGGCTTTGAACGCGCCGAACAGGATGCCGGCCACGAGCACGCCGATCGGCGTCGACCGGCCGAGGAGAGCGACCGTGATGGCATCGAAGCCGATCCCGGCGTCGATCCCGCTGGAGAAGCCGGTCGTGACGGTGCCGAGCACCTGGCTGACGCCCGCGAGGCCGACGAGGGCACCGGAGATCAGCATCGCGTACACGTACATCCGGGGGACCTTGATGCCGGCCACGCGCGCGGCGTTCGGGTTCTCCCCCACCGCGCGGAACTGGAATCCCAGGGCGGAGCGGTTCAGGATCCACCACACCACGGCGACGGCGATCAGGGCCAGCACGAAGCCGAAGTGCAGGTTGTACCCGGCTCCGAGCAGGTCGGGGAAGATCGCCGTCTCCTTCATGGCCGGCGTCTTCGGGTTGTTCGATCCGGGCGCCTGCAGCAGGCCCGGAGTACGCAGCATCCAGGTCACCAGGTACAGCGCCACGTAGTTCAGCATGATCGTGACGATGACCTCGTGGGCACCGGTCCGGGCCTTCAGTAGTCCGGCGATGCCGGCCCAGGCCGAGCCGGCGACGAGGCCGGCGAGGAGTGCGACGGCCATGTGCACGCCCCAGGGGAGGTCCACCGCGAACGCCACCCAGCCGGCCGCGGCCGAGGCCACCAGCATCTGACCGCGGCCACCGATGTTGAACATGCCCACCCGGAAGGCGAGGGCGACGCCGAGACCGGCGGCGATGAGCGGGGTCGCGAAGGTCAGGGTCTCGGTGAGCGGACGGATCCCGGTGAGGAAGTCCGGCCGGTTGAAGTTGTAGATGGATCCCTGGAAGAACGCGATGTACGCGCCGGAAACGGAATCCCAGATGGCGGCCAGCATGTCGCCGGGCCGGGCGAAGAAGTACCCGGAGGTCTCCTGGACGCGGGAATCCGTCGCCGCGATCATCACGGCGCCGACGACGAGGGCGAGCACGACCGCCAGCACGGAGATGATGGCGTTGCCGGTGACGATCTCGTGCAGGGCACGGTGCCAGCGGCTCGGCTCGGGCGTCTCCGGCTCCTTCCGGAGCGGCGGCTGCGGCGGCGGTGCGTTCTGCGGCGATTCGAGGGCGACGTCCGGGTCGCCGATCTGCGGCTGGTCGCTCATGCGGCGGCCCCTTCGATGCTCGCGGTCTCTCCGGCCATCATCAGGCCCAGGACGTCTCGGGAGGTGTCGCCCGGCACGATGCCGACGACCTTGCCCCGGTACATCACCATGATCCGGTCGGCGAGGGCGGTCACCTCGTCGAGCTCGGTGGACACGACGATGACCGGGACGCCGGTGTCCCGGGTCTCGATGATGCGCTTGTGGATGAATTCGATCGACCCGACGTCCACACCGCGGGTGGGCTGCGCGGCGACGAAGAGCCGCAGGTCGCGGCTGAGTTCGCGCGCGAGCACCACCTTCTGCTGGTTGCCTCCGGAGAGACGCCCGACCTTGGTGTCGATGGACGGCGTGCGCACGTCGAACTCGGCGACCTTCTGCTCGGCGAACTCGGCGAGAGCCCCCTGCTGGACCGACCCGCCCCGCACGAACGGCGGGCCGTCGGCACGATCGAGCATGAGGTTCTCGGCGATGGTGAACTCGCCGACGAGCCCGTCCTCCTTGCGGTCCTCCGGCACGAATCCGACTCCGGCGTCGAGGATGCCGCGCACGCTCTTGCCGAGCAGCTCCGCCCCGTCCAGGCGGATCGACCCGCGGACATGCGCCTGGAGCCCGAGGAGCGCCTCGGTGAGCTCGGTCTGGCCGTTGCCCTGGACCCCGGCCACCGCCAGCACCTCGCCGTGCCGGACGTCGAAGGAGACGTCGTTGACGACGAGCTGGCCGGTGGGATCGATGACCGTGAGGCCCTCGACGACGAGAGCCTGGTCTCCGAGCGTGGGGAGTTCCTTCTGCACGGTCAGTTCGACCGCCCTGCCCACCATGAGCGAGGCGAGCTCGGCGTTGGAGGCGGTCGGGGCGGCCTCGCCCACGACCTTCCCGAGCCGGATGACGGTGATCCGGTCGGCGACCTCGCGGACCTCGCGCAGCTTGTGGGTGATGAAGACGATGGAGGTGCCGGAGGCCTTGAGCTGCTGCATGATCGCCATCAGCTCGTCGGTCTCCTGGGGCGTCAGCACCGCCGTCGGCTCGTCGAAGACGAGCACGCGCGCGTCCCGGGAGAGCGCCTTGATGATCTCCACGCGCTGCTGAGCGCCGACGGGGAGGTCCTCCACCCTGGCGTCCGGATCGACGTCGAAGCCGAAGCGGTCGGAGATCTCCCGCACCTTCGCCCGCGCCGAGGACAGGTCGAGCCGCCCGCCGAAACGGGTCTGCTCGTGGCCGAGCATGACGTTCTCCGCGACGGTGAAGACGGGGATCAGCATGAAGTGCTGGTGCACCATGCCGATGCCCGCACGCATCGCGTCCCCGGGGCCCGCGAAGTGCTGGACGACGTCGTCGAGGAGGATCTCGCCGCCGTCGGCCTGATACAGCCCGTAGAGGACGTTCATCAGCGTCGACTTGCCGGCGCCGTTCTCGCCCAGCAGGCAGTGGATCTCGCCGGCCTCGACGGTGAGATCGATGTGGTCGTTGGCCACGAGAGACCCGAACGTCTTCGTGATGCCCCGAAGTTCGAGCTTCATGCCCTCGATCCTACGTCGCGTCCGTGCCGCGGCCACACTGTTCGATCCAGAGATCGATCTCCGCGTGGAGCTCCGCCCGGCGGTCGGCGTCGACGAAGGCTGCGTCCACCGCATTGCGCAAGAGTGTCTCCTCCTGCGCGGGCGTGATCGCGAGCGCGCCGCGCACCGCGGCGAGGTTCTCGTCCACGTAACCGCCGAAGTAGGCCGGGTCGTCGGAGTGCACGGAGACCTGCATCCCGTGCTCCAGCATGCGCACGAGCGGATGCTCCTCGATCACGTCCACCACCCGCAGCCGCACGTTGGAGAGCGGGCATACCGCGAGCGGCACGCGTTCGCGCACCAGCCGCTGCACGAGGGCGTCGTCCTCGAGGCTGCGGTTGCCGTGATCGATGCGTTCGACGTGGAGGAGATCGAGCGCCTGGCGGACGTACTCCGCCGGGCCCTCCTCACCGGCGTGCGCGGTCCGGCGGAGGCCGTGCTGCCGGGCGATCTCGTAGACCTCGGTGAACAGGGCGGGCGGGTAGTCCGCCTCCGCGGAGTCGAGTCCGATCCCGTCGAACCGCGCGCCGGTGGCGATCAGTCGCCGCAGCAGGTCCGTGGCCTCGGCCGGGGGCCGATCGCGCAGGAACGAGATGATGAGCCGGGTGGTGATGCCGTACCGCTCCTCGGCCACATCCAGCGCGTCCCGGACACCGCCGAACGCCACCTCCAGCGGCACGCCGCGGGAGGTGTGCACCTGCAGGTCGAGGGACACCTCCGCGTGGCGCACCCCTGCCGCCTGGGCACGACGCAGGTACTCGTACACCATCTGGCTGAAGTCCTCGCGCTCCCGCAGCACCGAGACGTTCGCGTAGTACAGGTCCAGGAACGACTGGAGGTCGCTGAACTCGTAGCGGGCGCGGAGGTCCCCCACCGACGCCCAGGGCAGGTCGATCCCGTTCTTCTGCGCCGCACGCATGATGAACTCGGGCTCGAGGGTGCCCTCCAGGTGGAGGTGCAGTTCGACGAGCGGGGGCGGGGTACTCATCCGATCCCCTCCAGACGCGCCAGCCGGTAGTCGGCGAGCCGGTCCGCGAGCGCGGTGAAGGAGAACCCGTTGACCGATTCGAGGGTCTCCACGAGCTCGTCCGGGATCCCCGAGCGCCCCGCGATCGCGCCGACGACGCCGACGGCCATGGCCCCGATGGTGTCGGTGTCCCCGCCGAGGTTGGCGCACAGGAGCGCCGCCTTGCGCGGGTCCCCGGCGGCCCTCGCCACGATCGAGAGAGCTGCGGGCACGGACTCGGTGGTCTCGGTGGAGGCTCCCACCACGTCGTACACCTGCTGCAGGAAGGCGTCGTCGGTGCCGGTCTCCCGTGCGTAGCGGATGCCGAGCTCCGCCCGCGCCGTGAGCGAGGCGCCCGCCGCGTCCTGTCCGCGCGTCATGCCGATGTCGGCGGCACGCAGCGCGGCCGCGAGGGCGAGACTCGTGCGCTGCACCGGGGATGCGGCGGCGGGGGCGCCGACCGCGGCCGAGATCGCCGCGGCGATCATGGCGGCACCGGCGACGGCGATGTTCGTGTGGTGGGCGATGCGGCAGCTCGCCTCGACCTCGTCCACCAGCGCCGGCAGGTCCTCGACGGGACACAGCACACCGACCGGCGCGATACGCATCGCGGCGCCGTTCGTGGTGCCGGCGACACCGGTCGCCGCGGGGTCCGCACCGGCGCGCAGCGCCGTGATCACCCGCGCACTCGTCGGTCCGAGGAAATGCCCCTCGGACGCCCCGACGCGGTCGGCCCAGGCCACCAGGTCGCGCCCGAGCCGGCGCACCTCGACGCGGCCGTCGGCGCCCACGATCGATTCGGCCAGCATCTCCATCTGCCCGGTGTCGTCGGTCACCTGTCCGGCGACGAAGCCGTCGACGACGAAGTGTCCATCCGGTCCCGCCAGGAACCGGTCGATGGCCCCGAAATGCGCGATGATGCGCGGGCGCGACCAGAGCTCGCCCGGCATCCCCATCGCGTCGCCGAGCGCCACGCCGTACAGGGCGCCGGCCGCGCGATCGCGTGTCATCGCACGGACGGAACTGTCGATACTCACCACGGAGAGGTCCTCACTGTTCATTGCTGTCGTACAGATCGGCGACCACGGTCACCGGAAGATCGGAGCGGATACGGCGGAGTTCCGGGAGATCGGCTTCGCGGAGCGACAGCAGCACGCACGTCGAGGGCCCGGCCGTCCGCGTCGGATCCATTCCCGGGGTCGCGCGCATCCGCGCGAGGAGACCGCTGGAGCCGGCGAGCTGCGCGGCTTCGTAGGCGACCCCACGGGAGCCCACCGGCAGCATCTCGTGGGTGGCGGGCAGATCCGACGCCCGGAGGGCCTCGGCCAGGGTGGGCATCCGCGGGTCGCCGGGGCGGAGGACGTCCTCCGGAGCGGACAGCGGCAGGCCAAGGCAGGCCACGACGTCTCCGGCGAGCGATCGTCCCAGGCGGAGTCCGCCGCGCGGGGCCGTGCCGATGATCGTGACGCCGAGTCCCGTGGCCCCGGTGGGGACGTTGTCCTCGGTGCTCCCCGTGACCCCCTCCTCCGGATCGATGCCGATCTCCGCGGCGAGCCGCCGGATCTCCGCGATCATCGGGATGGCGGCGGGGTCCTTCTCGACGCTGAGGGTGTCGACGATGACCTGCGGCCGCGCGCCGGCCGCGATCACCTCGAGAAGCGGCACCCGCGCGGCGAAGTGGGTGACGACCTCCGCGGACGCCGCGAAGGCGTCGCCCGGCTTCGCCCCGATGCCGCCCACGGAGTCGCAGGCGATGACGATGTCGCTGCGCTCACCCGACATGACGACGAGGTCCCGGAAACGACGAACGCTCCACTGCTCCCGATCGGTCATCGGTCGTCCGTCGCGAGGGTCTCGAAGCCGCCGAGCGGCTCGTCGGACCGGGCGGCGCGGGCCGGGGCCTGGAGCCGAGTGGAGTAGAGGAACCGGTCGCCGCGAAGGAGCGTGGTGGCGTATTCGATCGGCACCCCGTCCGCCGCGTAGGTCGTCCGGTCCACGAGGAAGCAGGCCGTGCCCACCGGGCACTCGAGTTCGCGCGCCTCGTCTTCTGCCAGGGTGCTCGCGCGCAGTCGCTCGGTGCCGTGATCGGGGCGTACGTCCGCGGTCTCGGCGAGCAGCCGGAACAGGGACACGTCGCTGAGGTCGCGGCCCACGAGATGACCGGCGATGGCGGCCGGCATCCAGGAGATCTCGTAGGTGCTGGGGACGTCGTCGATGACGCGCACCCGGATGAGGCGCACGGCGGACAGCGCGTCCGCCTCGACCCCGAGGGCCTTCTGGACCGTGATGTCGGGAGCGCAGAAACCGAACTGCAGCACCTTCGTCCGGGAAGTGCGCCGGTTCTGGGCGACGTCGTCGGTGAGCGCGGAGAGGACGTGCAGGTTGCCCTCGATCTTCGCGTTCGTGACGTAGGTGCCCGAACCGTGCCGGCGCAGCACCGAGCCTCGTCGCTCGAGACCTTCGAGCGCCTGACGCACCGTGGGACGGGACACCGACAGCGCCTCGGCCATCCGACGTTCCGGCGGCAGGCGGTCACCGTCGGCGAGGAGACCGGCGTCGATCAACTGGTCGATGCGATCCCGGAGCCGGACCGCAAGCGACAGACCGCCGTCGTCCTCGGCCAGGCGCAGCCGATCGAAGAGCTCCTGCTCCTCCATGCGTCACCCCTCCTCGTAGTGGAGACCGGCGGGGCACCCCGAGGCGCCCCGCCGGTCGGTCTCATGCGCGCGGGTCGATGTCCCCGCTGATGATGTCCGCGGCGATCTCCGCGAGTCGGTCACGCAGCTCGGGCGACACGGACTCCTCGAAATCGTGGAACGCGGACAGGCCCGTTCCCCCGTTGTCCAGATCACCGAGGTAGGCCTCCGAGGAGAAGTCCCCGGCAGCGGCCTCCGCGATGATGGCGACGACGGCATCCGTCATCCGCTTCTCCACCGAGACGAGCACGCTCGGAGCGTAGTCGGGGCTGGTGACGGCGACATCCGAATCGACACCCAGGAACACCGCGTCGGTGCCGGTGTCGGCGATCGCTGCCCCGACCGCGGCGAAGAGGGGACCCGCGACCGGGAAGAGCACGTCGGCCCCCTGGTCGAGCTGCGTCGCGGCGATGTTCTTCGCGGCGATCTGGTCCTCGAAGCCGCCGACGAACACGCCCTCCTGGGTCTCCGGGTCCCAGCCGAGCACGGTGGTCGGGGTCCCGGTCTCCTGCGCCCAGAACTCGGCGCCGTTCGTGTACCCGGTCATGAAGTCCGTGATGGCGGCGTTGTGGACCGCGCCGAAGGTCGCCACCGTGTGGGTGGTGCTGTGCGCCGCGGCGACATAGCCGCCGAGGAACGCCGACTGGGCCATGTCGTAGGCGACCGGCTTGAGGTTCGGGAGGGTGTCGTCGATGGCGAACCCGTCGACCGTCACGAAATCGATGCCCGGGTTCGCCGCGGCCGCGGCGTTGACCGCCTCGTTCGCGTCGAAGCCCACGCTGAAGACCAGGTCGCAGCCCTGGTCGATCAGGGACTCGAGCCCGGGGACGAAGTCGTCCGAGGTGCGCGACTCGAACGGCAGCACCTCGACACCGAGCTCGGCTTCGGCCTGCTCGAGACCGGCGAGGACCTGCTCGTTGAAGGACTTGTCGTTCCACCCACCGGCACCGGACATGGCGCAGGCGAGGTAGTCCCCGGCGGCGTCGGAGGACGTCTCCGCAGGAGCTGCGCTGCAGCCGGCCAGCGCGAGGGCGAGCGCCGCGGGGGCGAGCGCGAAGGAGGTAAGGGTACGGCGGGTGGTCATGCTCACGGTCTCCGGAAGGCTGGGGGGGTGTTCGGGTGCCTCCAACCTAACCATTGGACGAATTGGTCAGGTCATCACCGCGGGAAGGTTTACCTGATCGTAACCACTTGCGCGATTGGTCAACCGCCTCCAACGCAGAGGGGGAACGGCGCACGTGCGCCGTTCCCCCTCGTTTCGTGGGTTCTTACTGAGCGAGGTAGGACTCGATGGTGAGGTCACCGTCGATGATCGCCTGCTGCAGCTCCTCCACCTGGGTCATCAGGTCGGCCGGGACGTTGGCCTCCCAGTCGTGCAGCGGGGCCAGGCCCACACCGCCGTTGTCCAGCGTGCCGATGAAGGGGGTGACGTCGAAGTCCCCGCCGCCCGCGGCCATGATCGCGTCGTACACGCCCACATCGATCTGCTTGAGGATCGAGGTCAGCAGCAGCGAGGAGACGGACGGGTCGGTCTCGAAGACGTCGGCGTCGACGCCCAGGAGGGCGATGGTCTTGCCCGAGTCCTCGATCGCCGCGGCGGCCGACTGGTAGATGGGCCCACCGACCGGGAGCAGGACGTCGACGTTCTGGTCGATCAGGCCCTGGGCGATCTGACGCGCGGTGTCGTTCGCCTCGAAGCCTCCCGTGAACGAGCCGTCCTCGGTCGCACGGTCCCAGCCCACGACCTTGACGTCGGTGCCGTTCTGCTCGTTGTAGTAGTCGACACCCTGGGCGAAGCCGTCCATGAAGATGGTGACGGTCGGGATGTTCATGCCGCCGAACGTGCCCACGACACCCGTCTCGGTGACCCCGGCGGAGAGGTAGCCCGCGAGGAACGCCGCCTGAGCGGTGTCGAAGATGATCGGCTTGATGTTGGGCTCGTCCGTGGTGCCGTCGAAGTCGAGGTCGACGGTGTCGTCGATCGAGACGAACTCGACGTCGGGGTTGGCGGCCGCTGCCTCGGCCGCGGCCGGGGCGAGGAGGAAGCCGACCGTGACGATCGTGTTGCAGCCCTGGTCGACCAGGCTCTGCAGGTTGGCGGCGTAGTCGGTCTCGGCGGCGGACTCGACGGTCTTGGGCTCGACGCCCAGCTCGTCGGCGGCCTTGGTGAGACCTTCGTAACCGAGCTGGTTGAACGACTTGTCGTCGAACCCACCGGCGTCGGAGACCATGCAGGGCAGGTAGTCGGATGCGTCGCCACCGGAGGTGCTCGAGCTCTCCGGAGCGGATCCGCATCCGGCCAGCAGTGCAGCGGTACCTGCGATCGCGAGGCCGCTGAGCATCGCCTTGGTAGTCGTCTTCTTCACGAGTCCTCCATCAAGAGACGTGGAAATGCCCCGGCGAGTCCAGGGCGGATGCAGTCACGTTACCCAATGTGTCGCTCCGCGACCGGCTCCGCAGACAGGCCGCAACCCAATGGTTACAAAGCCCGTGCACAATGCTCAGAGCACGTCCCCCCGGCCGGTGAGCTTGAGGGCGTCCACCACCTGCTTCACGCGCTGCGCGTGCTCCGTGGTCGTCACCAGCAGCGCATCGGGGGTGTCCACCACCACGATGTCCTGCACCCCGATCAGGCTGATCACCCGGGACGTCTGCGAGACCACGATGCCGCTCGAGGCGTCGGAGAGGATGCGCGCGTTCTCCCCCAGGATGGCCAGGTCGTTCTTGCGCCCGTTGGAGATGAGCTTGGTGAGGCTCGCGAAATCCCCCACGTCGTCCCAGTCGAAGTGCCCGGGCACGACCGCCAGCCGCCCCTTCGCCGCGGCCGGCTCCGCCACGGTGTAGTCGATGGCGATCTTCTTCAGCTCGGGCCAGATCCGATCCACCGCCGGGCCCCGGAGGTCACGGTCGTCCCACGCCGCGGCCAGTTCCACGAGCCCGGCGTGCAGCTCGGGCTCGTTCGCGGCGATCTCGGCGAGGAGCACGTCGGCACGGGAGATGAACATGCCGGCGTTCCAGGAGTAGGAGCGGTCTGCGAAATAGGTGCGGGCGGTCTCGAGATCGGGCTTCTCGACGAAGCGCTCAACGAGAGCGGCCTCGGGTGCCCCCTCGACGATGAGCTCATCGGCCCGCTTGATGTACCCGAACCCGGTGGATGCCTCGGTCGGCTGGATGCCGATCGTGCAGATGTACCCGGCACGCGCGACCTCCACGGCCTGCCGGACGGCGAAGTCGAACACCCGGGCGCCGCGGATGACGTGGTCCGCGGCGAAGGATCCGATCACCACATCCGGTTCGCGCCGGACGAGGATCGCGGCGGCCAGGCCGATGGCGGCCGTGGAATCGCGCGGCTCGGATTCCAGGATCACGTTCGCATCCAGGATCCCCGGCAGCTGCTGCTCCACCGCGGCCCGGTGCGCCCGACCGGTCACCACGGCGATGCGCTCGATCCCGGCGAGCGGGGCGAGGCGGTCCCAGGTGTCCCGCAGGAGGGTCTGCCCCGAACCGGTCAGGTCGTGCAGGAACTTCGGCGCATCCGCCCGGGAGAGCGGCCAGAGCCTGCTGCCGATGCCGCCGGCGGGGATCACGGCATAGAAGTCGTCGATGGGAGTCGCCATGCGGCCAGCGTATCCGGCGGTCGCACGATCGCCGGTTTGGGCCACCGATATCTCGACGTCGAGATAGTTAGGATCGCCTAAAGGGCGGGCTCCCGCCCGGCGGAATATGATGTCCCTCGCGCCCGAGTGACGCACTGGGGTGGATTTCCCGAGTGGCATCGACGGCCCCTCATACGTGTTCGATCAGGGAGGACGACCGTGTCGGCACCAGCACGCGTCACACCAACGGTGGCGGAGACCACCTCTAAAACCCCGCGGGGAACGCTCTACCGCGGCAACGAGGGAATGTGGTCGTGGGTCCTGCACCGGATCACCGGCGTCTCGATCTTCTTCTTCCTCCTCGTACACATCCTCGACACGGCGCTGATCCGGGTCTCCCCCGAGGCCTACAACGCCGTCATCGGGACGTACAAGAACCCGCTCATGGGGATCGGCGAGGTCGTGCTCGTGGCCGCCATCGCGTACCACGCGTACAACGGCCTGCGCATCATCCTGGTGGACTTCTGGGCCAAGGGCGCCCGCTACCAGCGCCAGTTGTGGTGGATCGTGCTCGGCGTCTGGGCCGTGACGATGCTCGGCTTCGCGCCGCGCCACCTCATGAATGTCTTCGCTGCGACAGGAGGCGGCCACTGATGAGCACCACGATCGCCGCACCCCGCACCCCGCACTCCGCACCGCGCCGCAAGGGGCCGAACCTGGAGAAGTGGGGATGGATGTACATGCGCGTCTCCGGCGTGCTCCTGGTCGTCCTCATCTTCGGCCACCTGTTCGTCAACCTCCTCACCGGTGACGGCATCCACCAGATCGACTTCGCCTTCGTCGCCGGCAAGCTCGCCTCCCCGTTCTGGCAGTGGTGGGACTTCCTCATGCTGACGCTGGCGATGATCCACGGCGCGAACGGCATGCGCACGATCGTCAACGACTACGTCACCCACGGCGGAACCCGCCGGACGCTCGTCTGGGCGATCTGGATCGTCTCGGTGTTCCTCATCGTGCTCGGCACGCTGGTCGTCTTCACCTTCGACCCGTGCCTGGGCGTCACGCCCGACAGCGTCCTCTGGGACCGCTGCCAGTAATCCGCTGCTCGAGACAAGACAAGAGGCATCCTTCACGTGAGCGCTCATTCCACAGAGGACACCGTCGTCAAGGACGGCGTCTACTACCACCAGTTCGACATCGTCATCGTGGGCGCCGGCGGCGCCGGCATGCGGGCGGCGATCGAGGCGGGCCCGGGTGCCCGCACCGCCGTCATCTCGAAGCTCTACCCCACCCGGTCCCACACCGGTGCGGCACAGGGCGGCATGGCCGCGGCACTGGCCAACGTCGAAGAGGACTCGTGGGAGTGGCACACCTTCGACACCGTCAAGGGCGGCGACTACCTCGTCGACCAGGACGCGGCGGAGATCCTCGCGAAGGAGGCCATCGACGCGGTCATCGACCTGGAGAACATGGGTCTCCCGTTCAACCGCACCCCCGAGGGCAAGATCGACCAGCGCCGTTTCGGCGGGCACACCTCGGACCACGGCAAGAGCCCGGTCCGCCGCGCCTGCTACGCCGCCGACCGCACCGGTCACATGATCCTGCAGACGCTGTTCCAGAACTGCGTCAAGCTCGGCATCAACTTCTACAACGAGTTCTACGTGCTCGACCTGATCACGGTCGAGGACGGCAGCGGCACCACGCAGGTCGCCGGGGTCGTGGCGTACGAACTGGCCACGGGCGACCTGCACGTCTTCCAGTCCAAGGCCGTCATCTTCGCCACCGGCGGATTCGGGAAGATCTTCAAGACGACCTCGAACGCGCACACCCTCACCGGTGACGGCGTCGGCATCATCTGGCGCAAGCGCCTGCCGCTCGAGGACATGGAGTTCTTCCAGTTCCACCCGACCGGCCTGGCCGGGCTCGGCATCCTCCTCACCGAGGGTGCGCGCGGCGAGGGCGCCATCCTCCGCAACGCCTCCGGCGAGCGGTTCATGGAGCGCTACGCCCCCACCATCAAGGACCTCGCCCCGCGCGACATCGTGAGCCGCTGCATGGTGCAGGAGGTCGCGGAGGGCCGCGGCGCCGGCCCGCACAAGGACTACGTGTACCTGGACTGCACGCACCTGGGTGCCGAGGTACTGGAGACGAAGCTCCCCGACATCACCGAGTTCGCCCGCACCTACCTCGGTGTGGACCCGGTCGTCGAGCCGGTCCCGGTCATGCCGACCGCCCACTATGCGATGGGCGGGATCCCGACCAACGTCGAGGCCGAGGTGCTCAGCGACAACACGACCGTGGTCCCGGGCCTGTACGCCGCCGGAGAGTGCGCCTGCGTGTCCGTGCACGGCTCCAACCGTCTCGGCACGAACTCGCTCCTGGACATCAACGTCTTCGGCAAGCGCGCCGGCAAGAACGCCGTGAAGTACGTGCAGAACGCCGAATTCGTGCCGCTCCCGGAGGACCCCGCCAAGGAGGTCCGCGACATGATCGAGGGCCTGCGCAACAACGCCGGCACGGAGCGCATCGCCGTCCTGCGCAAGACGCTCCAGGAGGAGATGGACCGCAAGGCCCAGGTCTTCCGCACCGACGAGTCGCTCGGCGAGGTCATGACCGTCATCGAGGAACTGCGCGAGCGGTTCCGCAACATCCACGTCGACGACAAGGGCAAGCGCTACAACACCGACCTGCTCGAAGCGGTCGAGCTCGGGTTCCTCCTCGACATCGCCGAGGTCGTCGTCGTCGCCGCACGCAACCGCAAGGAGAGCCGCGGCGGCCACATGCGCGACGACTTCCCCCAGCGTGACGACGAGAACTACATGAAGCACACGATGGCGTACCTGTCCGGCGACCCGCACTCGTCGCATCCGGAGGACCACATCCGCCTGGACTGGAAGCCCGTGGTCATCACCCGCTACCAGCCGATGGAGAGGAAGTACTGATGTCGACTCTCGTCGAAACCGAATCCGACGCTGCCGCGCCCGCACCCGCCGCTGACTCCGGCATCCAGGCGTTCCTGGTCACGTTCATCGTCCGCCGCTTCAACCCGGAGACCGATGAGGAGCCGCGCTGGGTGGACTACGACGTCGAGGTCTACTCGACCGACCGCGTCCTGGACGCCCTGCACAAGATCAAGTGGGAGGTCGACGGGTCGCTCAGCTTCCGTCGTTCCTGCGCGCACGGTATCTGCGGATCGGATGCCATGCGCATCAACGGTCGCAACCGCCTCGCCTGCAAGACGCTGATCAAGGACCTCGACATCTCGAAGCCGATCTACGTCGAGGCGATCAAGGGCCTGCCGCTGGAGAAGGACCTCATCGTCGACATGGAGCCGTTCTTCGCCTCCTACCGCGACGTGCAGCCCTTCCTCATCTCCAACAGTGCCCCCACCCCGGGTAAGGAGCGCGTCCAGTCGATCGTCGACCGCGAGCGTTTCGACGACACCACGAAGTGCATCCTGTGCGCCGCGTGCACGTCCTCCTGCCCCGTCTTCTGGACCGACGGCCAGTACTTCGGCCCGGCCGCCATCGTCAACGCGCACCGCTTCATCTTCGACTCGCGCGACGACGCGGGCGACGTGCGCCTGGACATCCTCAACGACAAGGAAGGCGTGTGGCGCTGCCGCACCACCTTCAACTGCACCGAGGCGTGCCCCCGCGGCATCCAGGTCACGCAGGCGATCGCCGAGGTCAAGCAGGCGATCCTGCGCGGCTGAGCAGGCACCGAGACACAGCGATGGAGGGATGCGGCATTCGCCGCATCCCTCCATCGCTACTCTGGCAGGGTGAGCGACACACGTGACCGGTCCCCGTCCGGCGAGGCCGGCGCATCGCTCCGACCCCTCGGCACGATCGCCGGTGGCACCACCGGCCCCACCCTCCGCGAGCTCCTGGACGAGCCGCTGGAGAGCGCCACGCGGATCACGCAGAAGACCCTCACCTGGTTCCCGGTACGGGTGTGGCGTCACTTCCTCCAGCACAACGGATTCCTGCTCGCCGCCGGGATCAGCTATCAGGCGCTGTTCACGATCTTCGCCGCGATCTACCTCGGTTTCGCCGTCGTCGGCGCGTGGCTGGGCGGCGACCCCGGCGCGGTGGAGCGCCTCATCACGATCATCAACAGCTACATCCCGAACCTCATCAGCGAGCAGGGCCTCGTCAAGCCCGAGCAGGTGCGGGACATCGCGGACAGCTCCGGGAGCGTCCTGACGATCACCGGCATCGTGGCGCTCGTGGTGATCGTGTGGACGGCGATCGGTTTCGTCACCTACACGCGCCGCGCCGTGCGGGACACGTTCGGACTCCCCTACGACAGCCGGAGCGTCGTCATCCTGAAGGCGCGGGACTTCGTCGCGGCCGTGACCTTCGGTGCCGCGCTGGTCGCCGGGGCCGTGCTCGTGCAGATCACCACCTGGGCGCTGGACCTCGTCCTGTCGCTGTTCGGCTGGCACGCCGACTCGGGATGGATGAACGCGGTGTTCCGCGCGCTCACGCTCCTCGTCGCCTTCGCGATCAACACCGCCGCGCTCGCCCTCCTGTTCCGATTCCTCACCGGCACGCTGCTGCTGTGGCGCCGGATCCTGCCGGGGTCGATCCTCGGCGGCGCGGCTCTCGCGCTCCTGCAGGTGGGCGCGGGCCTCCTGCTGCGCTACACGCCGAGCAATCCCCTCCTCGCGACCTTCGCGGTGCTCGTCGGCTTCCTGCTCTGGTTCCGCATCAACGGCATCGTGGTGCTCGTCGCGGCCGCCTGGATCGCGATCTCCACCTCCGACCGGGACCTCCCGCTCGTCGAACTCACCGATGAGGAACGACAGCGGATGGAGCGGCAGGCCCTGGTCATCGCCGCGCACGTCCGCCTGCGCGAGGCCGAAGCGCAGCTCGCCGCGGCGCCCTGGTGGCGCAGGCCCCGCGCCCGGCGCGCGGCACGTGCCGCGCAGGACGAGTTGGAACGGGCCGTCTCCGCCCCGGACTTCGCCGCGACACCGCGCGTACGCGACCTCCTCGGCTAGGTGCGGCGGCTACGGCTACGGCTACGGCTCCGGCTACGGCTCCGGCTACGGCTACGGACGGTCTGTGGCCCGGGTTAGGGTGAAACACGTGCCTCGAACCGTCCGCATCGCCTCCGTCAATGTCAACGGCATCCGTGCCGCCGTCCGCAACGGCATGGGCGGTTGGCTCGACCGGGCCGATGTCGACATCCTGACCCTGCAGGAGGTCCGCGCTGAACGGACCCACCTCGAAGACGCGCTGCCGGGCTGGAACATCGTGCACGACGAGTCGCTGAGCAAGGGCCGCTCCGGCGTCGCCGTCGCCTCCCGTCTGCCGATCGCGGGCTCCCGCATCGAGCTCGGCGGCGAGGACGTCGACTCGCGCGGACGCTGGATCGAGGCGGACTTCGACGTCGACGGCGAGCGACTCACCGTCGTCAGCGCCTATGTGCACTCCGGTGAGGTCGGCACGCCGCGGCAGGACGCCAAGTACGGCTTCCTCGACGCGATGAGCGAGCGCCTCCCCCGGCTGTCGGAAGACGGGGCTCTGGCACTCGTGACGGGCGACCTCAACGTCGGGCACCGCGAGCTCGACATCAAGAACTGGAAGGGCAACGTGAAGAAGGCCGGCTTCCTGCCGCAGGAGCGGGCCTACTTCGATCGCTTCCTCGGCGAGAGCGGCACGGTCGTGACCGGTGTCGACGGCTCCACCGGCACGGGTCTCGGCTGGGTGGACATCGGCCGGCGCGCCGCCGGCGAGGTGCCCGGACCGTACACCTGGTGGTCGAACCGCGGTCAGGCCTTCGACAACGACACCGGCTGGCGGATCGACTATCACCTGGCCTCGCCGGAACTGGCCACGCGGGTGTCCGGGTACCACGTGGCCCGGGCGGTCGCGTACGCGGAGCGGTGGAGCGACCACGCCCCCGTGGTCGCGGACTACGCGCTGGGGCTCTGACCCCGGGCCGCCACGCGCGGGCGGTCCGCCGCATCCGGCGCACCTAGAATCGAAGCGTGAGCAAAGCGCGCCTGTACTCCGGAATGCAGCCCTCGGCGGATTCCCTCCAGATCGGCAACTACATCGGGGCGCTGCTGCAGTGGCGCGACCTGCAGGAGTCGTACGACGCGTTCTTCTCGGTCGTGGACCTGCACGCGCTGACGCAGCCGAACGACCCGGCCGAGCTGCGCGCGAAGACCCGCCGGACCGCCGCGCAGTACATCGCCGCGGGGATCGAGCCGTCGAAGTCGACCCTCTACGTCCAGTCGCACGTGCCCGCGCACGCCGAGCTCGCCTGGGTCCTGTCCACGATCACCGGCTTCGGCGAGGCCGGCCGCATGACCCAGTTCAAGGACAAGTCCAAGCGGTACGGAACCGATGCGACCAACGTCGGCCTGTTCACCTACCCGGTGCTGATGGCGGCCGACATCCTGCTCTACCATTCCGACGTCGTTCCGGTCGGTGACGACCAGAAGCAGCACGTCGAACTGACCCGTGACCTCGCCGAGCGGTTCAACGCCCGGTACGGGCAGACCTTCCAGGTGCCGATGCCGGTCATCCAGACCGAGACCGCGCGGATCTACGACCTGCAGAACCCGACCGCCAAGATGTCGAAGTCGGCGGAGTCCGATGCGGGTGTGCTGTGGCTGCTCGACGACCCGGCCAAGAGCGCGAAGAAGATCATGCGCGCGGTGACCGACTCGGAGGGTGTGGTCCGCTACGACCGCGAGGCGAAGCCGGGGGTGTCGAACCTGCTCGTCATCTACGCCGCACTGACCGGCCGGCAGATCCCCGCGATCGAGGACGAGTACGCGGGGCGCGGCTACGGCGACTTCAAGAAGGGCCTCGCCGAGGTCGTGGTGAATGAGTTCGGTCCGGTGCGCGAGCGCGCCCTGGCCCTCCTCGACGACCCCGCAGAGCTCGACCGTACCCTGGCCGTCAACGCCGAGAAGGCCTCCGCCGTGGCGGAGCGCACGCTGGGCGACGTCTACGACCGGATCGGCCTGCTCCGCCGCCGCTGACCCGTCGGTCCGGCACTCTCTGGGCGCCGACGCGTCCGGCTTCCCCGCGCACGTCCGGCCTCACCGCATCCACCTGCACGTCCGGCCCCACCGCACAACTCCTGCACGTCCGGCCTCACCGCACAACTCGTGCACGTCCGGCCTCACCGCACAACTCGTGCACGTCCGGCCTCACCGCACAACTCCTGCAGACCCCGCTCGGCTGACGTCCCCTGCGGGTACGGGCCACGGTTCTGCAGGAGTTCTGCCGCCCGCCCGCCTCTCCCTTCGCCTTCCGCAACCCTTCCGGTCCCATAAGCCGGCCGGCCCCGCCACCGGACCGGTTCGTCCTCCCTGCGGGCACCATCTGCCGTTTCAGCCCGCACAACTCCGGCAGATCTCTCCCGTCCGGGTGTGGCCGCGCCGTCCGGTTCCGATTCTGCAGGAGTTCTGCCGTGTGTCCGCGTCCGACCCCGGGCCGCTCCGTGCGGTGCCGTGGGGGTTCCGTTCCAGTCCGGACACGGCACGGCACACAGATCACCCCTCCCCCGGTCAGACCCCGGCCGCACAACTCCGGCAGAACGCGCCGCCCGGGCGTCGCGGCGGGTCAACGGTGCCCGGTTTGCAGGAGTTGTGCGGTGCCGGAAGTGGAAGGACCAACGGGCGGAGGTCGTCGCGCGACGTCAGCGGGCCCCGGCGACGACGCGGCGCCGGGGCCGCGTCGAACGTCCGTGCAGGAGCCCCGTCAGTGCCGCACGGACGATCTCGGGGTGGAACAGGATGTCCTCGGCAATCGGACGGATGGTGACATACCCGTGCGTAGCGGCGGCCGCATCCCGCCGCCGATCCTCCCGATGCTGCTGCCAGTCGCTGTGGAAGGCACGACTGTCGCACTCCACGATGAGCCACCCGTCGACGAGCAGATCCACTCTTCCGACTCCGGGGATGCGCGCCTGAACCTCCACCCGACAGCCCAGCTGACGGAGCATCAGTCGCACGATCGTCTCCGGGCCGGACTCGCTGCGCGGGTCGAGGAGCCTGCGCACGGCGCGGTATTGCACGGGTAGCCGCGCGAACACCTCGGCGATCCCTGACTCGTCCACCACACCGAGATGCCAGGCGCTGTCGAGCGTCGCCACAGCGAGGCGGGGTCCTACACACCGGCACGCCTGCGCGAGTGCCTCCGTGATGTCGACGCAGAGGTCCCCGAACGCACTCCCGGAGACGCGCCAATGAGCGCGCACACCGTCACCACGTTGCGGCAGCCTGCTCGCGACGCGGTCGAACTGCAGGTGCAGACCGTGGGCGCCGTGCACGAACACTCCGAGGAGGCGCAGCAGCGAGACGCAGTCGAGCCTTCCGCCGAGCCGCCCCGCCGCGAGCAGTTCGTCGCACAGCGCCCCGGAGACGTATCTTCCACGCCGCACCCGTACGAGCACCCCCGCTCGCAGCATCCGCTCGAGCGCCGCCCTGCCCGTCCCGGCGGCGCGGAGTTCGGCGAACGTCACGAATTCGGCAGGTTCGGTCGCGGCCATCATGCGGCGATCGTGCGGTACGCGCCGCAGGGCACGGATGCCGTCGGCACCGGATCGGGATGAAACCGCTGCATCGCAGGATGGGGAGGACGGATGCCCGGCGCCGGCTCGACCGTGCCGGCGGAGAGCACAGGGCACAACTCCTGCAGATCCCCTCGGAATCGTGCCGGTTCCGGCGGACGTGGTCCGATCGCCGGAGTTGTGCACGGACTCACGCGCCGCCAGCGGTCAGAGAGTCCGTCCAGGAGGGTCAGCGGCTCCGCGTCGCGGCGGCGGGGCGGGGCGGGGCGGCTCCACACAACGAACCCGGTCCGATACCCGCAACCGCCCGGAGCGGCCGACCCGGCAGCGGCGCCGGAACCCCCTCGGGAGGACCGGCACCGGCTGGCAAGCGAGCTCGGTCCGTGCGACGGGGCACCGCTCCGAAGGGCGAGCCCAGCGCCGGGAGACGGCACCGACCCTCGGGCACGCCCGCAACCCCACCCGGCCCGGGCCCGAGGGCGAGCCCAGCCCCGCGAGCAGACGCGGGCAGCGAGAAGGCTCCGTCCCTTGGCCGCGCCAACCCGGGCGACACGGCACCGTCCCGCGGCCGAGCCGGGCCCGGGCCGCACGGAACCGGCCCACGCACGAGGGCGCCCTCCCTCGTGTCGCGCTCAGGCGAGGGCGGGGAGCTCCGCGCCGGCGAAGCGGATGTGCTGCTCGGCGAGGTCGGCGGCAGCGTCCGCCTCCCGCCGGGAGATGGCCGCGAAGATGTCCTGGTGCTGGGCATGCAGGCGTGCAGCGAGCTGGGTCCAGTCGGGATGCGCGTGCAGGGACTGGAGGATGCGGGCGCTCAGCGACTCGCGGATGGCGACGGTGATCGACGACACGAGCCGGTTGCCGCCGGCCTCGGCGATGGCCACGTGGAACGCGGTGTCCGCATCGTTGAACAGGGCGGGCGAGATCCCCGGCGCTCCCCCGCGGTCGAGCGCCTCCTCGATGGACGCGAGAGCGGCGGCATCCGCGTTCCGTGCAGCCAACGCGGCACTGGACCGTTCGAGCGTGACCCGTGCGTCCACCACGTCGCTGAGGGGGAAGTTGGCGAGGGCGACGTGCAGGCGGAGGAAGCGCGTCAGCGCGGCATCCGGAAGCGCGGCGACGAAGGTCCCGGCCTCGGCACCGGAGCCCACCCGGGCCCGGAGGACACCCTGTCCCTCCAGCACCCGCACGGCCTCCCGCACCCCGGCACGGCTGACCTCGAGCCGGGCGGCGAGTTCACGTTCGGGCGGAAGCGGGTCGCCCACGACGAGGGCGCCGGACATGATCTGGTCCTCGATGGCCTGGATCACGAGTTCGTGCGCGCGGCTGCGGGCGACGGGAGCCCAGTCGGGAGTTCGCACATCGGTCACGTATTCATCCTCCTGCCGCGGGCCCCTCCCGCGTCGGATTGACGCGGTCGGTGCGCGTCCATAGTCTATCTGCAGAGGTCAGACCACCTGACGGCGCTCGTCGGGCGCTCGTCTCCGATCGAAAGAAGTCCATGAGCGCCATCCGCCGGCAGCTGCCCAAACCCGCCGAACTGCTGGAGGTCATGCAGTTCAAGAAGCCCGACTTCAACGGCAAACGGCGCAGGCTCTCCTCGGCGCTGACCATCGAGGACCTCCAGCGGATCGCGAAGCGCCGCACCCCGGCCGCGGCGTTCGACTACACGGATGGCGCCGCCGACGGCGAGATCTCGCTCAGCCGTGCTCGCCAGGCCTTCGAGGACGTGGAGTTCCACCCCTCGATCCTGCGCGACGTCTCCACGGTGGACACGTCCACCACGATCTTCGGCGGTCCCTCCGCCCTCCCCTTCGGCATCGCCCCGACCGGTTTCACCCGTCTGATGCAGACCGAGGGCGAGATCGCGGGCGCCGGCGCGGCCGGTGCGGCGGGGATCCCCTTCACCCTCTCGACTCTGGGGACGAGCTCCATCGAGGACGTCAAGGCGGCCAACCCCCACGGACGCAACTGGTTCCAGCTGTACGTCATGCGCCAGCGCGAGATCTCGTACGGACTGGTCGAGCGCGCGGCCAAGGCCGGTTTCGACACACTGTTCTTCACCGTCGACACCCCCGTCGCCGGCGCACGCCTGCGCGACAAGCGCAACGGCTTCTCCATCCCGCCGCAGCTGAGCCTCGGCACGATCATCAACGCGATCCCCCGCCCCTGGTGGTGGTTCGACTTCCTGACGACCCCGAAGCTCGAGTTCGCGTCGCTCTCCGCGACGGGCGGGACCGTCGGCGAACTGCTCGACGCCGCCATGGACCCGTCCATATCGTTCGAGGACCTCGACATCATCCGGTCGCTCTGGCCCGGGAAGATCGTCGTCAAGGGCGTGCAGAACGTCGAGGACTCCCGCAAGCTCGTCGACCTCGGCGTCGACGGCATCGTGCTCTCGAACCACGGCGGACGCCAGCTCGACCGTGCCCCCGTCCCGTTCCACCTCCTCCCGGACGTCGTGCGCGAGGTCGGCCGGGACACCGAGATCGCCATCGACACCGGCATCATGAACGGCGCGGACATCGTCGCCTCGATCGCGATGGGGGCGAAGTTCACCCTCATCGGGCGCGCCTACCTGTACGGGCTCATGGCCGGTGGCCGTGCCGGCGTCGACCGCACGATCGCGATCCTCACCGAGCAGGTGGAGCGCACCATGAAGCTCCTGCAGGTGAAGGAACTGGCAGAGCTCACCCCGGCGCACGTCACGCAGCTGCAGCGGCTCAGCCCGCGCGCGACCTCCGGCGCGCAGATCTCCGCCTGACCTCGAATAGACCAGCACGCACAACTCCTGCACTCCCCGCCCCCTCCCGGCCCTCGCGCCGCTCGGACGGCGGAGTGCAGGAGTTGTAGCGTTTCCGGCATGGATCCCGTGACGCTGCGCACCGCTCGGCTGGAGCTGTCCCCGCCCACCCGGGACGACATCGACGCCATCCACGACGCCTGCCAGGATGCGGACATCCAGCGCTACACGACCGTGCCCTCGCCCTACACCCGGGATGATGCGGAGTCCTTCATCGACCGCGTCGCCGAACAGTGGCAGGAGGGCGTCCACCTCACCTGGGGCATCCACCAGGACGGCCTGCTCGTGGGAACGGTGGGCCTCTACCGGATGGATCGGGCCGGCACCGGCGCCGCGGAGATCGGGTACTGGGTCGCCCCCGGCGCCCGCGGCCACGGGGTGCTCAGCGAGGCCGCGAACGCCGTGCTGGACTGGGGATTCTCCGCGGCGGGCCCGGATCTCGCCCGGGTGGAATGGCGGGCGGTCGTGGGGAACGTCGCCTCCGCCCGCGGGGCGCGCTCGGTCGGCTTCCGCTACGAGGGCACCCTGCGTCAGGCGATCCGCAACGGCTCGGGCGTGCGCTCGGACGCGTGGATCGGCGGCATCCTGCCCGCCGACCCGCGCACCCCCGTCCGCTGGCCCGTGCTGGGGTGAGGACCATGCACCGCTGAGCGGGTGCACGCAGAACGACCCCGCGAAACCCCGCGAGACCCCGCAGGCCGAGCGCCCAGCGCAGGACCCCGGTGGAGCGCAAGACCGGTGCCGCCACGGAAGCCCCGTGGCAGGATGTGCGCATGCCCGAGATGCCCGAGGTGGAAGGCCTGGCCGCGTTCCTCGCGACGAGACTCCCCGGCCGGGAGATCATCCGCGCCCAGATCGTCGCCATCTCCGCGCTGAAGACGTACGACCCGCCCATCGACCTCCTCCGGGGAAAGGTGGTGCGCGCTGTGGCACGCCACGGGAAGTTCCTCGACATCGCCACCGGCGACGAGGGCGACCCCCTGCACCTCGTCTTCCACCTCGCCAAGGCGGGTTGGCTGCGCTGGTACGACACCGTCCCGGCCACCCCGGTCAAGCCCGGGCGTACCCCGATCGCGCTCCGGGTGGGGCTCGATGACGGCAGCGGGTTCGACCTGACCGAGGCCGGCACCAAGAAGTCCCTCGCCGTCTACGCGGTGCGCTCGCCCGGCGAGGTCCCCGGCATCGCGCGACTCGGACCCGACCCGCTCGACCCGGGCTTCACGCGGGACGCACTGGCCGGCATGCTCGCGGGGCGGCGGACGCAGATCAAGGGCGTCCTCCGCGACCAGTCGGTCATCGCGGGCATCGGCAACGCGTACTCGGACGAGATCCTGCACGTGGCCAGGCTCTCCCCCTACGCACTCGCCGCCAACCTCACCGACGCCGAGATCGACACCCTGTACGCCGCGACGGTCGACACGCTGACGGATGCAGTGGCCACGGCATCCGGCAAGCCTCCGGCCGACCTGAAGGACGCCAAGCGCCGAGGGATGCGGGTGCACGGCCGGCGCGGGGAGGCCTGTCCGGTGTGCGGGGACGAGGTGCGCTCGGTGTTCTTCGCGGACAACTCCCTGGAGTACTGCGCCACCTGTCAGACCGGCGGCAAGATCCTCGCCGACCGCCGCCTGTCGCGCTTGCTCAAGTAGCGGGCTCGTCCGTCGTCCCCATGAGGATGCGGGCGTCCTCATCGACCCAGTCGAACGAGCGCCGGACGGCCTTGCGCCACATCCGGATGCGGCGATCGCGCTCCTCCCCGGGCATCTGCGGCTCCCACCGCTGCGCCTCGCGCCAGTGCCCGCGCAGTTCGTCGAGCGTCGTCCACACCCCCGTGGCGAGCCCCGCCGAGTACGCCGCTCCCAGCGCCGTGGTCTCGATGACCTCCGGGCGGACGACCGGGATGCCGAGGATGTCCGACTGGAACTGCATCAGCAGCCCGTTCCGGGTCATCCCGCCGTCCACGCGCAGCTCACCGAGCGAAGTTCCGGTGTCGGCGACCACCGCGTCGATGACGTCGAGGGTCTGGAACGCGGTCGCCTCCAGCACCGCCCGGGCGATGTGGCCGCGGTTGACGTACCGCGTGAGTCCGACGAGCGCGCCGCGGGCGTCGGGACGCCAGTACGGCGCGAAGAGCCCCGAGAACGCGGGCACGAAGTACGCACCGCCGTTGTCCGGCACCGAGGCGGCGAGGGGGCCGACCTCGTCCGATTCGGCGATCATCCCGAGGTTGTCCCGCAGCCACTGGACGAGCGAACCGGTCACCGCGATGGATCCTTCGACGGCGTAATGCGCCGGTTCGTCGCCGATGCGGTAGCCGACCGTGGTGATCAGTCCGTGCGGCGAGCGCACGATGCGCTCGCCCGTGCCGACGAGCAGGAAGTTCCCGGTGCCGTAGGTGTTCTTGGACTCGCCGGGCCGGAACGCCGCCTGTCCGAAGGTCGCGGCCTGCTGGTCGCCGAGGATGCCGGCGATCGGCGTGCCGCGCAGCGGGGCGAAGGTGGTGATGTCCGCCACGACCGCGGAGGAGGACACGATCTCCGGCAGCATCGCCCGCGGGATGCCGAAGACCTCGAGCATCCGATCCGACCACTCCAGCGCGGCGAGGTCCATCAGGAGCGTGCGGCTGGCGTTGGTGACGTCGGTGATGTGGCGTTCGCCGCCGGTGAGGTTCCATACGAGCCAGGTGTCAGGTGTCCCGAACAGCAGGTGACCGGCTTCCGCGTCGGCGCGCGCCCCGGGCACGTGATCGAGGATCCAGGCGATCTTCGACGCGGAGAAGTAGGTCGCCAGGGGAAGCCCGGTCAGGTCGGCGAAACGGTTGTAGTCCGCGTGCTCCCCGGCGAGGCGGTCGATGGCGGGCTGCGTGCGCGTGTCCTGCCAGACGATGGCGTTGTGCACCGGCCGCCCGGTGCGCCGGTCCCAGACGACGGCGGTCTCCCGCTGGTTCGTGATGCCGAGGGCGGCGATCGCCGAGGCGTCCAGACCGCTGTCGGCGAGGGCGCGTTCGAGCACGTCCTGGGCCGCCGTCCAGATCTCCGCGGCATCGTGCTCGACCCATCCCGCCCGCGGGAAGATCTGCGCGTGCTCGCGCGCCGCGCTGGCGACGATCCGTCCGCCGGCGTCGAAGACGATCGCGCGCGTCGACGTCGTGCCCTGATCCAGGGCGATCACATGCTCGGCCACGTCGCCGGTTCCTTCCCGGGCGCGTTCGTTCGTCGCCCCTGCTCGATTATGCCGTCCGGGACGTGCCGGCATCGGCACGGGACGACCCGGGCGGCCGCCGGGTGGCCCCGGGATGCGAGCTCGTCAGCCGCGTCCGCTGGCCCCGGGATGCGAGCTCGTCAGCCGCGTCCGCTCGCCGCGGCCTCCGGTGCGGCCCCGCCCACCGTCGTCCCGCGCGCTCCGGCGTCCGCGACGGCGCCGTCCGGCTCCGCGCGCCGGACGGCGGCGATGCCCGCGGCGACCTCGTGCGCGATCCTCGGCTCGTCCCAGTCGAGCACGTCGGCCACGGTACGGGCGACCTCCTCGGCCGCGTCCACGGCGCCGCCGGTGAAGGCCAGCGAGGTCCGTCGCATGAGCAGATCGGCGAGGTGCACGACGTGCTCGGTGCCGGCCAGATGCCGGAGCTCCGCGGTGGAGTACGCCGCAGCGGTCCGCAGCGGCGCGTCGGACGGGTCCCGGGTGATCGCGTCGATCACCTCGACCGCCCGCGTGCCGTAGCGGCCGAGCAGTTCCGCCGCCCGGGCGCGGGACAGTCCGCGCGCGTGCTCGTCCAGCCAACGCGCCCGCTGGCGCTCGGAGGTCGGGTATCCCCGGCCCCCACCGATGGGGACGCCCGCCGTGCTCTGGCGACGCGTCGCCCCGAGCGATTCCAGGGTCCGGTCGGCGAGCCGCGCAGCGAGCGCCCGGAACGTCGTCCATTTACCGCCGACCAGGCTCAGCACGGTGACCCGGCCGTCCGATCCGGGCAGCGGGGCACTCTCGATCCGGTAGTCGCGCGAGACGAAGCCGGGCGCGATGTCACCGTGCCCGGGGAGGGGTCGCACGCCGGCGAAGCGGTACACGATGTGATCGCGGGAGACCGGGATGCCGGGGAAGACGTGCCGGACGAGGTCGAAGAAGTAGTCCACCTCTGCCTCGGTGCACACGATCTCCTCGCGCATGTCGTGCTCGAGATCCGTCGTCCCCACCAGCACGCGGCCCTTCAGGGGGTAGATCAGCACGATCCGGCCGTCACTGTTCTCGAAGAAGATCTCCCGGCCTCCGGTCGCCGCGAGCAGCTCCGGGTGGTCCAGCACGATGTGCGACCCCTTCGTCCCGCCCAGGTACCGCGTGCCGTCGCCGAGCGCCTCGTTGGTGAGGTCCGTCCACGGCCCCGACGCGTTCACGACGACGGATGCGGTGAACTCCACCTGCTCCCCGGTCTCCGCATCCTCGAGCACGATCGCTCCCGACCTGCTGCCGACCGCGGACACGTAGTTCGCCGCGCGGGCCCGCCCGGCGCTGCCCTCGAGGGCGTCGTGCAGGACGTCCAGCGCCAGCCGTTCGGGGTCGAGCAGCGAGGCGTCCCAGTAGGTCGCGGTGTACTTCACGCCGGGGTTGAGCGCGGGGAGCAGCTCCCGCGACCGGCGGCGCCCGTGGAACGCGTGCCGGGGCACCCGGCCGCCGCCGCGGGAGAAGGAGTCGTAGATCTCCAGTCCGATCTTGATCAGCACCGCTCCGCGTTCCCGCGGAGCCCCGGCGCCGTGCCGCAGGAACCGCAGGGGGGCGGCGAGGATGCCGGAGAACGTCGAGAAGATGGGGATCGACGTCTGCAGCGGACGCACGTAGTGCGGCGCGATCCGCAAGAGTCCGTTGCGCTCGACCACCGCTTCGTGCACGAGCCGGAACTCGCCGTTCTCGAGGTAGCGGATCCCGCCGTGGATCATGTGCGAGCTCGCGGCGGACGCACCGGCGACGAAGTCGTCCCGCTCCACGAGCGCCACGTCGACACCCTGCATCGCGAGGTCCCGGAACGTGGCGAGGCCGTTGATGCCCCCGCCGATGACCAGCACGTCGGCGTGCGGCCGATCCACCAGATCGCTCCATACCGTTCGTGCGCTGCGCTCGGTCTGCATGGGGTTCCCTCCGGGCGCGCTCGGGCATGCGCCTTCCCCATCGTCGCCCGGGAGACACATCGTTGCAATGCGCCTGCACGAACGTGCACACTGGCGGGATGACGGCCGACCGAGCGCGCGACGACCTGATGCTCGCCGCAGCGACGGCGCACTACCTGCACGACGAGACCATGGAGTCCATCGCCGCGCGACTCGGCGTCTCCCGATCGACCGTATCCCGGCTGCTGTCCCGCGCCCGGGCACAGGGACTGGTGGAGATCCGCATCCGCTCGCGACTGGACGCGCCGCGCGTGCTGGCCGCAGAACTCGGCGCCCGCCACGGCATCACCGTCCACACCGCCCCGGTCCGCGAGGACGCCACGGATGTGGAGAGGCTCGACATCGTCGCGGCCACCGCCGCCGAGGTGGTCGGCTCGCACATCGGGTCGCACATGACGGTGGGCATCGCCTGGGGTTCCACGCTCGCCGCCGTGAGCAGGCTGCTCGTCCCCCGGCCCACGACGGGTACGCGCTTCGTGCAGGTCAACGGCTCCGGCAACACACGCACCACGGGACTCGGGTACGCGAGCGACATCCTGCGCAGGTTCGGGCGCGCCTTCACCGCGCAGGTGCAGCAGTTCCCCGTGCCCGCGTTCTTCGACGACCCCGCCACGAAGACCGCACTGTGGCGTGAACGCAGCATGCGTCGCATCCTCGACGCGCAGACGGGGATGGATGCCGTCGTCTTCAGCGTGGGCGCCAGCGGCTCATCCGTGCCCAGCCATGTCTACGCCGGCGGCTACCTGGAGGAGGCCGACCTGCGCGAGCTCGAGCGCGAACACGTCGTCGGCGACGTCGCGACGGTCTTCTACCGCGCCGACGGCTCCAGCGCCGACATCGCGCTCAACGCCAGGGCGTCGGGTCCCGCCCTGGCCGATCTCGCCCGGGTGCCGCGGCGGATCTGCATCGTCTCCGGCGAAGGCAAGCTCGCGAGCGTGCGGGGCGCCCTCGCCGCCGGCCTCGTGACGGACCTCGTGATCGACGAGCCGTCGGCACGCGCACTCGCCGACGGGGATGGGAGCGCGGCCCCGCGGGCGGTCGACACCGGCATACGGTGAGTCCGGTGCGCCGCCGGCGGGAGCGCGCCGAGCACCCCCGCGATTCGCTAGACTTCCCACAGAAACGTGCTCCGGGGTCGGTGTGAATCCGAACCGGCGGTGACAGTCCGCGAGCGTTCCCGGTCCGAGAGGACGGGGGATGCCGATCCGGTGGAATTCCGGGACCGACGGTGATGCGACATCTCGATGTCGCGAGTCCGGATGGGAGGCAGCACGCGCGTTCGACGACGTCGTACCGCCCTGCCCCCTCCCCCGGAACCGCCCGAGGGGAGAAGCGATGACGGTGAGCGAAACGGAGCGACGTGCCATGGCACGCGCGCTCGAACTCGCCGCCCGCGGCCCGCGCGGCGTGAACCCCCAGGTGGGCGCGATCCTGCTGAGCCCGAGCGGCGACATCCTCGCGGAGGGATGGCACCACGGGGCCGGGACCGCGCACGCGGAGGTCGACGCGCTCTCGAAGCTGACGCCGGGAGCGGCGCACGGCGCGACCGCCGTCGTGACGCTGGAGCCGTGCAACCACACCGGGCGCACGGGTCCGTGCGCGGCTGCGCTCATCGACGCGGGCGTGGCCCGGGTGGTCTACGCCCTCCCCGATCCCACGCCGGTCGCCCGCGGTGGCGCCGACCGACTCCGCTCGGCGGGGGTCTCGGTGGAGCCCGGAGTGCTCGCCGACGAGGCACGCGACCTGCTCCGCTCCTGGACGACCGTGCAGCGCCTGGGCCGGCCGCACGTCACGCTGAAATGGGCGCAGAGCATCGACGGCCGCGCCGCGGCCGCGGACGGCACCAGCCAGTGGATCACGGGACCCGACGCCCGCGCCGACGTGCACGAGCGCCGTGCGCAGGCCGATGCGATCGTGGCCGGCACCGGCACCGTGCTCGCCGACGACCCCGCCCTCACCGCACGTGCGGCGGACGGGTCGCTGCTGGCCCATCAGCCCCGGCCGGTGGTGATCGGTTCGGCGGAGATCCCCGCGGATGCGGCCGTCCGCCGTCATCCGATCACCCTGCAGCAGTTCCGTACCCGCGACCTGGGCGCCGTCCTCGCACGGCTGCGCGCCGACGGCGTGCACCGCGTCTTCGTCGAGGGCGGCCCCACCCTGCAGAGCGCCTTCCTGCGCGAGGGCCTCGTCGACGAGCTGCTCGTCTATCTCGGCCCCGTGCTCCTGGGCGGCCCGGGACTCGCCGTCGGCGACCTCGCGGTGCCGACCATCGCCGACGCGCATCGTCTCGACATCCGGGACGTCCACCGGCTCGGCGCCGACGTCCTGCTCGTCGCCCGCCCCGCATCCCCCGCACAGCAAGGAGACCTGTGATGTTCACCGGCATCGTCGAGGAGATCGGCACCGTGAGCGGTGTCGCACCGTCGGGTGACGGCATCCGCCTCACCGTCCGAGCCCCGCTGGCCGTATCCGACGCCGGTCACGGCGACTCCATCTCCATCTCGGGTGTCTGCCTCACCGTGGTCGACCGCGGCGAGGACTGGTTCACGGCGGACGTCATGCGCCAGACGCTCGAGATGTCGACCCTCGACGGAATCGCCGACGGTTCCGCGGTCAACGTGGAACGGGCGATGGCCGCGCACGGTCGCCTCGGCGGGCACATCGTGCAGGGACACATCGACGGCACCGGCGTCGTGCGTGAGGTCCGCCCCGGCGACCAATGGCAGGTGCTGCGCATCTCGCTCGGCGAGGACATCGCCCCCCTCGTCGTGGACAAGGGATCGATCGCCGTCGACGGGGTCTCCCTCACGGTCAGCTCCGTCAGCGCGGCGGATGCCGACGAGCAGTGGTTCGAGGTGTCCCTCATCCCGGAGACGCTCGCGGCCACGACCCTCGGCGCGCGTGCGGTGGGCGATCGCGTCAACCTCGAGACCGACATCCTCGCGCGCCACGTCCGGCGCCTTCTGGCTTTCCCCGAGGCAGCGGCCATCGCCACTGCCGCCCCCATCCCGAACGAAGGAGGCTCCCGATGAGCCTTTCCCCCATCACCGAGGCCCTCGAGGCGCTCCGCGCAGGCAAGCCTGTCATCGTCGCCGACGATGAGAACCGGGAGAACGAGGGCGATGTCATCATCTCCGCCCAGCTCGCGACCCCGCAGTGGATCGCGTGGACGGTGCGCCACTCCAGCGGTTTCATCTGCGCCCCCATGCCCGCCGACTGGGCGGACCGGCTCGATCTGCCCCCCATGGTGGAGGTCAACCAGGACGCGCGCGGAACCGCCTACACGGTCAGCGTGGACGCGGCCTCGGGTGTGACGACCGGCATCAGCGCCGCGGACCGCGCACACACCCTGAACGTCCTGGCCGACCCCACGGCCGTCCCGACGAGCCTGATCCGGCCGGGGCACGTGCTTCCCCTGCGCGCGGTCGACGGCGGGGTCCGGGAACGCAGCGGCCACACCGAGGCGGCCGTGGACCTGATGCGACTCGCCGGCCTCGAACCGGTCGGCGCGATTGCGGAGATCGTGGCGGAGGACGGCAGCATGATGCGCCTGCCGGGGCTCATGGAGCTCGGCGCACGCGACGGCATCCCCGTCATCACGATCGAGCAGCTGATCGCGCACCTCGATGAGACCGAGCCCCGCGAAACCCTCGCGCACCCTCCGCACCGCCGCCGGGTGAGTCTGCGCGCCGAAGCCGCCGTGCCCACCACGCACGGCGATTTCCGGATCCTGGCGTACAAGGACCGGGTCACCGGGACCGATCACGTGGCGATCGTCTCCGGCGACCTCGAGGATGCGCCGCTCGTGCGCGTGCACTCCGAGTGCCTGACCGGTGAGGCCTTCGGGTCGACCAAGTGCGAGTGCGGGCCGCAGCTGAACGCGGCGCTCGACCGCATCGCGAAGGACGGCGGCGTGGTCGTGTACATGCGCGGTCATGAAGGACGCGGCATCGGCCTGATCAACAAGCTGCGCGCGTACAACCTGCAGGAGCGCGGGCTCGACACCGTCGACGCGAACCTGGCCCTCGGCCTCCCCGCGGACGCACGGGACTACGCCGCGGCGGCCGGCATCCTGGCCGATCTCGGCGTGGAGCGGGTCCGCCTGCTCACCAACAACACCGACAAGACGTCGCAACTGCGCGCACTCGGGCTCGACGTGGTCGAGCAGGTGCCGCTGCTGGTGGGCATCGGTCCCAACAACCACCAGTACCTCGCCACGAAGCGCGACCGGATGGGTCACGTGATCGCGGACGCGGATCTTTCCGACGCACTCGCACAGATGAAGGAGGCCACCGGCCAATGAGCGGACACGGCGCACCCAAGACCGAGATCGTCGACGCCACGGGCCTCCGTGTCGTGGTCGTCGCCGGCACCTGGCATGAGGTCATCACCGAAGGCCTTATCTCCGGAGCCGAGCGGGTGCTCACCGCATCCGGCGCCGACTACACCGTCGTGCGCGTCGCGGGCTCCTTCGAGCTGCCGGTGACGGCGAAGACGGCCCTCGAGGCCGGGGCGGATGCGGTGATCGCGCTCGGCGTGATCATCCGCGGCGGCACCCCGCACTTCGAGTTCGTCTCGGCCGCCGCGACGGACGGGCTGACCCGCGTCGCCCTCGACACGGGCAAGCCGGTGGGCTTCGGTGTGCTGACGCTCGACGACGAACAGCAGGGCATCGACCGCGCCGGTTTCGACGGGTCGCGGGAGGACAAGGGCGCCGAGGCGGCGGATGCAGCACTCCGCACCGCGCTGACCCTCCGCGCTCTCCGCGGCTGACGAGGAACTGCCCTCCCGCGAGACTGCATAGGAGGCACGAGACAGCGCGTGAGAACGTCCGTCTCGTAGCGCCTATGCAGTCTCGCGGGAAGGGAACGCCCGAAGGCCGGAACCTTCAGTAAGGCGCAAGGTATGCTGGGCGGCATGGAGACCCTGCGCGACATCGTCGTATACATCCACCTCATCGGCTTCGCCGTGCTCTTCGGCGCCTGGCTCGTCGAGGCGGTGGCGCGCCGCATCCGCTTCACCCGCCTGATGAGCGTCGGCATGACCATCGCCGCGCTCACGGGCTTCGCCCTCGCCGCTCCGTGGGGCATCGAGTACGAGCTCAACTATGTGAAGATCACGGTCAAGCTGGTCGTCCTGCTCGTCATCGGCGCCCTGCTCGGTATCGGCGGCGGCCGCCAGAAGCGCACCGGATCGCTGCCGCCCGCACTGTTCTGGGCCGTCGGCGTCCTGACCCTGCTGAACGCGGGACTCGCCGTCATCTGGCGCTGACGCCCCTCGCTCGAGAACGCCGCGCGACCCCACCGGTCGTGCGGCGTTCCGCGTCTCATCCACAGCTCTGACCAGGCCATTGCGCGCGCAGGCGTAGACTTTTCCCCTGCGCGCCGCCGATCAACGCCGGCGCGCTCCGGTGATCCAAGGACGTGACGCCCGCCGCATCATCCCTGCCCGGACGCCCGCCTCACCGGTGCGTCTCACGAGGACGCCCTCCGCTTCTCTTCGGGACAGGTCCCCCCCGCATGTCATCCGCTTCCCCCGCCGCACCGGTCAACTCCCGCTCTCGCGTGATCACCGCGAGCCTCGTCGGCACGACGATCGAGTTCTACGACTTCTACGTCTACGCGACCGCCGCGGTCCTCGTCTTCCCCGCCCTCTTCTTCCCCACCGGCGACGACACGACGGCGCTGCTGTCGTCCTTCGCCGTCTTCGGCGCCGCGATGGTCGCTCGCCCCATCGGTGCGGTCATCTTCGGCCATTTCGGCGACCGCTTCGGCCGCAAGGCCACGCTCGTCGCGTCCCTGCTCACGATGGGCGTCGCCACCTTCCTGATCGGCTGCCTGCCGACCTACCAGGACATCGGATGGTGGGCCGCCCTCATCCTGCTGTTCCTGCGCCTCGCCCAGGGCTTCGCCCTCGGTGGCGAGTGGTCCGGCGCCGCCCTCGTGGCGACCGAGAACGCACCGAAGGGAAAGCGTGCCTGGTACGGCACGTTCCCGCAGCTCGGCGCCCCGATCGGTTTCATCATCGCCAACGGAGTGTTCCTCATCATCAACTTCGCCCTGCCGCATCCGGACGGCGGCGCGCAGCGTTCCGAGGAGTTCCTGGCCTGGGGATGGCGCGTGCCCTTCCTGTTCTCGGCGGTCATGGTCATCGTCGGGCTCTGGGTGCGTCTGCGCCTGGTCGAGTCCGCCGCCTTCACGAAGGCCGAGAAGACCGGCGCGATCCGCAAGTTCCCGCTGGGCGCGGTGCTGCGCATGCACTGGTGGCACCTGATCCTCGGCACGTTCATCATGCTGGCGACCTACGTGCTCTTCTACCTGATGACGAGCTTCACCCTCTCCTACGGCACGAAGGCGGCGACGGATGCGGCGCAGGCCGCGGCCGAGGCCGCCGGAACCCCGTTCGATGCCGCGACGTACGTGCCCGGACTCGGCTTCGGGTACACCGACTTCGTGATCATGCAGATCATCGGCGTCGTGTTCTTCGGCATCTTCACGCTGCTGTCCGGCCCGGTCGCGGACGCGATCGGGCGCCGACGCCTGCTGATCTGGGTGACCGTCGCGATCATCGTGTTCGGCTGCACGTTCAACGTGTTCCTGCTGCCGCAGGTGGACCCGAAGTTCACCGGGGCGCTCGTCCAGGGGTTCCTGATCATCGGGTTCGTGCTCATGGGCGCGACGTTCGGCCCGATGGGGGCGATCCTGCCGGAGCTTTTCCCGACGAACGTCAGGTACACCGGCTCGGCGATCTCGTACAACGTCTCGTCGATCCTCGGCGCCGCCCTCGCCCCGATCATCGCGGTCGCGCTCTGGGCCGCCGCCGACGGATCCCCGTGGCTGGTCGGCATCTACCTCAGCGGTGCGGGCGTGCTCACCCTCATCGCGCTGGTGCTCTCCAAGGAGACGAAGGACGTCGACTACGACGAGGGCGCGGCGCTGCAGGAGACCGCGTCGCTCTGACCTCGTCCTGACCGCGAGCGCCGGGCCGGAGGCATCCCCTTCGGCCCGGCGCTCTCCCGTTCGCGGGCGGGCGGATGGCGGGCGACGTCACTCCCCTCCGCGTGACCGGCGACGGTTCGCATCCGGTCTGACACCCGTTCCTGGGTTCGGGGCGGGTACGGTCGATACGACCCCCTCTTCCGGACCGAGGAACCCCCATGAGCTCCCCCCTCTCCGGCCGCCGCGCCCGCGGCCGCACCGACGGCCCCCGCGCGAGCTTCCGCCAGCTGCTGCCGTTCCTGTTCGAACACAAGCGCACCCTCGTGGTCGTCGCGATCCTCAGCGTCATCGCCGCCGTCACGACGCTCGGCCAGCCACTCGTCGTCGGCGAGGTGATCTCGCGCGTGCAGGCCGGCGACACCCTCGGAGTGCTCGTCTGGGCATTGGTGGCCCTCGTCGTCGCCTCCTCGGTGATCTCGGGTTACCAGCACTATCTGCTGCAGCGCACCGGGACAGCGGTCGTGTTCTCCAGCCGCCGGCGGCTCATCGCCCGCATCCTGCATCTGCCGATCCGCGAGTTCGACGCCCGCCGCACGGGGGACATCGTCTCCCGTGTCGGCACGGACACGACCCTCCTCTACGCGGTGCTCACCCAGGGGCTGGCGGACTCCATCGGCAACGTCCTGATCTTCGTGGGCGCGATCATCGCGATGCTGGTGATCGACCCGCTGCTGCTCCTGCTCATCCTCGTGGTCATCGGCGCCTCCTTCGGCGTGGTCGGTGCCCTCAGCGGCCGCATCCGTCGTCACACCAGCGCCCAGCAGGAGAAGGTCGGCGAGCTCGCCTCCGCCGTGGAGCGCGCGGTCGGATCGATCCGGACGGTGCGGGCCGCGGGCGCCGCCGAACGCGAGCAGGCCGGGATCACGCAGACCGCGACCGAGGCGTACGGCATCGGCGTCGCCATCGCGAAGGCGTCGGCGCTGATCGTGCCGATCGCCGGCATCGCCCTGCAACTGTCCCTGCTCGTGGTCCTCGGTGTCGGCGGCTACCGGGTCGCCTCGGGCGCGATCACGATCGCGAGCCTCGTCACGTTCGTGATGTTCCTCTTCTTCCTCATCCAGCCGCTCGGCTCCTTCTTCGGCGCCATCACCTCGGTGAACCAGGCACTCGGCGCGCTCGGCCGCATCCAGGAGGTCCTCGACCTGCCCACCGAGACGGAGGACGACGCGGCGATCGCCGCCCGGATCACGGATGCGGATGCCGCCGTGGCCCCGGCGGACACCGCGATCGAGTTCCGCGACGTGCACTTCACCTACCCCGCCGCGGTCGTCGCCGCCCGGCAGAAGACCGAGGCCGAGGCGAAGGCGATGCTCGCCAGCGCGCACGTCGACACGTCCGCCCTCCAGGCGATCGAGGCGGAGGAGACCGAGGGGCACGTGCTGCGCGGCGTCTCCTTCCGGGTCCCGCGCGGCGCGCGCGTGGCGCTCGTCGGCCCGTCCGGCGCCGGCAAGAGCACCACGCTGTCACTCATCGAGCGGTTCTACGACCCGACCGACGGCGCGATCCTGCTGGACGGCCGCGACATCCGGACCCTCGATCGCGACGATCTGCGCGCCCACCTCGGATACGTCGAGCAGGACGCCCCGACCCTCGCCGGCACGATCGGCGACAACCTGCGGCTGGCGTCTCCCGAGGCGACGGATGCGGAGTGCGAGCGGGTCCTCCGCGAGGTCAATCTCGGCGAGGTATTGGACCGGTCTCCGCTGGGCCTCGACGCGCCGGTCGGAGAGGCCGGGGTCATGCTGTCGGGGGGCGAGCGTCAGCGCCTCGCCATCGCCCGCGCGCTGCTGGCCGCGCCGCCCATCCTGCTGCTGGACGAGTCGACGTCCTCGCTCGACGGCCTGAACGAGCAGCGGATGCGGGAGGCCATCGACTCGGTGGCCGAGGGGCGCACCCTCATCGTCATCGCCCACCGCCTGTCCACGGTCGTCGACAGCGACGTCATCGTCGTCCTCGAGGGCGGTCGGGTGGTCGGCCAGGGCACGCACTCCGAGCTCGTCGCGACCGTGCCGCTGTACCGGGACCTCGCCAAGCACCAGCTCCTCGTCTAGCGCGCCCGCTCACCTGTCGCGAAGACGCGGTCCGAGCCGACGGACGCGACAGGTGAACGCAGGGCGACGGCGGACGTGGAAACGCCCCGCACCGGAGGGTGCGGGGCGTTTCCACGTGGGCGGGGTCAGGCGTTGGCCTTCTGCCCCAGCCGGTAGCGCAGCGACGCGAGCTCGGCGCGCAGCGCAGAGGGCACCTTGTCGCCGAAGGTGTCGTAGAACTCCTCCGTGAGCCGGGCCTCCGTGAGCCAGGACTCCGTGTCGATCGAGAACAGCTCGTCGAGGTCCTCCTGCGGGACGGTGATGCCGTCCAGGTTCAGGTCGGAGGTGCGCGGCACGCGACCGATCGGCGTGTCCACCGCCGGGACCTTGCCCTCCACGCGGCGGATGATCCAGTCGATGACGCGGGCGTTGTCGCCGAATCCCGGCCACAGGAACCGGCCGTCGGCGCCGCGGCGGAACCAGTTCACCTGGAAGATCCGCGGTGCGCGGTCGAAGCGCAGCTTCTGGCCGACCTTGACCCAGTGGCCGAAGTAGTCGGCCATGTTGTATCCGCAGAACGGCAGCATCGCGAACGGGTCACGGCGCAGCTCCCCGACCGTGCCTTCTGCGGCGGCGGTGCGCTCGGACGAGATGGTCGAGCCGAGGAACACCCCGTGTGTCCAGTCCGTGGCCTCGACGACGAGCGGCACGTTCGTGGCGCGACGTCCGCCGAAGAGGATGGCATCCAGCGGCACGCCCTCCGGCGCATCCCAGTCCTCCGCGATCTGCGGGCACTGGGCGGCGGCGACCGTGAAGCGCGAGTTCGGGTGCGCGGCCGGACGACCGGATGCCGGGGTCCAGGGGTTGCCCTCCCAGTCCTCGAGCTCAGCCGGGGCCTCGTCCGTCAGACCCTCCCACCAGACATCGCCGTCGGGGCGGAGTGCGACGTTCGTGAAGATCGTGTTGCCCCACAGCGTCTCGACGGCCGTCACGTTGGTCGACTCGCCGGTGCCCGGTGCCACGCCGAAGAAGCCCGCCTCGGGGTTGATCGCCCACAGGCGCCCATCCTCCCCCGGACGCAGCCAGGCGATGTCGTCGCCGAGCGTCTCGACCCGCCAGCCGGGGATGGTGGGGCGCAGCATCGCAAGGTTCGTCTTGCCGCATGCCGACGGGAACGCCGCGGCCACGTGGTAGGCCTTGCCCTCCGGGCTGATGACGCGGATGAGCAGCATGTGCTCGGCGAGCCAGCCCTCGTTGCGGCCGATCACCGAGGCGATCCGCAGCGCGAAGCACTTCTTGGCGAGGATCGCGTTGCCGCCGTAGCCGGAGCCGTAGGACCACACCTCGAGGGTGTCCGGGAAGTGCACGATGTACTTGTCGTCGTTGCAGGGCCATGCCACATCCGCCTCGCCCGGTGCGAGCGGGGCGCCGACGGAGTGCACCGTCTTCACCCAGGGGGACCCAGCGGCGATCTGCTCCACGACGTGGGTGCCCACGCGGGTCATGATGCCGATGGAGGTGACCGCGTAGGCGGAGTCGGTGACCTGCACCCCGATGTGCGAGAGGGGGCCACCGACGGCACCCATCGAGAACGGCACCACGTACATCGTGCGGCCGCGCATCGATCCGTCGAAGATGCGGTTCATCGTGCCGCGCATCTCGGCCGGGTCGGCCCAGTTGTTGGTGGGACCGGCGTCCTCTTCACGCTCGGACGCGATGAAGGTACGACCCTCGGTGCGCGCCACGTCGCTCGGGTGGGACCGGGCCAGGTAGGAGCTCGGCCGCCATTCCGGGTTCAGCTTGATGAGCTTGCCCTCGTCGACCATCTCTCGCAGCAGCGCGTCGTTCTCGGCACGGGAGCCGTCGACCCAGTGGATGCGGTCGGGCTTGGTGAGCGCGGCGATCTCCTCGACCCATTCGACGAGTGCGGCCATGCCGGGGCCCTCGATCTCGGGACGCTGGCCATACGCGCTCGAAGCGACGATGCGGTTCGGTGCGGTACGGGTGTAGGTCTCGGCCAGTGCCATGATCACTCCTGTGTGAGGGATGTCGGACGTTCAGAACCCCGTCGTCCGAACCACTCCGAAGAGATTTCGGACGTTCAGAACTGAGTTCCCTCCTAGCTTGGCGAGCGTCCTCGTGTTCTTTCCAGCCCTTGACGCTGAAAGAGTCGCGGTTCTTTCAGTATGATCAAGGAATGCCGTCGAGCACGATCGAACTCACCACCCTGGGGCACCGCATCCGTCACTACCGGACGAGCGCCGGCCTGACCCTGGACGAACTCGGGCTCGCGGTGGGCGTCGCCGGAAGCCACCTGAGCCTGATCGAGAACGGCAAGCGGGAGCCGAAGCTCTCCCTCCTCCAGGAGATCGCGACCGCCACCGGAGCGCAGCTGAGCGACCTGCTCTCCAGCGAGCCGCCCAACCGCCGGGCCGCCCTCGAGATCGAGCTCGAGCGGGCGCAGTCCGCCCACGCGTTCCGGCGCCTCGGGCTCCCCCCCATCCGCGTGACCAAGGGGCTCAGCGACGAGACCATCGAGACCGTCCTGGGGCTGCACCACGAGCTGCAGCGTCGCGAGCGGGAGGCGATCGCGACGCCGGAGGAGGCTCGGCGCGCCAACACCGAACTGCGCCTGCGGATGCGGGAGCGCAACAACTATCTGCCCGACATCGAGAAGCTGGCCGAGAAGCAGTTGAAGGCGGCCGGGCACACCGCGGGCGCGCTCACCCACCGCACCGTCAGCATCATGGCCGCGCAGCTCGGGTTCGAGCTCATCTACGCGAGCGATCTGCCGCAGTCGACCCGGTCCATCACCGACCTGGAGAACGGCCGCATCTACCTCCCGCCGGCGTCGATCCCCGGCGGCCACGGGCTCCGTTCGATGGCGCTGCAGGCGATGGCGCACCGACTGCTCGGACACCAGCCGCCCAGCGACTACGCCGACTTCCTGCAGCAGCGCCTGGAGATCAACTACTACGCCGCGTGCTGCCTGATGCCTCTGACGAACTCGGTGGCCTTCCTGCAGCAGGCCAAGAAAGAGCGCGACCTCGCGGTGGAGGACTTCCGCGACGCGTTCGGCGTCACCCACGAAGCGGCCGGGATGCGGATGACGAACCTCCTCACCGAGCATGTCGGCATCCCGCTGCACTTCCTGCGCGTGGACGGCGACGGGGCGATCTCGCGGGTGTTCGAGAACGACGACCTGCCCCTGCCGATGGATGTCACCGGTGCGGTGGAGGGGCAGATCGTGTGCCGCAAGTTCTCCGCCCGCTCCGCCTTCGCCGAGCAGAACCGCACGACCGAGCACTACCAGTACACCGACACCCCCTCCGGCACGTTCTGGTGCTCCACCCAGACCGGGTCCACCCCGGAAGGCGAGTTCTCCATCACGGTGGGGGTGCCGTTCGACGACGCGAAGTGGTTCCGCGGACGGGAGACCACCCAGCGGGCGACCTCGACGTGCCCGGACGAGGCGTGCTGCCGCCGCCCGGCGGCGGAGGCCGCGAACCGCTGGGAGGGCAAGGCGTGGCCGAGCGCGCGCGTGCACATGCAGATGTTCACGCCGCTGCCGCGCGGCGCCTTCCCCGGTGTCGACGACAACGAGGTGTACGCCTTCCTCGACCGGCACCTCTAGGCCGGGCCCGCTCGCGCGCCGGAAGCGCTGCCCGCGTCAGGTGTAGAGCGAGATCGGTTGCACCGCGCCGGTCAGGAAGTTCGCGCCGACCTCGAGCTTCTTGTAGTCCACCGGGTCGTGCAGCGAGTGCGTGCGGACGTTGCGCCAGTGCAGGTCGAGACCCACCCTGGTCGCGGTGGAACTCGTCCCGGTGGCCTCGAACACGCGTGTCGTGACGTCGACCGCGGTGTCGCTGGAGACCACCTTGAGCCGGGCGACCTCGATCTCGAGCGCCGCCCGGGCCTCGGCGTCGACACCGCCGGGCGATCCGATGACCTCGTCGAACCGGCGGTTCACGCGGTCGGCGAGCGCCTCCACCGCGGCCACCCGGGAGACGAGCTCCCCGTACAGCCGCTGCACGAACGGGTCCTCCCGGTAGGTGTCCGCCGTGCTCAGGAACCACGCGTTGGGGCGGGCGTTGGTCAGCGCCCTCGCCTGGGCGAGAGCCCCCTGGGCGATGCCGAGGTAGAGGTTGCCGAACACCAGCTGGATGCCCGGGGTGATGAGGCTCTGCACCGGCTCGTCGGTCCCGAAGCCGAGCAGGTGCCGCGCCTCCACCCGGACGTCGCGATAGGTCACGGTGTTGCTCGCCGACAGGCGCTGTCCGAGGTTGTCCCAGTCGTCCACCAGTTCCACCCCCGGATGCCCGAACGGCAGGACGAGGAATGCGAACCGGCCGTGTTCGGCTCCCCCCTCGACGACCGCGTTGACCAGCAACGCCTCCCCCACGCCGGAGCCGGTGGAGTAGCGCTTGAACCCGTTCAGCCGGTAGCCGTCGCCGTCGACCGTGAGCGTCAGGTTCGGATCGACCGGGTTGACCGAGTCGCCCCAGATCCAGCGCCCGGCGATGCTCTCCCGATACCAGCGCTCGCGCTCCCCGTGCGGCGCGACCAGGGCGATGTTCGCGGAGTTGATGTAGTGGTAGCCGAGCAGTTGCGCGATCGAGCCGTCGGTGCGGGAGAGGATGCGGACGGCGCGCAGCGCGGATTCCCAGTGCGCCCCGCCGCCGCCCCACTCGGCGGGATCCAGGAGCGTGGTCAGGCCCGAGCCCTTCAGGAGCTCGACCTCCGCGAAGGGCTGCGCGTTCGCCCGGTCCCGGGCCAGGGCGTCCTCGCCGAGGACCGCGGCGACCCGTTCTGCCTCCGCGTCCCAGCGGTCGATCTCCTGGTGGTCTGCGCTGCCGCTCCAGTGCGTCCGGGCGGTGGTGGCGGGGGTCTCGACGATGGTCATGATGCTCCTCGGTGATCGATCAGACGGTCGCGGGCAGGACGGATGCGCCGCCGTCGGCGGCGCTGTGCAGACCCGAATACGCTCCGCGGTATGCGTGCGCGGGATGCCAGGAGGGGACGACGGCGCTTCCGCTCAGCCGCTCGCGCAACGTCGCCCCCTCGTAGTCGTCCCAGACCCGCCCGCGCCGGCGGAGCTCCGGGATGAGGTACTCGACGATGTCCTCGAAGGTTCCCGGTGTCGTCACGTAGGCGAGGTTGAATCCGTCGATCCCGCCCACCTCGATCCACCGCTCCAGCTCGTCGGCGACGGTCGCGGGTCCCCCGACGAGCACCGGTCCGATCCCGCCGATCCCGACGTACTCGGCGATGTCGCGAGGGGTCCAGGTCCGGGTGGGGTCCGCGAGGGTGAAGATCGACAGCGCCGAGCGCGCCGCATCCGTGTCCACGTACTCGAGCGGCTCGTCGGGGTCGAGCTCGGCCAGATCGATTCCGGACCAGCCGCCGTACAGTGCCAGAGCGCCCTCGACGGATACGTACCGCCGGTAGTCGGCGTAGGCGGCGTGCGCCGCCTCATCCGTCTCGGCGACGATCACGGTCGCGAGCGTGAGGATCTTGACCGAGTCGCGGGGCCGGCCGATCCGTTCCGCCTTGTCCCGGATACCGTCGGTCACGGTGCGCGTCAGTTCCGGCACCAGACCGTTGATGAAGATCGCCTCCCCGTGCCGGGCGGCGAACTCCTGGCCCCGGGGCGATGCGCCCGCCTGGAAGATGACCGGGGTGCGCTGGGGTGACGGTTCGGCCAGGTGGATCCCGGGGACGTCGAAGAACCGGCCGTGGTGCTGGATCGGGTGCACGCGCTCGGGGTCGGTGAACACTCCGGCTGTCCGGTCGCGGACGGCCGCGCCGTCCTCCCACGAGCCTTCCCAGAGCTTGTAGGTCACGTCGAGGAACTCGTCCGCGATGGCGTAGCGGTCGTCATGGGCGATCTGTTCGCCGAGGCCGAGATTGCGGGCGGCGCTGTCCAGATAGGACGTCACGACGTTCCATCCCACCCGGCCGTCGGTGAAGTGATCGAGCGTCGAGAGCGTGCGGGCGAGCGCGTACGGCTGCGCGTAGGTGGAGGCGATGGTGACCCCGAAGCCGAGCCCGCGGGTGACTGCCGCCATGGCGGGGATCTGCAGCAGCGGGTCCCCGACCGGGATCTGGGCCGCGTCCCGCAGGGCGGGCGCCGCCGAATCGCGGTAGACGTCGTAGACGCCCAGCACGTCCGCGAGGAAGACGGCGTCGAACGTGCCGCGCTCGAGGAGCTTCGCCAGGTCCGTCCAGTAGTCCAGGCGGTTGTAGCGATCGGCGTCGTTGTCCGGATGGCGCCAGAGGCCGGGCGCCTGGTGGGTGACGCAGCTCATCTCGAACGCGTTGAGGATGATGCGGGAGCTCATGGCCGTTCCTTCCTGCGCCGGTCTCGACGCCCGAGCAACGTAATCGCGCTGGGGCCGTCACCTCACCCCCCGGCGACACACGCCGACACGCGATGACGGCAGGTGTCGGTGTGCGACGTCGCATGTCGCCGTCTTACGCACCGGAGGGCGGGCACGGCGTGCCGCCTCCCACACTGGCCACCGAGCGGCCCCGCGGCCGCCCCGAACACGACCGCACCGGAGGCCCTCATGTCCGTTCCCCCGTCCCGCCCGCGCATCCTGCGCCGACTCGCCGCGCCCGCAGCGCTCGCCGTGACCGCCCTCGCCCTGGCGTCCTGCGCCGGGGGCGCGGCGTCCGCATCCGACGACGCCGAGGAGCTGACCGTCCTGCTCATCTCCTCGCACGAGGGCGCCTCGAAGGTCCTCGCCGAGGAGTACGAGGCGAAGACCGGCGTCAAGATCAACCCGGTGATCGTCCCCTACGACGAGATCGGCAACACGTTGGCGCTCGATCAGCAGTCCGGCGCGAACACGATCGACGTCGCCGCGCCCTGGTACGTCTCGATCGGCGACCTCGCCGCCTCCGGTGCGATCCAGGACCTCACCGAGTGGATCGAGGAGACGCCGGCGCTGGAGACGGACGACTTCATCCCCGCCGTCTACGACCCGTACACCCTGGTGGACGGGAAGCGGTACGGGCTGCCGTTCGACGGCGACACCCACGTGCTCTTCTACAACACCGAGATCCTGGCACGGAACGGTTTCACCGCACCGCCCGCCACCTGGGACGAGTACGTCGAGCAGTCCCGGGTGATCACCGAGAACGAGAGCGCGAACGGCGTCTACGGCAACGTGATCTTCGGACAGAAGTCGCCGCTGATCCTGGGCGCGAGCTTCGCGAACCGGCTGGCCGGGTTCGGCGGCGCGTTCGTGGACGAAGACGGTGCCCCCACGATCAACTCGCCGGAAGCGATCGCCGCGGCGCAGTCCCTGGCCGACTCCATCGCGTCGGCCTACCCGACGGCGGCGGAGACCGCCTTCGGCGAGGGTAACTCCGCCTGGTACGCCGGCAGGGCCGCGTTCATCGAGAACTGGACCGACCTCGGCGTCGGCTCGCAGACGAACCCCGACTCGACCGTCGTCGACAGGTGGGGCGTGACATTCCTGCCCGTGGGCGGCGGCAACACCGAGCCCCGCGCGTCGCTCGTGGCCGGCTTCACCTGGGTGATCGCGGAGAACACCGAGAAGACCGAGCTCGCTCGCGACTTCATCCAGTGGGCCGCATCCAGCGAGGTCAACGAGCAGCTGCTCGTCGCCGACCCGCAGACCGGCATCGATCCGAACCGGATCTCGTCCCTCGAGAGCGACGCGTACGGCACCGCGTACCCGGAGCTGCAGCGGGTCAACCGCGCCACGCTCGACGGCGCTCTGGCGTGGCCGACCGGGAAGAACGCCACGCAGGCGGCGGAGGTGCTGACCGACGAGCTCGCGAAGCTCATCGCCGGAGAGGTCACCGCGAAGGAAGCGCTCGACGCGACGCAGGCGGAGTGGGAAGAACTCCTTGGCTGAGTCCGCCGTCCTCGCCCGCCCGCGCCGGTCCCGGGAGTCGTCCCGCGGACCGGAGCGGGCGCGCCGCCCGTCCCCCGTTCCGGGGCAGGCGCCGATCCGCCGTGCGCCCCGGAGTCCGGCGTGGGCGCATCGCCTCTTCGTCGGACCGAGCGTCCTCACGCTGCTGGTGCTCGGCGTCTATCCGCTGGTCTTCATCCTGCTCGCCGCCTTCACCGAGTCGTCGCTCGGCAAGCCCTTCCAGGAATGGGTGGGCACGGAGACGTTCCAGAAGGTGCTCGCGGATGCGGATGCGGTGTCCTCACTCGGACGCACTCTCGTCTCCTCGCTCGGGGTGTCGGTGGCGAGCCTCGCCCTCGGCGTCGTCGCGGCGCTCGCCCTGCACGGCGCGGTGCGCAGCGGCTCCCTCGTCCGGACCCTGCTGCTGCTCCCGCTCATCACTCCGCCGGTGATCGTCGGCACGCTGTGGAAGCTCATCTACAACCCGGGCGGCGGGCTGCTCGCGACCGTGCTGGGATTCTTCGGCGTCCCCGCGCAGACGATCGCGCCGCTGTCGTCGACGACCTGGGCGCTGCCCGCGGTCGCCGTGGCCGACGTCTGGGAGTGGACCCCCCTGATCGTGCTCCTCGTGTTCACCGCGCTCCTCTCGCAGGACCCGCAGACCCTGGAGGCCGCGCGGCTGGACGGCGCGCACGGATGGCGGCTGTTCCGCTACGTGACCCTGCCGGCGATCGCGGGCGTCGTCGCCGCGGCATTCTTCATTCGTCTCGTGCTGGCCTTCAAGGTCTTCGATCTGGTCTTCATGATGACCTCGGGCGGACCGGGGCAGTCCACCACGACGACCTCCTACCTGATCTACCAGGCGGCTCTGCGCGAGTTCGACCTGGGAAAGGCGGCCGTGATCACCCTCCTCCTGGCGGTCCTCGTCACGGTCATCACCATCCCGGTCGCGCTCATCGCGCGCAGATTGCAGGCGAACCATGAGTGAAACCCTCCCCCGGCCCCGCCACAGATCCTCCACCGATCACCGCAGCGTCCTCGCCACGGTGGTCCTCGGCATCCTCCTCGTCTTCTTCGTCGTGCCGCTGCTGTACCTCGTCTCGGTCTCGCTCATGGGACGCAACGAGACCGGCCAGGGGGTGCTGATCCCCGCCATCCCGCAATGGTCGAACTGGCTCGACGTGCTCACCGGGTCGGACCTGCTGCACGGCATCACCAACTCGCTGGTCGCCGCGATCGGCGGCGCCGCCCTGACGATCGTGCTCGCCATCCCCGGCGCGTGGGCCATCGTGCGCTTCCGGACCGGTGGCGCGACCCTGGCCGGCACCCTGATGAGCCCGTGGCTGCTGCCGCCGATCGTCGCAGTGGTCCCGCTGTTCACCCTGCTGCGGGTCATCGGGCTCACCAACACGCTGCTCGGGCTCACCCTGGTCTACGCGCTCGTCAACGTGCCGGTGGCGATCTGGCTGCTCGAGGGATTCCTGCGCAGACTCCCCGTGGAGATCGAGGAGGCCGCCCGCATCGACGGCGCCGGTTCGTTCCGGCTGCTGCTCTCGATCGTCGCGCCCCTCATCGCCCCGGCGATCGTCGCGGTGGCAATCATCGCGGGGGTACTGAACTACAACGAGTTCCTGCTTGCGACCTTCCTGACCCAGAGCCCGGACGCGCAGACCCTGCCGGTCGTGCTCTCACTGTTCTACGGGGAGCGCACTCCGCACGTCGGCAAGATCGCCGCCGCCTCCGTGATCGGTCTCATCCCGGTGTTCGCCGCCGCGGTGTTCCTGCAGCGCTGGCTGATCGGCGGGCTCACGAACGGCAGCGTGCGATAGGCATCAGCCGCGGATGAACTCGGCATACCGGTCCAAGGCGGCCTGGACGGCGACCTCGTCGACCGGATCCGCACCGGATGCGGCGGGGAAGAGCTCGGCCCGGGCAGCCACCTCGTGGCGGCCCACGGCCCGCGAATGCGTCCAGACCCCCGCGATACGCCCTCGGACGAGGATCGTGGGCCGAACCATGCCGTTCGCGCCCGGGCCGATGAGGGCCCGGTGCGCGGTCGTAGCCGCCGCACTGCGGTCGGCGTAGGAGATGTAGTACTCGTCGAAGGCGGGCAGCGCGACGACCTCGGGGCGCCCCGGGTCCGGCCGGGGCGCCCCGATCGACGCATAGAGCGGGACGTCGCGGTCCGCCACCGTGACGCGCCCCTCGGCTGCGGCGGCCGCCGTCCGGGCGACGCCGAGCGGGAGCCCGGTCCACCACGCGAAGTCCGCGGCCGTCGCGGGTCCGTGCCCATCGATGTACCGGACGAAGAGCTCCGCGAGCGGATCCACAGGGGTCACCGGATCCGGGATCCACTCCTCGGACAGCACGATGTACTGCTCCCGGGTCACCGCGCCCGGCCGCGGCACGACCGGGCCGTGGCAGACGATGCCGCGCAGGCTGAGCGACTGCAGCAGGTGCAGGCCGCGCTGGCCGGCGGTCCGCTCCCCCACCCGCTCGAGCACCCCGGCCACCTCGGCGCGGGTGAGCCGGCCGCCCCCGCGCAGCGCCGACCGCACGGCCCGCTCGGCGCGGCGGAGCGCGTCCGCGTCGATCTCGAGCTGACGGTGACGGGAGGCCGCGCTGCGCAGCTGCCGCTCGCCCGTGATGCCGAGGAGCCAGCCGAGGTCTGCGGCCGGGCAGATGTGGATGGTGCCGCGCATCGTCCACGAACGCACCAGGCGCCCGTCGTCGAACGCCGCGTCCAGGCGGGACAGCCCGGGCGCCCTCGACGACCGCACCGCGAGGGCCCAGCGTCCGCCCCAGAATTCCTGCGCCTGCGTCGCGAGCATGTGCCGGGCGGCGGCGACCGGGTCGGCGGCCGGCGCGGTGAGCCGGTGCGACCGCATCCGCTCCCGCGACCTCGTCGCGTCGTTCATGCCCACCATCGTGGAGCGTTTTACGCGAACGGGTCGGCCGTGAGCGTGTACTTCGTCTGCAGGTACTCGTGGATGCCCTCTGCGCCGCCCTCGCGGCCGAGGCCGGAGAACTTCCAGCCGCCGAAGGGGGCCGCCGCGTTCGACACGACGCCCATGTTCAGGCCCATCATCCCCGTCTCGAGCCGCTCGATCATGCGCTGCCCGCGAGCGAGGCTCTCCGTGTAGACGTAGGACACGAGGCCGTACTCGGTGTCGTTCGCGAGCCGCACGGCGTCGTCCTCGTCGTCGAAGGGGATGATGGCGAGGACCGGTCCGAAGATCTCCTCGCGCAGGATGTCGCTACCCGCGGGCACGTCGCTGATGACGGTGGGCTCGTAGAAGGTCCCGGGACGGTCGATCGCCCGGCCGCCGGTGCGGAGGGTGGCACCGCGCCCGACGGCGTCCTCGACCAGCTGCGCCGCCTTCTCGACCGCGCGGTCGTCGATGAGCGGACCGATCGTGACGCCGTCCTCGGTACCCCGGCCGATGCCGAAGCCGTTCACGCGCTCCGTCACACGGCGGGCGAACTCGTCGGCCACCGCACGATGCACGATGAACCGGTTGGCTGCTGTGCAGGCCTGGCCGATGTTGCGGAACTTCGCGGCGATCGCCCCCTCGACCGCCTTGTCCAGGTCCGCGTCGTCGAACACCACGAACGGCGCGTTCCCGCCGAGCTCCATCGAGGTGCGGAGCACACCCGATGCGGCCTGCTCCAGCAGTCGCTGTCCCACCGGCGTGGACCCGGTGAAGGAGAGCTTCCGCAGACGCGGATCCCGGATGATCTCCTCGGACACGGAACCCGAGGACGTGGTGGTCACCACGTTCACCACGCCTGCGGGAAGCCCCGCGTCCTCCAGCAGCTTCGCGAACGCGAGGGTGGTCAACGGGGTCAGCCCGGCAGGCTTGACCACGACCGTGCACCCGGCGGCGAGGGCGGGGGCGATCTTCCGTGTCGCCATCGCCAGCGGGAAGTTCCACGGGGTGATCAGGTAGCACGGCCCCACCGGATGCTGCGACACGATCATGCGGCCGGTGCCTTCCGGGTTCGGGCCGTACCGCCCCTGGATGCGGGACGCCTCCTCGCTGAACCAGCGCAGGAACTCGCCACCGTAGGCCACCTCCCCACGCGCCTCCGCGAGCGGCTTGCCCATCTCCAGCGTCATCAGCAGCGCGAAGTCCTCCTTGCGCTCCTGCAGCAGGTCGAAGGCGCGACGCAACAGCTCCGCACGCTCGCGCGCCGGGGTCGCCGCCCACGCCGGGAACGCGTCGACCGCAGCATCCAGGGCGGCCTTCCCGTCCGCCACGGACGCCGAGGCGATCGTCTTGATCGTCTCGCCGTTCGACGGATCCTGGACGGTGAACGTCGCCCCGTCCTGGGCGGGACGCCACCGTCCGCCGATGAACAGTCCGTCGGGCACATCCGCCAGCAGCTCGGTCTCCCTGTTCGGGGTCATGGCACTCCTTCGTCGGTTCCGTCACCGTCGCCCCATTGTCGCTCCGCCGTCCGCGGACGTCAGTCTCCCCGCCGTCCACTGGGCGACGCGGTGATCGCCACGGCGTACAGTCGCGATCCCACCCCTCGGCCCCGGCGGACTTCGCGGCTATCATCGAGCCGTCCGGCGCGTCCAGAACGAGGGCCGGTGCCCGCAAAAGGGGCACGAAGCACACCGCGAGACACATACGGAACCCTCCGTCCTGTCCGAAAGGTCTCGCCGATGCCCACCGTCTCCGCCCATGTCGCCATCACCCTGGCCCGCCACATCCGAGAGGTCTTCGGGGTGATGGGAAACGGCAACGCCTACTTCCTCGATGCGCTGGAGCGGGAGACCGACGCGACGTACACCGCCGTGCGGCACGAGGCCGGTGCGGTCATCGCCGCGGACGCGTACCACCGGACCGGCGGAGGCCTCGGCGCGGCGACCGCGACGTACGGAGCCGGGTTCACGAACACCCTGACCGCCCTCGCCGAGGCGGTGCAGGCCCACGTGCCGCTGGTGCTCGTGGTGGGCGATGAACCGACATCGGGGCCGCGTCCCTGGGATGTGGACCAGATCGCCCTGGCCTCCGCGGTCGGCGCCCGCACCTACACCGTGGGGCGTACGGATGCGGCCGCCACCACCGCCATCGCGATCGAGCACGCGCTCTCCTACCGGGTACCCACCGTGCTCGCCATCCCCTACGACGTCGCGCGGCTGGAGGCGGGGCCCGTGCCGGCCACCCCCGCACCCGCCCTGCCCCCGGCGCACGGCATCGAGGGCGAGTTCGCGGCGCACGCCGTCCGTGAGCTCGCCGGCGCCCTCGCCCTGGCCGAGCGCCCGGTGCTGATCGCGGGCCGCGGCGCGTGGCTGTCCGGGGCGGGCGAGGCGCTCGGCGCATTGGCCGACGCCACCGGGGCGCTGACGGCGACCACGGCGCTCGGGCGCGGGGTCTTCCCGGACGACCGGTTCGACCTCGGGGTCACCGGCGGATTCGGGGCGGAGGGCGCGATGGCCCTCGTCCGCTCTGCCGACGTCGCCGTCGTCTTCGGGGCCTCGCTGAACCAGTTCACGATGCGGTTCGGGGAACTCTTCGACCCGCGCACGCGCGTCGTCCAGGTCGATCTCGCCCCCGCCGCGACGCATCCGCACGTCGGGGGGTTCATCCGCGCCGACGCCGCCGTGGTCGCGCAGGAGCTCGTCCAGGAGCTGCGCCGGACCGGCGCATCCGCGTCCGGGTGGCGGGAGACGGTGGATGTGGCGGCCGCCCGGAGGCAGGACGGCGCCGCGGAGTTCGCCCCGGACGGCCGGCTGGATCCGCGCGCGGCCGCGATCCGCATCGCCGAGCTCCTCCCCGAGGACCGGGTGGTCGTCTCCGACGGGGGGCATTTCATCGGGTGGGCGAACATGTACTGGCCGGTGGCGGCATCCGACCGGATGGCGATGATCGGCACCGCGTACCAGTCCATCGGCCTGGGGATGGCGAGCGTCCCGGGCGCCGCCCGCGCACGCCGGGATGCCACGATCGTCCTGACCACGGGCGACGGGGGCGCACTGATGGCGTTGGCGGACCTCGAATCCGCCGTGCGGGTCGCGGCGGGACGGGGCATCGGCGTCGTCTGGAACGACGCCGCGTACGGCGCGGAGGTGAACCTCTACGGGCTGAAGGGTCTCGCGACCGAGCCCATGCTGATCCCCGAGGTGGACTTCGCGGGGCTCGCGACCGCCGTGGGGGCGGAGGGCGTCGTCGTGCGCCGGCTCGACGACCTCGGCGTCCTGCGCGACTGGGCCGGGCGCCCCGCCTCCGAACGGCCCTTCCTCCTGCTCGACCTGCGCATCTCGGGCTCGGTCATCGCGCCGTACCAGCAGGAGGTCATCCGGGTGAACTCCTGAGCCGGCGACCTCTCCCGGGGGTCAGACCGCGGCACTCTCGCGCGCCGGCACCATCTGCTGCGCGAAGAAGTCGGCGAGTTCGGTCGTCGCCCCCAGCGGAAGCACGTGCGCGACGTACTGGTCCGGGCGCACCACCACGACCGCTCCGGAGGGAGCGATGCCCCGCAGTGCGAAGATGTCGGCATCGGGATGGACGGCGTAGATCTTCTCGTAGTCGACGAGTCCGAACGGCCCCACCCGGGGCAGGAAGATCGGCGGGATCCCGCTCATCTCGACGTCGGCATGCGACCGCGGGTACACGACCTTGACGTCGAAGACGCTGTCGATGTCGGCGCCCTCGGGAGTGAACCTGCGTACAGGCGATCCGTCCGCCGTCGCCAGCCACTGCGCCCATCCGGCGAGCGCCACCGCGTCCCGGTCGGCGAAGGCGTAGATCCGCCAGCGGCCGTCGGCGCGGGCGTGGTGTCCGAGATGGGCCGGCACCGCGTCGCCGATGCGGACGACCGGCGCGGACTTCAGGCGTTTACCGATCGGGAACCCGGAGGCGAGTTCCTGATGCGTCGCCTCGCCCACGATCATGGAGGGCGGATACTGGGTCATGAAGCCCGCGGGGAACTCGGCGGTGCGCGTGTAGAACTCGGCGAGATCCTCGGGGCTGTTGAACTCCTCCGGCTTCTTCGCCATCAGCGTCGACCATTCCCGGTCGAAGTCGATGAGGTTCTGTGCGATCACCTGCCGCTCGGCGGAGTAGGTGCCCAGGAGCGACTCGGGTGCACGCCCGCTCAGCACCGAGCCGAGTTTCCAGCCCAGGTTGAAGCCGTCCTGCATGGACACGTTCATCCCCTGCCCCGCCTTCGCACTGTGGGTGTGGCATGCGTCACCGCAGATGAACACGTGCGGGGTGCGCGACGAACCCGAGCCCACGTCGTCGAACCCGTCGGTGACCCGGTGCCCGACTTCGTAGACGCTCCACCACGCGACGTCCTTCACGTCCAGCGCATAGGGATGCAGGATGTCGTTCGCCTTCGCGATGATGGCCGCGAGCGGCGTCGCGCGGATCCGCCCGTCGTCACCTTCCGGCACCTCGCCGAGGTCCACGTACATCCGGAAGAGATGACCGCCTTCGCGGGGGATGTGGAGGATGCTGCCGGCACGGGACTGGATCGCGCACTTGATGCGGATGTCGGGGAAGTCGGTGACGGCCAGCACGTCCATGACGCCCCACGCGTGGGCGGCCTGCCCCCCGATGTGCCGACGCCCGATGGCCTCGCGCACGCGACTGCGCGCGCCGTCGCAGCCGACGACGTAGCCGGCACGGATCGTGCGCTCCCGTCCCTCGTGTTCCCCTGCGACGTCGCGCAGTGTGACAGACACGGGGCGATCCCCCTCGCCGACGGTGAGCCCGACGAACTCGACACCGTAGTCGGGGGTGACCCGGGCGGGAGCGACCGCCGCGACCTCGGCGAAGTAGTCCAGCACACGGGCCTGATTGACGATCAGGTGCGGGAACTCGCTGATGCCGTGCGGATCGTCCGCCGCCCGCGCGGTACGGACGATGTTCTCGGGACGCTCGGGGTCCGGGGTCCAGAAGTTCATCTCGCAGATGCGGTACGCCTCGGCGGCGATGCGCTCGGCGAACCCGAAGGCCTGGAAGGTCTCGACGCTGCGCGCCTGGATCCCATCCGCCTGACCGATCGCGAGGCGCCCCGGACGCTTCTCGACGAGGCGGGTGGTGAGGGAGGGATACTGCGCGAGCTGGGCCGCGAGGAGCATGCCGGCCGGTCCCGACCCCACGATGAGGACGTCGACCTCCTCCGGGATCTCCTCCGGGCGCTCGACGCCGGTGCCGGCGGCAGGCTGCACCCGCGGATCGGTGGAGACGTAACCGTGGTGGTGGAACTGCATCGGCATGGTCCTTCCCGGGGAGGACTCCGTCGTCCCTTCCCCGCCGCTCCGCGGTCCGCCGGGACGGTTGCCGCAGATGCCCCAGATCATATACGATCCTCTGCAACACGCAAGAGCGAGGGAGCTCATGACCTCAGACGGCATCGACGCGGATGCGGCGGACCCGCGCTTCCGCGCGCTCCCCCGGCGTCCCGGCAAGATCATCGCCGTCCACCTCAACTACGCGTCCCGCGCGGACCAGCGCGGACGACGTCCGGCGCACCCCTCGTACTTCCTGAAACCCTCGAGCTCCGTCGCGGCCACCGGAGGGACGGTCGAGAGACCCGCAGGCACCGAGTTGCTCGCCTTCGAGGGGGAGATCGCCCTCGTCATCGGAGACCCGGCCCATCGCGTCGACTCCGGATCCGCCTGGGATCATGTCGCATGGGTGACGGCGGCGGACGACCTGGGCCTCTACGACCTCCGCGCGAACGACAAGGGGTCGAACCTGCGCTCCAAGGGCCGCGACGGCTTCACGCCCCTCGGACCGGGCCTGATCGACGCGCGCACCGTCGATCCCGCGATGCTCCGGGTGCGCACCTGGCTGAACGGGGAGATCGTGCAGGAGGACACCACCGCCGGTCTCCTGTTCCCGCTTCCGCAGCTGGTCGCGGACCTCTCCCAGCACCTGACCCTCGAGACCGGGGACGTCATCCTCACCGGCACCCCGGCCGGCTCCTCCGTGGCCGCGCCCGGTGACGTCATCGAGGTCGAGGTGGACGTCCCGGGCGGACCCCGCACGGGACGACTCGTCACCACGGTGGTCGACGGCGACCGGGGATTCGACCCCGGGCTGGGCTCGCTGCCGAGCACGGACGACGCGCAACGCGAGGACGCCTGGGGATCCCGTGCCGCGGCGGGACTGCCGCCCATCGGCCCGACGCTCTCCCCGGCCCTCCGCGCGAAGCTCGAGCAGGTGCCGGTCGCCGCCCTCTCGCAACAGCTGCGCAGACGCGGTCTCGACGACGTGACCATCGACGGGGTCCGTCCGATGCATCCTGACCGCCGGCTCATCGGCACGGCCCGAACACTGCGGTTCGTCCCGCTGCGGGCGGACCTGTTCGCCGCGCACGGGGGCGGGTACAACGCGCAGAAGCGCGCCTTCGACGCGGTGGGCGCGGGTGAGGTCATCGTGATCGAGGCCCGCGGGGAGACGGGATCCGGCACGCTCGGCGACATCCTCGCCCTCCGCGCACACGCCCGCGGAGCAGCGGGCATCGTGACCGACGGCGGCGTCCGGGACCACGACGCCGTCGCGGCGGTCGGCCTCCCCGTCTACAGCGCGGGCGCGCACCCCGCGGTGCTCGGACGCAAGCACGTTCCCTGGGATCTCGACGTGACGATCGGATGCGGCGGCACCACGGTGCAGCCGGGTGACATCATCGTCGGCGACGCGGACGGGGTCATCGTGGTGCCGCCCGCCCTCGCCGAAGAGGTCGTGGACGCCGCGCTCGCCCAGGAGTCGGAGGACGCCTGGATCGCCGCCCGCGTCGCCGAGGGGAATCCGATCGAGGGACTCTTCCCGATGAACGCCGCCTGGCGCGCCCGCTACGACGGGGAGCGGCGGTGACCGGCATCGTGCTCAGCAAGTCCGAACGCGCCTATCAGTGGGTGCGCGGCCGGATCACCGGGCGCGAGTACGCCGCCGGACACCGTCTGGTGCTCGGCACCATCGCCGACGAGCTCGAGATGAGCGTCGTCCCGGTGCGTGAGGCCATCCGGCGCCTCGAGGCGGAAGGGCTGGTGAGCTTCGAGCGCAACGTCGGCGCACGCGTGGTGTTCCTCGATGAGAGCGAGTACGTCTTCGCGATGCAGACCCTCGGCCTCGTGGAGGGATCCGCCACCGCACTCTCGGCGCCCCTGCTCACGGCGGAGGACCTGGATCGTGCCCTGGCCGTCAACGACCGGATGCAGGCGCTCCTCGACGACTTCGACCCGCACGAGTTCACCCGCCTCAATCAGCGGTTCCACTCCGTCCTCTACGAACCGTGCCCGAATCCGCACCTGCTGGATCTCGTGCACCGCGGATGGGGGCGGCTCGCGCACCTGCGGGACAGCTCCTTCGCCTTCGTGCCCGGTCGCGCACGGCACTCCGTCGCCGAGCACGTCGAGATCATCCGGCTCATCCGCTCCGGTGCCGATCCGCTCGAGATCGAGCTGGCGGCACGCAACCACCGCTGGCGCACGATGGACGCCTTCCTCGCCGCTCGTCGTGACGACGGGACCGCACCGAACCCCTCGGAGACACCATGACCGACAGCTCCGCACCGGCCCCTGGGCGGCACGTCCCCGAGGGGCTTCCGGAACGCATCCGGCACTACATCGACGGGGCCCTCGTCGACTCGATCGACGGCGCCACATTCGACGTGCTGGAGCCCGTGTCGAACGAGGTGTACGTCCGGGCCGCCGCCGGCCGGGAGGCCGACATCGCGTCGGCCGTCGCTGCCGCCACGCGGGCCTTCGACGAGGGGCCCTGGCCCCGGATGCTGCCCCGCGAACGCTCCCGCATCCTGCACCGCATCGCGGACATCGTCGAGTCCCGCGACGCCCGGCTCGCCGAGCTGGAGTCGTTCGACTCGGGCCTGCCGATCACGCAGGCCCTCGGCCAGGCCCGCCGCGCAGCCGAGAACTTCCGCTTCTTCGCCGATCTGATCGTGGCCCAGGCCGACGACACGTTCAAGGTGCCGGGTCGGCAGATCAATTACGTCAACCGCAAGCCGATCGGCGTGGCCGGACTCATCACGCCGTGGAACACGCCGTTCATGCTCGAGTCGTGGAAGCTCGGCCCCGCGCTCGCGACGGGCAACACCGTGGTGCTCAAACCCGCCGAGTTCACGCCGCTGTCCGCATCCCTCTGGCCGGAGATCTTCGAGGAGGCGGGGCTGCCGCGGGGCGTGTTCAACCTCGTCCACGGGCTGGGCGAGGAGGCCGGCGACGCACTCGTGCGGCACCCCGGCGTGCCGCTCATCTCCTTCACCGGCGAGAGCCGCACGGGCCAGCTCATCTTCGCCAACGCCGCCCCGTTCCTCAAAGGCCTGTCGATGGAGCTCGGCGGCAAGAGCCCCGCGATCGTGTTCGCCGACGCCGATCTGGACGCCGCGATCGACGCCACGATCTTCGGCGTGTTCTCGCTCAACGGCGAGCGCTGCACCGCCGGATCCCGCATCCTCGTCCAGCGGGAGGTGTACGACGAGTTCGTCGAGCGGTACGCCGCCCAGGCGGAACGCGTCAGAGTCGGCTACCCGCACGACCCGGAGACCGAGGTCGGCGCGCTCGTGCACCCGGAACACTTCGCGAAGGTCATGCGCTACGTCGAGATCGGCAAGTCCGAAGGGCGGCTGGTCGCCGGCGGCGGACGGCCGGAGGGCTACGCGTTCGGCAACTTCGTCGCCCCCACGGTCTTCGCGGATGTCCCTCCGGACGCGCGGATCTTCCAGGAGGAGATCTTCGGCCCGGTCGTGTCGATCACCCCGTTCGACACCGAGGAGGAGGCGCTCGCCCTCGCGAACGACACGAAGTACGGTCTCGCCGCCTACGTGTGGACGAACGACCTGAAACGGGCGCACAACGTCGCTCAGGCGATCGAGGCCGGCATGGTGTGGCTGAACTCGAACAACGTCCGTGACCTGCGCACACCGTTCGGCGGGGTGAAGGCCTCGGGTCTCGGCCACGAGGGCGGATACCGCTCGATCGACTTCTACACCGACCAGCAGGCCGTGCACATCACGCTCGGCGACGTGCACAACCCCACCTTCGGCAAGCACCCGTCCCCGGACGAGGTCGCCGCCGCATCCGCGGATGCCGAGAGCTGAGCCCAGAGAGCAAGGACGCTGACATGACCCGTCTCGACGCCCGCACCCCCACCTCGTCGGGCTTCTCCGTCTCGCAGGAGGCGCCGATCCACTCCGACGACCCGATCCCGACGCCGATGGCACCGGCGCCCGACATCCTCCGCTGCGCCTACATGGAACTCGTCGTCTCCGATCTCGCCGCATCCCGCTCGTTCTACGTGGACGTCCTCGGGTTGTACGTCACGGAGGAGGATGCGGATGCGGTGTACCTGCGTACCACCGAGGAGTTCATCCACCACAACCTCGTGCTGCGCCGGGGACCGGTGCCCGCCGTCGCGGCGTTCTCCTACCGGGTGCGCACCCCGGAGGACCTCGACCGGGCGGTCGCGTTCTACACCGAACTCGGCTGCCGCGTCGTGCGTCGCCCGGACGGCTTCACCCGCGGCATCGGCGACTCCGTGCGTGTGGAGGACCCGCTCGGCTTCCCCTACGAGTTCTTCCACGACACCCGGCACGTCGAACGGCTCTCCTGGCGCTACGACCTGCACACCCCGGGCGAGCTGGTGCGGCTGGACCACTTCAACCAGGTCACCCCCGACGTGCCGCGGGCGGTGAAGTTCATGCAGGACCTGGGCTTCCGGGTGACCGAGGACATCCAGGACGACGAGGGCACCGTGTACGCGGCCTGGATGCGGCGCAAGCCCACCGTGCACGACACCGCGATGACCGGTGGGGACGGACCGCGGATGCACCACATCGCGTTCGCCACCCACGAGAAGCACAACATCCTCGCGATCTGCGACAAGCTCGGCGCGCTGCGCATGTCGGACCGCATCGAGCGTGGCCCGGGCCGCCACGGCGTGTCCAATGCGTTCTACCTGTATCTGCGCGACCCCGACGGACACCGCGTGGAGATCTACACGCAGGACTACTACACCGGCGACCCGGACAACCCGGTCATCACCTGGGACGTCCACGACAACCAGCGTCGCGACTGGTGGGGAAACCCCGTCGTGCCCTCCTGGTACACCGAGGCCTCCCTGGTGCTCGACCTGGACGGCGAACCGCAGCCGGTGACCACTCGCACCGACGCCAGCGAGATGGCGGTCACGATCGGTGCGGACGGCTTCTCCTACACCCGCCCCGAGCCTGCGGCACCCGTGGTCGCGCAGGGCGAGTACAAGCTCGGGAACCAGCTCTGATGGATGCCGGGACGATCGCGTCGATCGCGGCGGAACTCGCCGAGGCCGACCGCACCCGGGGCGTGATCCCGCGCATCACCGCGCGCCACCCGGACGCGACCGTCGATGACGCGTACGCGATCCAGGCGGTGTGGCGGGACTCCCGGATCGCCGCGGGCCGTCGCCTGGTCGGCCGGAAGATCGGCCTCACGTCCAAAGCCATGCAGCAGGCGACCGGGATCAGCGAGCCGGACTACGGCGTCATGTTCGACGACACCGTCTGGCAGAACGGGTCCGTCATCCCGTTCGACGACTTCTCGAACGTGCGGGTCGAGGTCGAGCTCGCCTTCGTCCTCAAGGAGCCGCTGGAGGGTCCGGACTGCTCGCTGTTCGACGTGCTGCGGGCGACGGAGTACGTGACCCCCGCGCTCGAGGTGCTGAATTCGCACGTCGCGCTCGAGGGCCGGACGATCGTCGACACGATCGCCGACAACGCCGCGTACGGGGGGATGGTGCTCGGCGGCAACCCGATGCGCCCGGACCGGATCGACCTGCGCTGGGTGTCCGCGCTGCTGTACCGCAACGAGTCGATCGAGGAGACCGGTGTCGCCGCCGGCGTCCTCAACCACCCCGCCACCGGCGTGGCCTGGCTGGCGGACAAGTTCCACCAGCACGGCGCGCGCCTGGAGGCCGGCGAGATCATCCTGGCCGGGTCGTTCACCCGGCCGATCGCGGTCTCCCGCGGTGACAGCATCCTGTGCGACTACGGACCGATGGGGACCATCACATGCCGCTTCACCTGAGCGCGACCCTGCGTCACCGCATCGCCGCATCCGACCGCCCCCTCTTCGGCGGGTGGATCTGCTCCGGGTCACCGGTGCTGGCCGAGATCATGGCGGGATCCGGTCTCGACTGGCTGATGATCGACATGGAGCACGGGCCGAACTCGCTGGAGAGCGTGCAGGTGCTGCTTCAGGTGACCGCCGCGTACCCGGTCACGACGGTCGTGCGCGTACCCGCGAACGACGCCGTGTGGATCAAGCGGGTGCTGGACGTCGGCGCCCAGACGATCATGGTGCCGATGGTGTCCACCGCCGAGCAGGCGGCCGAGGCCGTCGCGCACGCGTCGTACCCGCCGAGGGGGCACCGGGGAGTCGGCAATGCCCTCGCCCGATCCGGCCGCTGGAACCGCGTGGCCGACTATCTCGCGAACGCGGCCGAATACACGTCGGTGATCGTGCAGATCGAGACGGCGGAGGGCGTCGAGAACGCCGAGGCGATCGCGGGGACGCCCGGGGTCGACGGGGTGTTGATCGGCCCCAGTGACCTCGCCGCATCCATGGGCCTCATCGGGCAGCAGACGCATCCGGATGTCGTCTCCGCGGTCGAGCGCGCCTTCGCCGGCGTACGGGCCGCCGGGAGACCCGTCGGCGTGAACGCGTTCGCCGAGTCCGCGGCGAAGGGCTACGCCGCCGCCGGCGCGGAGTTCCTGCTCGTCGGAGCCGATGTGAGCCTGGTCGCGCGCGGCGCGGAGTCCCTCGCCCGCACGTTCCTCCCCGCCGCCGACCCCACCCCCCACCCCTCGTCCTGAGCGCCCCTTTTTCCCGCGAGACTGCATAGGCGGCACGAGACTGCGGCTGGTTACATCCGTCTCGTGGCGTGCGTGCAGTCTCGCGGGGGGCGGCGGGGGTGGCGGGGCGGGGGGCGGCATACGGCGGCATGGGTGTCAACGGACGCGGGGCGGGGATCCGGGCGTGACACGCTGAGGGTATGAAGAGGGATGTCTCGGCGACCATCGCCCTGTCCGTGACCGAACCGGCGGACCTCGTCTTCGCCGTCGCGGTGAGCGCCGGCATCCCGGCACGGGAGAGCCTGCGGGTCACGGTCGACGACGCCGAGCTGGACGTCGCGGAGATCCCCGACCTGCACGGCACCCGGCTGCACCGCGTGCTCGCCCCCGTCGGCGGACTCGTCCTGACCTACTCCGCGACGGCGGACCCCGACGCGGCGCCGGACGCGGGGACGCCTGTCGCGGGGACGGATGCGGCTGACCGCATCCGCTACATCCGTCCGAGCCGGTATGCGGAGTCCGACGTCCTCGCCGCGACCGCCGCCGCTGAGTTCGGCGGGATCGAGCGGCCCGCGGACCTCCTCGCGGCCGTGTCGTCCTGGGTGGGCACGCGCCTCGCGTACCTCGCCGGGGCGTCCCTGCCGACCGACGGGGCGGAGCGGACGCTGCTCGCCCGGCGCGGGGTGTGCCGTGACTTCGCGCACCTGTGCGTCGCGCTGCTGCGGGCACGCGGCATCCCGGCCCGGCTGGTGTCCGTCTACGCGCCCGGGCTGAGTCCGATGGACTTCCACGCGGTGGCGGAAGCGTGGGTCGACGGCGCATGGCGGGTCGTCGATGCGACCGCGTTGGCACCCCGGCAGACGCTCGTGCGGATCGCGACCGGACGGGATGCGGCGGACACGGCGTTCCTCACCGTGCTCTCCGGCCGCGCCGAGTTCGACGGGCTCATGGTGACCGCCGTCGCCGAGTCACTCCCCGCCGACGACGTCACCCGCCTCGTATCCCTCCCCTGACCGCCATCCGCTCCGCGCGAAACTGCATCCTGCGCACGAGACTGCATCCTGCGCACGAGACAGCGCGTGGCACGGTCCGTCTCGTGCCCGGCGTGCAGTCTCGCGGGAACGGCGCAGCCCGGGCCGGGCATGTCGACCGCGCGGTGGGGCACCGGCACGGTCGTCACCGGACCTCCGCAACCGGCCCGATCGTGCCAGGGTGGAGGGATGAAGACCTGGATCGTCCGCTTCGTCTCCCTCTACGTGTTCAACCTCGTCGTCCTGGTGCTGATCGGCGTACTGCTGACGAGCGTCCGGGTCGGCTGGGCGGCGTTCTGGGCCGCGCTCGTCCTCACCGCCGCGACGATCTGGCTGAAACCCCTCGTGCAGAGGATGTTCCGGAGCATCGCAGCCCGCTCGGCGGAACGCCGCACCCGGCTCGGTGAGAAGCTCGTCCAGGGGCTCGTCGTCTTCGTGGTGGAGGTCGTGGTGTGGATCGCCGTCGTCCTGCTCTCCGGCGTGGACGTCCGCGGATTCCTGTGGGGATGGATCATCCCGCCGCTCGCCCTGCTCCTCGCGTTCGCCGCCTACGACCTCATCGACGACCGCATCGAGGCGCGCGCCGGCGCGCTCTACGATCGCGCGCTCGGCGGTCGCCGCGGCAGCACGGATGGCGCGACCACCCGCGGGACGGCGGCGCCGCCGATCCCCGAGCCCGCCGGACGGCCCGCCGCCGCAGCGCCCCGCCCGGCCGCATCCCGGGCCGAGGAGACCCCGCGCAAGGACCGCTACGACGGACTCACCGAGGAGCAGCGCCGGATGCTCGACGACCTCGGCTGATCGGACCGTCGGCACGCCACCCCGCACCGCCCGCGATGCCCCGGTTCCCCCGCCCCGGAACACCGCGAGACTGCACGCACACCACGAGACGGACGTAACCAGCCGCTGTCTCGTGCTGCCTATGCAGTCTCGCGGGAAAGAGAAGGCGGCTCAGGATGCGGCGCGCTCGGCCGCCTCGACCACGTTCATCATGAGCAGGGCCACCGTCATCGGACCCACGCCGCCCGGGTTCGGCGAGAGCCACCCGGCGACCTCGGCCACCGCGGGGTCGACGTCGCCGAACACCCGGGACTTGCCCGTCTCCGGGTCCGCCTCGCGGGTCACGCCGACATCCAGTACCGCGGCGCCGGGCTTGACGTCCTCGGCCCGGACGAGGTGCTTGACCCCGGCCGCGGCCACGACGACGTCCGCCTCACGGATGTAACGGGGCAGATCCACTGTTCCCGTGTGCGTGAGGGTCACGGTCGCGTTGATATCGCGGCGGGTCAGGAGCAGGCCGATCGACCGGCCGATCGTGACCCCGCGGCCCACGACCACGACGTGCTTGCCGGCGAGGTCGTAGCCGTTGCGCTGCAGCAGTTCGATGACGCCGCGCGGCGTGCACGGCAGCGGCGTCGTGATCGGGGCGTTCACGTTCAGCACGAGCCGCCCGAGGTTCACCGGGTGCAGCCCGTCGGCATCCTTGGCCGGATCGATCCGCTCCAGGATCGCGTCCGTATCGAGGTGCTTCGGGAGCGGCAGCTGCACGATGTAGCCGTGGCAGGTGGGGTCCGCGTTCAGCTCGTCGATGAGCGCTTCGACCTGCTCCTGCGTGGCGTCCGCGGGGAGCTCACGCTGGATGGAGTTCATCCCGATCGCCTCGGACTGCTTGTGCTTCATCCCGACGTAGAGCTGGGATGCCGGGTCCGCCCCGACGAGCACGGTCGCGATGCCGGGGGTCGTCCCCTTCTCCACGAGCGCCGCGACGCGTGCGCGCAGCTCGTCCTTGATCGCGGCCGCCGTGGCGGTGCCGTCGAGTTTCTGAGCAGTCATGCCGTCCCTCTCTTCACGTCGTCGTGCGTCTTGACCGGGGCATCGGATGCCGACCGGATGTCCGGGCCGGTGCGGGCACGGGTTCGCACCCGCACCGCACCGACCACACGACCCAAATCACTATGCCCGTAGGTATCTACGGTTGGCAACCGCGTTTCCGGTCAGCGGACTACTGCTGGAGGCCGGGGTACAGCGGGAACGCCGCGGTCAGGGCCGCGACGCGCGCCCGCAGCGCCTCGACATCCGCGTCCGGGAGGAGCGCCCGGGCGATGATGTCGGCCACCTCGGTGAACTCCGCGTCACCGAAACCACGGGTCGCGAGCGCGGGGGTGCCGATCCGCAGCCCCGAGGTCACCATCGGCGGCCGCGGGTCGTTGGGCACCGAGTTTCGGTTGACGGTGATGTGGATCTCGTGCAGGAGGTCCTCCGCCTGCTTGCCGTCGATCGCGGCGTCGCGCAGGTCCACGAGGACGAGGTGCACCTCGGTGCCGCCCGAGCGCAGCGTGATGCCCGCCTCGGCGACGTCGGGCTGGCTCAGCCGCTCGGCGAGGATCGCCGCGCCGCGGACGGTCCGCTCCTGGCGCTCCCGGAACGCGGGCGTCGCCGCCAGTTTGAAAGCGGTCGCCTTCGCCGCGATCACGTGCATGAGCGGGCCGCCCTGCTGCCCCGGGAAGACGGCGGAGTTGATCTTCTTCGCGATGTCGGCGTCGTTGGTGAGGATGAAGCCGGAGCGCGGACCGCCGATGGTCTTGTGCACGGTCGAGGACACGACGTGCGCGTGCGGGACCGGGTTCGGGTGCAGACCCGCCGCCACGAGACCGGCGAAGTGCGCCATGTCGACCCAGAGCAGGGCGCCCACCTCGTCGGCGATCGCGCGGAACGCGGCGAAGTCCAGCTGGCGCGGGTAGGCCGACCACCCGGCGATGATGACCTTCGGCTTGTGCTCGAGGGCCAGACGACGGACCTCGTCCATGTCGACGAGCGACGTCTCCGCATCCACGCCGTAGGCGACGATGTCGTACAACCGGCCGGAGAAGTTCAGCTTCATCCCGTGCGTGAGGTGACCGCCGTGGTCGAGCGAGAGGCCGAGCAGGGTGTCGCCGGGGCGGGCGATGGCGTGGAGCACCGCGGCGTTCGCGGAGGCGCCCGAGTGCGGCTGAACGTTCGCGAAGCCGGCGCCGAACAGCGACTTCGCGCGTTCGATGGCGAGCTCCTCGGCCACATCGACCTCTTCGCAGCCGCCGTAGTAGCGACGACCGGGGTAGCCCTCGGCGTACTTGTTGGTCAGCACCGAGCCCTGCGACTGCAGGACGGAGACGGGCACGAAGTTCTCCGAGGCGATCATCTCGAGGTAGCCGCGCTGACGCTCGAGCTCGCGCTCGAGGACCTGGGCGATCTCGGGATCGACTTCGGCGAGAGGGGCGTTGAAGACGGGGTCGGTCATGGCTCTCCTTGACGGCGGCATCGGACGAATGGGATTCCGCACCGGCCCAGGCGTACGGCCGGATACCGTGTCGGTCGCTCCCCGGTGGTAGCCCACCTCAACGCCAGTCGCGACGCGAACGAGCATACCGGATGCGGACCGCTGCCACCCGAGCGGGTGCGCGCGAACCCGCGAACCGGACGACGGTCCTGGAGCGCGCGACGCGGTCTTGTTAGCGTCGGGACATGCCCCTCGGACTGATCCCGTATCCGCGTTCCGTGCAGATGCGCCGAGGCACCCTCCCCCTCGACCCGGGATCGTCCGTGTCCGGGATCGGCGAGACGGCCTCCGCGGCAGCGCAGCGCCTCGTCGGGGAGCTGGCCGACCGCACCGGGATCCCGCTGTCCGTCGCCCCACCCGCAGCAGAGGGCGGTGCCGGAACGACGATCACCCTCCGCCTCGACGACACCGCGGGACGCGCCCCGGAGTCGTACCTGCTGGAGGCCGGGCCCGAGGGCGCGACGATCGAGGCCGCGGACGCCGCCGGTCTCCAGTACGCCACCCGCACGCTCGTCCAGCTGCTCTCCCCCGGCCGGCCGGAGGATCCGGCGGCATCCGGATGGCATCTCCCGGCGGTACGGATCGAGGACGCGCCGCGCTTCCGCTACCGCGGGCTCATGCTCGACGTCGCCCGGCACTTCTTCCCGGTGGAGGTCGTCCTGCGCGTCATCGACCGGGCCTGCGCACTCGGACTCAACCATCTGCACCTGCATCTGAGCGACGACCAGGGCTGGCGGCTGGCGCTCGCCTCCCGCCCCGAACTCGCCGAGCGGGCCTCCGCCGGTGCGGCGCAGGGGGACCGCGGCGGTTTCTACACGCGCCGGGACTGGGACCGGATCATCGCGCACGCAGCCGCGCGCCGGATGACGGTGGTCCCCGAGATCGACATGCCCGGGCATACGCATGCCATGGGGCTGGCGTATCCGGAGATCGCCGCCGAACCGGTCATCACCAACGAGGTCCGCGCGGCCGTGACCGAGTTCGGCGGAGGGATCCCGACGCCCGGACGGCCGTATCCGGGTTTCGCGGTGGGGTTCTCCTCGCTCCGCATCCACGAGGAGGCGACGTACGACGTCCTCGCCGATGTGTTGTCGGAGCTGGCCGGGATGACGCCGGGCCCTTATCTGCACATCGGCGGGGACGAGGCGCTCGGCACCCCGCCGGAGGACTACGCCGTGTTCATGGCGCGGGTCACGGGGATGGTCGCGGAGCTCGGCAAGACCCCGATCGCCTGGCACGATGCCGGAACCGTCGCCACCCTCGCACCGGGGACCGTCGGCCAGTACTGGGGGTTCGTCCGCCCGGCCCCCGGCTCGGCGGAGGCAGCGCGCGGCTTCCCCGCCCGCGGAGGCGGATTGGTCCTCTCCCCCGCGGATACCGCCTACCTCGACATGAAGGTCGAACCGGGTGACCCCCTCGGTCTGGACTGGGCGAACGGCCCCACCAGCACGGAGGCGTCATACCGATGGGAGCCGACGGACGTGATCCCGGGGATCACCGAGTCGGACATCCTGGGGGTCGAGGCGGCCCTGTGGACGGAGACGATCGCGACGGAGGCCGACATCGAGGCGATGCTGTTCCCGCGCCTGGCCGCGGTGGCGGAGATCGCCTGGTCGCCGGCGAGCGGACCGGAGCGCACCTGGGAGTCCTTCCGAAGCCGCCTCGCGGTGCTCGCCGAGGGGTGGGCGGCGACCGGACTGCGCTTCACCCGCACCCCCGGCGTCCCCTGGCACAGCCCCGGGACCGGGCCGGCCGTGGACCGCGACGCTCGTAGACTGGACGCGTGACCGACCCGAACTCCGTGCCCGCACCGTCCGACCCGCAGCCCCGCGGCGAGCGGGACGTGGACGACGCCCTGCCCGCCGGTACACGGCCGCCGCTGCGAGCGCTGGACCTCCTCGGGTTCCTCTGCCAGATCGTCGCCTTCGGCGTCCTCGCCGTGTGGGGCTTCGCCATGTGGCCGTTCCCGTGGAACATCGTCGTCGGGATCGCGACGCCGCTCGCCGCCATCCTGATCTGGGCGCTGTTCGTCTCGCCGCGCGCGGTCTTCTCGGTGCATCCGTTCGTCCGGGCGGTCGTGGAGCTGCTCGTCTACGCCGCCGCCACCGCCGCACTGTGGGCCATGGACCTCACCTGGGTGGGTGTCGGCTACGCGGTGGTGGCTATCGCGGTGGGTGCCGTGTCGGGACGCCGCCGCTTCGCATGACCGCCCCCGACGTGGTCGTCGCCCGGCTCACCGAAGCACTCGGGGAGCGCGTCGACACGTCGGATGCGGCACGTCACGCCGCCCGTGCCGACAAGTCCGGGCACTCCTCCGCAGGGCCCGCCCTGGCCGTGGTGAACGCCCGGTCGGCCGCCGACGTGCAGGAGACCCTCCGGATCGCCACCGCCACCGGCACGCCCGTCGTCACCCGGGGCGCCGGGACCGGACTGGCCGGCGCCGCCAACACCGGCCCGGGCGAGATCGCCCTGTGCGTGCGCGCGATGGACCGCATCCTCGAGATCCGACCGGACGACCTCCTCGCCGTGGTGGAGCCGGGGATCCTCAACGCCGACCTCAACGACGCCCTCGCCCGCGAGGGGCTCTGGTGGGCGCCCGACCCCGCCAGCCGGTCGATCTCCACGGTCGGCGGCAACATCGCCACGGGCGCCGGGGGCTTGCTCTGCGCCAAGTACGGGGTCGTCCGGGATGCCGTCCTCGGGCTCCAGGTGGTGCTCGCCGACGGCCGTCTCCTGAGCCTCGGCCACCGCAGCGTCAAGGGCGTGACCGGGTACGACCTCACCTCGCTCATGATCGGCTCGGAAGGCACCCTCGGCGTGGTCGTGCAGGCGACGCTCAAGCTCCGCCGGCTGGTCGCGGGTGACGTGTGCACGCTGACCGCCGTGTTCGCGGACGTCCGTGCTGCTGCCGCAGGCTCGGCAGCGGTCACCGCCTCCGGCATCCAGCCCGCCGTCATGGAGCTGATGGACGCCGCCAGCCTCTCGGCCGTGCACGACCTCCTGGGCCTGGACTCCCCGCTCGCCGGCGCGGCCCAGCTCACGATCCAGACCGACGGCCCGGCCGCGGTCCCCGAGGCCGAAGCGATCTCGCGCATTCTGCGGGAGCGGGGAGCCGCCGTCGTCGTCTCGGGCGACCCCGCCGAGGGCGAACGTCTCCTGGACGTGCGGCGCGCCATGCACCCGGCCATGGAACGACTGGGGACGACGCTGATCGAGGACGTGTCGGTGCCGCGCTCGGCGCTCCCCGCGATGTTCGAGGAGATCGCCCGCATCGAGCGCGCCTACGGGATCGTCATCCCCACCGTGGCCCATGCCGGCGATGGCAATCTCCACCCGAACTTCGTCTTCGACGGCCCCGACGTCCCGGACGCGATCTGGGCCGCGGCCGCGGAGCTGTTCCACGCCGCGCTCCGCCTCGGCGGCACCCTCACCGGGGAGCACGGGATCGGCGTGTTGAAGCGGCGCTGGCTCGGCGAGGAGCTCGGCGACGACCAGTGGGAGCTGCAACGCCGGATCAAGCAGGTGTTCGACCCCGCCGGCATCCTGAATCCCGGCAAGGTCTTCACCCCCTGACCAGGAATCGGCCCGAGCGGGAGCACGCAACGCCCTTTCCACCCTGTTCCGAGCCGCCCTGTTCCGAGCGAGGTTCCCGCCGCACCTCCGGTACACCGTCGAACGGTTGTGGATCCGTGATATGAACCCGACCCCGTTCGGACGGCTCTCCCTTACCATGAAAGGACTTATCATTCGCAGGGGGTGAGCGCGTGACCGATCTGGTTACCGGGCCGACGTCGCAGGCCGAGACGACCAACGCGGTGTCGTCCGCCGGATCAGGCGACGCCGAGACGACGGCGTATGCCTGGGCGCCGGAGGAACCGGCTCCCAAGAAGCGACGCCTGGGACTCTGGATCGGCATCCCCTCCGCGGCCGTCGCGATCGCAGCCGTCGCCGCGTCCCTCATCCTGATCGCTCCCGGCACGGCCGTGGCCGGAGTGCCCGTCGGCGGGCTCACCGTCGGCGGCGCTGCGGACGCCCTGCAGAGCCGGCTCGCGTCCACGACCATCGAGGTGGAGACGCCCGCCGGCACGGCGCAGATCACCGGCGCCGACCTCGGTGCTTCCGTCGACGCGCGCGCTCTGGCCGAGAGCGCGTTCGCCGCGCACCCGATGTGGAACATCACGCAGTGGAACTCCGCCCCGATGGAGGCCGAGATCACCGTCGATCCGGTCCTCACCGAGCAGGCGCTCCGGGATGCGGCCGGCAGCGCGTACTCCGCGCCGGTCGACGCCTCGGTCGCCTTCGACGCGGCCTCCGCCTCGTACACCACGACCCCGGCGGTCGAGGGCCAGGGTCTCGACCCCGCCACCGTCACCGCCGCCCTGGAGGACGCGTTCACGAGCGGGACCGGCCGCACGACGATCGACGGCACCTTCGTACCGATCGAGGCGGCGCTCACCACCGCGGAGGCCGACGCGGCCGTCGGACAGCTCAACGGCATGCTCGACACGGTCGGCTTCTACGTCGGCGAAGAGCGCACGGTCCCGATCGACCGCGCGGTCGCCGCATCCTGGCTCACCGTGACGGATCTCGACGGCAGCATTGCGCTGTCCGCCGACGCCGCCGCCATCCAACCCTCGGTCGACGCGCTGCCCGGTCTGGTCGACCGCTCCCCGGTGAACGCCACCGTCGTCACCGACACTGCGGGGAACGTCCTGCAGGAGCTCACCCCGGGCGTCGCCGGACGAGCCGTCGGCGACACCTCCGGCGTGGCGGACGCCTTCGCCGCCCAGTTGGCCACGGGGAACGCCGCCTATCAGGTCCCGGTCACCGAGACCGCCTTCGAGACGACGACCCTCGCACGCAACATCGACGTCAACCTGTCCTCGCAGCGCGCGACGCTGTACGAGAACGGGCAGGTCGTCTACAGCTGGGCGATCTCCTCGGGCTTGTCCGGCACACCCACACCGACCGGCAACTTCACGGTCTTCGCGCACGTGCGGATGCAGAACATGGGCTGCGGACCCACGTCCTCGTACTGCACGGAGGACGTCCCGTGGGTCACCTACTTCGCGCCCGACATCGCCTTCCATGGCGCGTACTGGCACAACAACTTCGGCAGCCCGATGAGCCACGGCTGCGTGAACATGCGCATCTCCGAGGCCAAGTTCGTCTTCGACTGGGCCCCGAACGGCACCCCGGTGTCCGTGCACTACTGACCCGCTCGCAGCAGGTACGCGAAAGGGGCGGATGCTGATGCATCCGCCCCTTTCGTCGTACCCGGGTCGGGTCAGAGCGCGTCGATGATCCCGTTCAGGGTCGCGGACGGACGCATGACCGCCGAGACGAGGGCCTCGTCCGGGTGGTAGTACCCGCCGATCTCGACGGGCGACCCCTGAACGGCGGCGAGCTCGTCCACGATGGCCTGCTCGTTCGCCTGGAGCTCGGCGGCGATCGGCGCGAAGATCGCGGCGAGTCCGGCGTCCGCGGTCTGCGCCGCCAGCTCCTGCACCCAGTACAGCGCGAGGTAGAAGTGGCTTCCGCGGTTGTCGATGGAGCCGAGCTTGCGCCCCGGGGACTTGTCGTTCTCCAGGAAGGTCCCGGTGGCCGCATCCAGCGTGTCCGCGAGGACCTTGGCCTTCGCGTTGCCGGTGAACTCCGCGTAGTGCTCGAAGGACGCGGCCAGCGCGAAGAACTCACCGAGCGAGTCCCACCGCAGGTAGTCCTCGCTGAGCAGCTGCTGCACGTGCTTGGGCGCAGAGCCGCCGGCCCCGGTCTCGAACAGCCCGCCGCCGGCCAGCAGCGGCACGATGGAGAGCATCTTGGCGCTCGTGCCGACCTCGAGGATCGGGAACAGGTCGGTCAGGTAGTCACGGAGGACGTTGCCGGTGACCGAGATCGTGTCCAGACCCTGGCGGATGCGCTCGAGCGAGAAAAGCGTCGCCTCGGCGGGCGCGAGGATCTCGATCTGCAGGCCCTCGGTGTCGTGGTCGGCGAGGTAGGTCTTCACCTTCTCGATGAGCTGCGCGTCGTGCGCACGCGTCTCGTCGAGCCAGAAGACCGCGGGGGAACCGGTCGCACGGGCGCGCGTGACGGCGAGCTTCACCCAGTCGCGCACGGCGATGTCCTTGGTCTGCGTGGCGCGCCAGATGTCGCCCGCTTCGACCGCGTGCTCGAGCACGACGTCGCCGGCCGAGTTCACGACCTGGACGACCCCCGTCCCGCTGATCTCGAACGTCTTGTCGTGGCTGCCGTACTCCTCGGCCGCCTGCGCCATGAGACCGACGTTGGGGACCGTGCCGATCGTGGCGGGGTCCAGCGGGCCGTTCGCGATGACGTCCTCGATGACCGCCTGGTAGACGCCCGCGTAGGACGAGTCCGGGATCACGGCGAGCGTGTCGTCCTCGCCGCCGTCGACGCCCCAGAGCTTTCCGCCGTTGCGGATCAGCGCGGGCATCGATGCGTCCACGATCACGTCGGAGGGGACGTGCAGGTTCGTGATCCCCTTGTCGGAGTTCACGTAGGACAGGCGCGCCCCGTTGGCGAGGTCCGCGGAGATGGCCTTGGCGATGTCCTCGCCGCCCTCGACCTTGCCGAGCGCGGACAGGATCGCACCCAGTCCGTTGTTGGGGGTGACGCCGGCTGCCGCGAGCGCGTCGCCGTAGGTGTCGAACACGTCGGCGAAGTACGCCTTCACGACGTGCCCGAAGATGATCGGGTCGCTGACCTTCATCATGGTCGCCTTGAGGTGCACCGAGTAGAGCACGTCGTCGGCCTTGGCCGTGGCGATGGTGTCCGCCAGGAAGGCGTCCAGCGCCTTCGCGGAGAGGAACGTGGCGTCGATGATCTCGCCGGGCAGGGTCTTGATGCCGGACTTCAGGGTCGTCGTCTCACCGTCGGCGCCCACGAAACGGATCGTGAGGACGTCGTCCTCGGGGCTGACCCAGGAGATCTCGTTCGTGCGGAAGTCGTCGTGCCCCATCGTCGCCACGCGGGTCTTGGAGCCGGAGGGGAAGGGCTTGTTCACGTGCGGGTGCTTGCGCGCGTAGTTCTTCACCGAGAGCGGCGCACGGCGGTCACTGTTGCCCTCGCGCAGAACCGGGTTGACCGCGGAGCCCTTGATGCGGTCGTAGCGCGCGCGGATGTTCGTCTCGTCGAGGGACGACGGCTCGTCCGGGTAGTCCGGCACGTCGAAACCCTGCGACTGGAGTTCCGCGATGGCGGCCTTCAGCTGCGGGAGGGAGGCCGAGATGTTCGGGAGCTTGATGATGTTCGCCTCGGGCAGGGTCGCGAGCGCGCCCAGCTCGGCCAGCGCGTCGCCGACGAGCTGCTCGGGCGTCAGCCGCTGCGGGAAGGCTGCGAGGATGCGGCCTGCGAGCGAGATGTCCCGCGTCTCGATGTCGACTCCGGCCTGGCCGGCGATGGCCCGCACCAGGGGGAGGAACGACGCCGTCGCGAGAGCCGGAGCCTCATCGGTGTGCGTGTAGATGATGGTGGAATCAGGCACGTGTCGTCTCTCCGTCGATGTCCAGGGATCACCCACCAGACTACCGCACGCGCGAAAACTATCTCGACGTCGAGAGATCTCGGCGCGGGGGGCGTTCGGTCAGCGCATGCCGCGCGACTGGGCCGTGCGCGGGTTCGCCAGAGAGTCCTCGGGAACGTCCACCGCACGCATCCAGCCGGGGCCCTCGACAGGGACGCCCGTACGCGACAGTCCGGCGGTCGCGGCGTCGACGGCCGCGGCGACCTCGGCGGCCAGCGCATCGCCGGCGATCATCGCGGTGATGATCCGGACGCTGCCGTCCTCTTCCGGTCTCTGTTCGATGACGACGGAGGCCCGCAACGACAGCGGGCCGATCCGGGAGCGCAGGGCGGCGAGCCCCGTGCCGGTGAGCAGGGTGTCGCCGATCAGGGACCCGCGCCGGAGCAGCCGTACCTGCGCCGCCGTACCCGCCGGCACCGGTCCCGGCTGGAAGCCGGTGTCCGTGAGGCCCGCGGCCACCGCGGCGACGTAGTCCGCCGCCGATGCGGCGGGCACCCGCACGACGCATCCGGCGGGGACGCCGTGCCCCCCGACGACGCTCTCCTGCCAGGGGCGGACGGTCGCCCGGGTCACCCGGGCCACCCCTGCGCGAGTTCGCGCTCCGTCTGCCGCATGCCCTCGATCCAGTTCTGCAGGACGGTGCACGCGGCATCCAGTACGGCGTTGAGCTCGATCATGCTCGTCGACCACTGCGCCTGCGCACTCCGGTAGGCACGCTCGGCGTCCCCTGACCACGACCCGCTCAGACCCTGAGCGGCATCCTCGAGCTTCTGCAGTTCCGCCGCGATGCCGACCCGGGACGCCCGCAGGGAGGCCAGTGCCGCCTCCGCGGCGCCGAACTCGAGCGTCACCCCGCCCGCGCTCACTCCGCTCCTCCCGACGGGCGGCGGCCGAGCTCGTCCGAGATGCGGGCGCGCAGCGCCGCACCCCGTGCCAGCAGCCGCTCCCGATCTCGGGCGAGCTCGGCCGCAGGGTCGGGCTCCCCCGCCTGCTCGGCGCGCTCGCGTTCGGCGTCGGTGAGCGCGGCCAGGCGCGCGCGGGAGGCCTCCCGGACGGCCTGAGCCTCGGGCGAGGGGTCGTCACCGGACATGATCGCCGCGAGGGTGGTCTCCCCGAGATCGATCCGCCCCTGCAGCACGGACCACTCCCGTCCGAGCGCACCGCTGCGGGCGCGGCGGGCGAATGCCTCTGCGGCATCCTCGTCCTCGTCCGTCTCCCCGATGCGACGGGCACCGAGCGCGATCTGCTCGATCGCCTCCACGCGCTGCCTGGTCTGTTCGATCAGCTCGACGAGCTGTCCATAGGCGGATCCGCTCATCGCGCGTACCTCTCCCCCGTGTTCACCAGGAACTGCATCAGGTCCTCCACGAGCAGGAGCGTCTCCACCAGCTGGGCACGAGCCTGCACCGCGCCCTCGATCGCATCGAAGATGGTGTCGACGACCGTGTAGATCAACCGCACCAGGGAGAACACCTCCGTGACGAGGATCGCCCCCTCCACCGCGGCGACGATCCAGCCCGCGATCGGGATCGCGGCTTCCGCCGCGATGCGCAGGAGCTTGACCGAGATCTTGTTGAGGATGAACCCGATCGTCGCGGCACCCGCCTTCGACACGATCACGAGGGTGCCGACCGTTCCGGAGACGGAATCGCAGGCGGCACCGACGCCGTACATCGTCGTGCCGAGGGCGACCATGCCGCCGCGGAACGCGAGCCCCGCCTCGCCATCCCAGAACTCGCCCTGCTCCACGAGTCCCGCGGCGTTGTCCGCCATGGCCCGGCTGGCCTGCCCCAGGTGCTGCCAGGCGAGGGAGACCTCCTCGATTCCGGTCCAGTCGCCGGCGAACGGCTTCATGATGACGTCTTCGAGGAGGCTGAATCCGGCCACCTGCTCGAACACCCAGTCGACTCCGCCCAGGAGCGGACCCGCACCCCACCGCATGGACTCGATCTCGCTCTTGGCCGCGTTCGGGGTGACGAGGTAGCTGGACGGGTCCTGCCGCTCGATGACGCCGGTGGGCCCGCGCCCCCAGCTGTCGGCCGCGGACGAGATGTCCTCGACGATCCCCCGCGTGCCCGTCACGAGGCCCTTGCCCGCGTCGTAGGCCTGCCCGAACAGCCAGGGCTCCGCATCCCCGTGGCCCGCCGGGGCGCCGCCCGCGGCCGCGGGGAGCGTCGGGCCGCCCGCCCGGGGGTCGGCGAAGGGCGGGACGCCCGCACCGATGGACCGCATCGCCTGCGCGGCGGCCTCGTACGTGCGCTGCTCCTGCGCGGCATAGGCCGCGGCAGCGCCGTCGACCTTGTCCGCGGCGGTGCGGAGCACCGTGCCGAGGCCCTCCAGGATCTCCACCCCGACGACGGAGACCGCGAGGGAGATCCCCGTGAACGGCAGCAGGATGATGCCGGTGTCCGACGGCGTCAGCACGCTGTGGCTCTTGACGTACGCGACCATCGCCGGCACATGCTCGTCGCTCTGGCGGCGCAGCACGGCGGACGATAGTGCGAGTTGTGCGTAATCGACGCGCATTCGGACCTCCTGCCGACCCACCCTAACCGCGCCGGGCATCCGGTTGGGGTGTCATCCACAGGGGCGTTACCCTGTGCTCATGACGGAACTGCGCCTGGAAGAGCTCTCCGCCGCGACGATCGTCGCCGTGAACACCCTGTCGCTGAAACCGGGCCAGGAACAGTTCCTCGCTCCGGTCAGCTATGGAGTGGCCGCGACCGTCGCCGATCCCGGCACCACCTGGCAGCGGGTCGTGCTCGACGGGGACGAGGTCGTCGGGTTCGTCAGCGCGAACTTCTCCGAGGACGCGCCGCAGGAGCACTTCCGCTCCGTCCTGTGGCGCATCAACGTGGACGCCGACGACCAGGGTCGCGGCGTCGGCCGCTTCGCCGTCGACGGCCTGATGGACGAAGCCCGCAGGCGCGGGATGGACCACGTCGACGTGATCTACGAAGCCGGCGAGGAAGGGCCCGAGGCGTTCTTCCGCCGCGTCGGCTTCGAGCCCGTGGGCGAGACAGAGTTCGGCGAGGTCATCGCGCGCATCACGGTCTGACGCGTCGTCACGGGGCGCGTACGGCGGGAGCGGCGGGAGCGGCGGACACCGCATCCGGCGACGATCACACCAGCGAGGCGCGCCACGCGGCGTGCAGCTGGGCGAACTTGCCCGTGCCGGCGATGAGCATCTCCGGGGTGTCGTCCTCGATGATGCGGCCGTGCTCCATCACCAGCACCCGGTCGGCGATCGCCACCGTCGACAGGCGGTGCGCGATGATCAGCGCCGTCCGGTCGGCGAGGAGCGTCTGCAGCGCCTCCTGGATGAGCCGTTCGCTCGGGATGTCGAGCGAAGCGGTGGCTTCGTCCAGGATGAGGACGGCGGGATCCGCCAGGAACGCCCGCGCGAACGAGATCAGCTGGCGCTGACCGGCCGAGACCCGGCCACCGCGCTTGTTCACGTCGGTGTCGTAGCCGTCCGGCAGGGCCCGGATGAACTCGTCCGCACCGACCGCACGGGCGGCCGCCTGGATCTCCTCCAGCGTCGCATCGGGCTTTCCCAGGGCGATGTTGTCGGCGACCGTCCCGCTGAACAGGTACGCCTCCTGGGTGACCATCACGATCGCCCGGCGCAGGTCCTTGGGATGCAGGCGGCGCAGGTCGACCCCGTCCAGCGTCACCCGGCCGGCCGTCGGGTCGTAGAACCGTGACACGAGCTTGGCGAGGGTCGTCTTCCCCGCCCCCGTCGTTCCCACGAGCGCCACGGTCTGGCCCGCCGGCACGTCCAGGCTGAACCCGGGCAGCACCACGCGCCCGTCGCCGTAACCGAACGCCACATCCTCGAAGCGGATGGCGCCCTGCGCCGCGCGCAGATCCACCGGCTGCGAGGGGTCGGGGACCGAGGGCTCCTCCTCCAGGACCCCGGACACCTTCTCCAGCGCCGCCGCGGCGGACTGGTAGGAGTTCAGGAACATCGCGACCTCCTGCAGCGGAGAGAAGAAGTTCCGCACGTACAGGACCGCGGCCAGGAGCACGCCGACCGCGAGCGCGCCGTCGGCGACGCGCAGACCGCCCCAGAGCATCACGGCTGCGAGCGTCGCGGCGGAGATCGCCATGAGCGCCGGCTCGAACGTCCCGAACAGGCGGATGGAACGCATGTTCACGGCGCGGTACTGACTCGACAGCTCGCCGAACTCGACGTCGTTTCGGGGCTCCTTCCGAAACGCCTTGACCGCACGGATGCCGGTCATCGTCTCCACGAAGTGCACGATGACCTTCGCGCTGACCACCCGGGACTCCCGGTAGACGACCTGGGAGCGGCGGTAGAACCACCGCATCAGCAGCATGAGCGGGCCGCCCATCACGATGAGGATGACGCCGCTCTGCCAGTCCAGCAGAAGCAGGGCGATCAGCGTGAACCCTCCGTAGAGGACGCCGGAGACGAGCTCGTTGAGCCCGCCGTCGAGCAGTTCCCGGATGGTGTCCAGGTCGCTGGTCTGGCGGGAGATGATCCGGCCCGAGGTGTAGGACTCGTGGAACTCCAGGCTCAGCCGTTGCGTGTGCCGGAAGATCCTGGTGCGCAGGTCGAACATCACGGCCTGGGTCAGGCGGGCCGCGACCACGACGTACCAGGCGATCAGTACGGCCCCGCCGATCGCCGAGAGGAGGTAGACGAGGGACACCGCGATCGTCGGCATCCAGTCCATCCGCTCGATGACGGCGGGCAACGCGTTGTCGATCCCGAAGGCGATGAGGGCCGGGCCCAGCACCCGCAGCGCGGTGGAGACCACGAGCACCAGCGCGGCGAGGACGAGCTGCCAGCGGAGAGGGCTGACGAGCGATCCCAGGAGGCGCATCGAGCGACGGCGGATCTGCCGGCTCTCGACCTGGGTGTAGTCCGAGCGGTCTTCGCCGCTGGTTCCGGTGACCGTGCTCACGGCGTCGTCTCCTTCTGCACGGCGGACTCGTCATCCGCCTCGAGGCTCGAGATCACGTAGCGGTAGTGCTCCGAGGTGCGCATGAGCTCCGAATGGGTGCCCACCGCCGTCACGCGACCGGCCTCGAGGAGGGCGACGCGATCGGCCAGTGCGACCGTCGACGGCCGGTGCGCGACGATGAGCGCCGTAGTGTCGGCGAGTACCTCCCGCAGCGCCGCTTCGACCAGTGCCTCCGTGTCGACGTCGAGGGCGGAGAGCGGATCGTCGAGGACGAGCACGGTCGGTCGCGCGGCGACCGCGCGTGCCAGCGCGAGGCGCTGGCGCTGGCCGCCGGAGAGGCTGAGCCCCTCCTCCCCGATCACCGTGTCGACTCCGTCGGGGAGATCGTCCACGAACCCGGCCTGGGCGACCTGGAGAGCCTGGCGCATCACCCGCTCCCCCTCGGGGGACGCGGGATCGAGGTCGGCCCGCCCGAGCAGCACGTTCTCGCGGACGGATGCGGAGAACAGCGTCGCGTCCTCGAAGGCCATCGACACGTGCGTGCGCAGCTCGCTGAGGGTCAGGTCGCGCACGTCGACGCCGTCCAGGACCACGCGCCCGCCGGTCACGTCGTACAACCGGGCCGGCAGCGTCGTCAGCGTGGTCTTACCGGAACCGGTGAGCCCGACGAGCGCCATCGTCTCCCCCGGCTCCAGATCGAGATCGATGCCGTCGAGGAGGTCCCTCTGCTCGGCGGGGGCGTCCTGATAGCGGAAGTGCGTGCGCTCGAACACGAGGTGCCCGCGCGGCTCGGCGATGCTGCTCGGGGTGTCCGGGTCCACGATCGTGTTCGGCTCGTCGAACACCTCGTAGATGCGGTCGGTGGCGGTGCGCGCATCGAGGAGGAAGGAGAAGAGGAAGCCGATGGACTCCATCGGCCAGCGCAGCACGGTCGCCATGGCGAAGAACGCGAACAGTTCGGCGACGGAGAGTTCGCCCAGCTGAGCGAGCACGATCCCCACGGCCAGGCAGAAGGCGAACGCGATGTCGGGCAGCAGCACCAGCCAGAACCAGATGAAGCCGATGGCGCGCGCCTTGCGGAGCTCCGTGTGCCGGAGCGTCTCCGCCTGTCGCATGAACTTGTTGAGGGCGTGTCCGCCACGCCCGAACGCCTTCAGCACGCGGATGCCGTGGACACTCTCCTCGACCGAGGTGGCGAGGTCGCCCGCCTGGTCCTGACTCTGCCGCGCGAGCGTGCCGTACTGCTTCTCGAACCGGTATCCGGCGTACCAGAGGGGCGCGGAGCAGGCGAGGAACACGACCCCGAGCAGCCAGTGCCACTGGAACAGGAGAACGGAGCCGATCGCGATCGTCAGCACGTTGACGACGAGCAGGATGAGCCCGAAGGCCAGCCACCGGCGGATGAGGCTGATGTCCTGCATCATCCGGCTGAGGAGCTGTCCCGACTGCCAGCGGTCGTGGAAGCTGACGGGCAGACGCTGCAGCCGGCGGTAGAAGCCGGTACGCAGCTCGTACTCCACCTGGGTGGCCGGAGCGAGCACGAACCACCGGCGGGCCCAGACGAGCCCCGCCTCGGCCAGGCCGAGAGCGAGGACGGCGACCGCACCCCAGACGATCTGCGGCGTCTCGCCGGAGGCGATCGGACCGGCGACCACGCCTTCGAGGACCAGGGGCAGCATCAGGGCGACGATGCTCGCGGCGAGCGCGCTCACCGCCCCGAGCACGAGGCGCGGCAGCACCGGGCGTGCGAAGGGGAGCAGGCGCGCGAGCGCGCGGGGCGTGGACAGCGGAGGGGAGGTGGTCATGGGTCCTGGAGGTCAGCGTGAGTGAGCCCTGCGGGCGCGCGCGGTCGCGGGGACGGTCCGCGGGGGATGCTGCGTCGCGCGACGGCAGCCCTCCAGACTAGTGCTGGGTGTTTCCTGTATGCAACAAGCACCTTCTCCGTGGTGAGTCGCGAGCTCATCTCCCGGACGGCACGACCGGACCGGCGGGCAGCGCCGCCCGCTCCCGCGCCAGCAGGCTGCGCTTGATCTCGAGCCCCCAGGCGAAGCCACCGAGCGCACCGCCGGTGCGCAGTACCCGATGGCAGGGCACGAACAGGGCGGCGGCGTTACGCGCGCAGACGGACGCAGCCGCACGCACCGCACGCTCACTGCCGAGCTCGGCGGCGAACTGCGCATAGGTGAGCGGCGCGCCGGGAGCGATCCGGCGCAGGCCCCGCCATCCCGCCAGTTGCCCCGTGGTACCGCTCTGACTGACCTGGACCTCGTCGATCGCCGCGAGGTCCCCCGCATAGTAGGCGTGCACGGCGTCGAGGGCCGCGACGCCGCCCTCGACGACCTGCTCGGGTCGCTCCCGGGGCCGCAGGCGGCCGAGGATCGCTTCCGGGTCGGCTGTCCACCCGGACGCCAGCACCCGCTGATGCCCGTCCGCCAGCACCGTGAAGGGTCCGTCGGGGGTGTCGATCGTGTCGAGATGCGCGGTCATGGGTGGCTCCGTTCGGGAAGGGCGGGTGCGGGGGTGAGCGCACGCCACAGGTGCGCGGTGAGGTAGCTGCGCCAGGGGGCTGCGCGCTCCGTCCAAGCGGTCAGCGGGCGCGGCGCGTCGGGGAGTCCGAGCCGTGCCGCCCCGGTGCGGACGGCGACGTCTCCCGGCAGGAACACATCGGGGTCGCCGGTGACCCGCATCCTGACGTAGTCGGCGGTCCACGGGCCGATGCCGGGCATCGCGAGGAGGGCGGCGCGCTGCTCGTCCGGGTCTCCCCCGCTGTCGAGCACGAGGGTCCCTTCGCTGAGCTCCCGCGCCGCTGCGACGACCGCGCGGATACGTGCCCCCGGTCCGCGCAGCACCTCGGCGCCGTGCTCCGCGATGGCCGCCATCGTCGGGAAGAGCCGGTCCATGCCGTCGCCGCCGGGAAGGCGTTCTCCCAGGGCGTCGGTCAGCGCGGTCAAGGCGGTCCGGGCGGCTCCCACCGTGATCTGCTGGCCGATCATCGCGCGGACGAGCATCTCGTGGGGATCGACCGTGCCGGGCACGCGGATGCCGGGTACCGCCGCCACCCGCGCGGCGAGCTCGGGGTGCGCACGCAGCGCCTCATCGACGGCAGCCGGATCCGCATCCAGGTCGAACAGTCGCCGCACCCTCGCGACGAGCTGGGGAAGGTCGGAGAGATGTGTGAGCCTCGCGTGCAGGCGCAGCGCGCCCTGTTCCCGACGGATCTCGAACCGGGCCACACCGCCCGCCAGGCGCAGTGTCCGTGCGAAGGAGTCGGGCGTCGCCACCTCCACGCCGGCGATCGCGCGGGCCTGCATCCAGGCGAAGATCCCATCGAGATCGATCGGGGTGCGGTGGGCGAGCACGAGGTCTATCGCGCCGGGCGCGGCGGCGTGCTCCCCGCGGCGACGCGCGCGCAGCGCGAGCGGGGGCATCCCGAAGACCTCGCGGACCGTCTCGTTGAACTGCCGCACGCTCGCGAAACCGGCCGAGAACGCGACGTCGGCGGCGGGCATGTCCGTCCCGATGAGCAGCATCCGCGCGGTGTGCGCGCGGTGGGCGCGGGCGAGGGCGAGGGGTCCCGCGCCGAGCTCCGCGGTGAGCACGCGGGTGAGATGGCGGCTCGAGTACCCGAGACGGCGCGCGAGCCCCGGCACGCCTTCCCGCTCGACCACGCCGTCCGCGATGAGCCGCATGGCCCGTCCCGTGACGTCGCGGCGGAGGTCCCAGAGGGGTGAGCCCGGCGCCGCTTCGGGCAGGCAGCGCTTGCATGCGCGATATCCGGCCTCGTGCGCCGCGGCGCTCGTTGCGAAGAACGTGACGTTCGCCGGCAGCGGCGTGCGGGCGGGACAGCTCGGCCGGCAGTAGATCCCGGTCGTGCGGACGGCCGTGACGAAGTGCCCGTCGAACCGCACGTCGCGCGCGTGGATCGCGCGGTAACGCTCGTCGAAGGTCATCGCCGGCAGGGACATGCCTCCAGCCTGACACGCTCCGCGCTTCCCGGCTCGCGGTTTTCGGACACCACTGCCGGGCGCTCACGCAGCGCCCCACCGAGCCGAGGCGTCAGGTGGGCACGACCCGTGCACGAATCCGGGTGGCGGCACGCCATCACGCACGCGCCGTAGCCCCGGCACGCCCACACGCCGTGGCTGCGGCAACCCCTCGCGCCGCCGGGTTCCGAGCCGCTAACGTCGCGGGATGGCCGAGATCACCGCGCAACCCCAGGAGTACGACCTCATCGTCATCGGGGCAGGGCCGGTGGGTGAGAACGTCGCGGACCGCGCTGTCCAGGCCGGCCTGTCCGCCGTCATCGTGGAGAGCGAACTGGTCGGCGGCGAATGCTCGTACTGGGCCTGCATGCCGTCGAAGGGCCTCCTCCGCGCCGGCGCGGTGCTCCGGGAGGCGATGGCGGTCGACGGTGCGTCGCAGGCGGTGACCGAGGACGTGGACGTGGCCGGCGTACTGCGGCGCCGGGACGCCCTCACGCACGACTGGGACGACGGATCGCAGGTGGAGTGGCTGACCGGCGCGCACATCGACCTGGTGCGCGGGCACGGCCGGATCACGGCCGAGCGACGGGTGAGCGTGACGGATGCGGAGGGCACCGTCACCGAGCTCGCCGCGCGGCATGCCGTGGCGGTGTGCACGGGTTCCGCGGCGCTCCTCCCCGACATCCCCGGCCTCACCGAGGTCGCGCCGTGGACGAGCCGGGAGGCGACGGCGGCGCACCGCATCCCGCAGAGCCTCGCGATCATCGGCGGCGGTGTCGTGGCCGCGGAGATGGCCACGGCCTACGCCGACCTGGGCGCGGAGGTCACCCTCATCGTCCGGAGCACCCTGCTGGGTGGGATGGAGCCGTTCGCCGGCGACATGGTCGCCGATGCGCTCCGGTCCAGGGGCGTCACCATTCGTTTCGGCGCCGAGGTGACGCGGGCACGACGGGCGGACGGCGCCACGGAGCTCACGCTGCGCGACGGCACGATCGTGCGCGCGGAGGAGGTCCTCGTGGCCACCGGGCGGGTTCCGCGAACCCAGGAACTCGGGCTGGAGAACGTCTCGCTCGAGCCGGGCGACTGGCTGGACGTCGACGACACGATGCGCGTGCGCGGCTCGGACTGGCTGTACGCCGTCGGCGACGTGACGCACCGGGCGCTGCTCACCCACCAGGGCAAGTACCAGGCGCGCGCCGCGGGTGACGTGATCGCCGCGCGGGCGCGGGGCACCCGGGTGGACGACGCCCCCTGGGGCGCGCACGTCGCGACCGCCGACCACGAGGCGGTACCGCAGGTCACGTTCACGGATCCCGAGGTCGCCTCGGTCGGGCTCACCGAGGCGGCGGCGCGGAGGGCAGGCCGCCGCATCCGCACCCTCGACTACGACCTGTCCTGGATCGCCGGCGCCTCGACCCTGAGTGACGACTACACGGGCCGGGCGCGGGCCATCGTCGATGAGGATCGGGAGGTCCTGATCGGCGCGACCTTCGTCGGACCGGGCGTGGCCGAGATGCTCCACGCCGCCACGATCGCGATCGTGGGCGAGGTGCCGCTGCGCCGGCTCTGGCACGCGGTACCGTCCTATCCCACGCTCAGCGAGGTCTGGCTGCGGTTCCTCGAGGAGTACGGCCGTCCCACCCCCTGACGCCCGCCCGTCCGGATACCCGGCATCCCGCCGGCACCCGGCGGCCCGCCGGGGAAGGACGATCGCCCCGGACGAGGGGATCCGTGGCAGGACCGTCCTCATCCGGGGCGATCGCCCTCGTCCCGGGACGCGGTGGGATCCGCGTCCGTGGGGATCAGTGGTAGAAGTGCCGCTCCCCCGTGAAGAACATGGTCACTCCGTGCTCGCGGGCCAGGGCGATCGTCTCCTCGTCGCGCACGGATCCGCCCGGCTGCACGATCGCGGATACACCCGCGTCGAAGAGCACCTGCGGGCCGTCGGAGAACGGGAAGAAGGCGTCGGACGCGACCACCGAGCCGCTCGCGCGGTCTCCCGCGCGTTCGACCGCGAGTCGGCAGGAGTCGACGCGGTTCACCTGGCCCATGCCGATGCCGACCGTGGCGCCGTTCTTGGCGAGCACGATGGCGTTCGACTTCACCGAACGACAGGCCTTCCAGGCGAAGATGAGGTTCGTCATGTCCTCACCCTCCGGGCGCTCACCCGCGACGAGCTCCCAGTCCTTGGCGACCGACTCGATGTCCTGCGGGAAGCGGTCGGCCTCCTGCAGCAGCAGACCGCCGGAGACGAGCCGCACATCCATCGGCTCCTCCTTCCAGTCCGCGGGCAGCTGCAGCACGCGCAGGTTCTTCTTCAGGCGGAAAAGCTCGAGCGCCTCCGGTTCGAAGTCGGGCGCGATGATGACCTCGGTGAAGATCTCGCGGAGGTTCTCCGCCATCTTCAGGGTCACCGTGCGGTTCGCCGCGATCACACCACCGAAGGCCGACACCGGGTCGCACTCGTGCGCCCGCACGTGCGCGCTCGCGATCGGGTCCAGCGCGTTGGGCGCGGAGACCGCGATCCCGCACGGGTTCGCGTGCTTGACGATGGCCACGGCGGGCTTGACCATGTCGAACGCCGCACGCAGCGCCGCATCCGCGTCGACGTAGTTGTTGTAGGACATCTCCTTGCCCTGCAGCTGCGTGGCCTGCGCGATGCCGTGACCACCGACGCGGGTGTAGATGGCCGCCCGCTGGTGGGCGTTCTCCCCGTACCGGAGGGTGGCCAGTCGTTCCGCCTTGATGGTCAGGTGCGCGGGGAGCTCCTCCCCCTCGGCGAGAGTCCCCTCGGCGAACCAGGTCGCCACCGCACGGTCGTAGTTGGCCGTGTGCGCGAAGGCACGCGCGGCGAGTTCCTTACGCTGCGCGAGCGTCGTCCCGCCCGTGCCGATCGCCTCGATGATGGCGGGGTAGGACTCCGGGGAGACCACGATGGCGACGTTGGCGTAGTTCTTGGCCGAGGCGCGCACCATCGCGGGCCCGCCGATGTCGATCTGCTCGACCACGGCGTCACCCTCGGCGCCGGAGGCGACCGTCTCGACGAACGGATAGAGGTTCACGACGACGAGCTCGAACGGGGAGATACCGAGCTCGTCCAGCTGCCGCTCGTGACCCTCGAGACGCAGGTCCGCCAGGAGACCGGCGTGCACACCGGGGTGCAGGGTCTTCACGCGGCCGTCGAGCGACTCCGGGAAGCCGGTGACGGAGGACACATCCGTGACCGGGTAGCCCGCGTCCCGGATGGTGGACGCGGTCGATCCCGTCGAGACGATCTCGACGCCCGCGCCGGCAAGGGCCTCGGCGAGCGCCAGCAGGTCGGTCTTGTCGCTGACCGAGACGAGGGCGCGCCGTACAGGGACGGTGTCGCGGTGACGGTAGAGGGACGGATCGTGACTGGGCCCGGCCATGGGACTCCTCGGTTCAGGGGTGGTGCTGGTCTGGTCAGATGGCGGATGCGGCGAGGTCGAGCTCGCCGGTGGCGATGCGCCGGACGACGTCGATGAGCAGACGGCGTTCGACCGGCTTGATGCGGTCGTGCAGGCTGTGCTCGTCGTCGCCAGGGAGGATCGGGACGCGCTCCTGCGCGAGGATCGGGCCGGTGTCCACACCGTCGTCGACGACGATGACGCTGGCCCCGGTTTGGGTGGCCCCGGCCGCGAGCGCGTCGCGGACGCCGTGCGCCCCGGGGAACTCCGGAAGGTATGCGGGGTGGGTGTTGATCAGGCGGGGAGACCAGCGCGCCACGACAGCGGCGGGCAGCAGCCGCATCAGCCCGGACAGGACGACGAGGTCGGGGGCCCACACCTGGAGCTGACGGTCGAGCTCCTCGCCCCACTCCTCGCGCTCGGCGGCGCCGCGCCACGGGACGACGAAGCTCGGGATACCGAACTCCTCCGCATGGGCGAGGCCGTCGGCTTCCCGGTCCGCGCCGACGACGATCACTCGGGCGGGGAATTCAGGGGACGCCGCCGCCTCCAGGAGGGCTCGGAGATTCGAGCCTGTGCCGGAGATGAGGACGGCGACCGTGAGCACGAGGCAAGTCTAGCCACGCGGCCGGTCTTCCTCCGGGCCGTTACGGAGCCTCGTCGGACCACCCGTCTCGGCCGGGGGTCGCGGCATCCGGAGTCGGTGTCGTCTCCTCACCCGGACGCCGGCGTGGGGCGAGCAGCAGGATGCCGGCGCCGAGGCCCACCTCGATCCCGATCGCCAGGGCGAGCGCGGCCGGGTCGGGCCCGACCTCGCCGAGGCGTCCGGGACCGAGCGCGCCCGATGCGAGCACGGCGAGCAGTGCCGCGCCGAGCGCCGCGAGCACGCCGATCGTCGCCGTGAGCGCGATGAGCAGACCGGTGGACTCCGCGTCCGCCTGGCCGCCGCGCGGGGACAGGCGCGACCGCACGGCCCATCCGGCGAACGCTCCGGCCGCCACCGGGAGCAGGACGAGCGCGAGCAGCCACGGGGAGGTGCTCTCCGGGAGGACACCGAGGATGGGGATGCCGGGCAGGATCCCCAGCTGGGTACCGCCCGGTGCCACGACGGCTCCCGCGCCGAGGGCCACTCCGGGACCGGCGACGAACGCGAGCGCCCAGACGATCAGGGTCGGCAGGTACAGGATCTGGCCGAGCCCCATGACCACCGCTCCGAGTCCGTCGAGGTTGGCGGACTGCGAGAGGGCGACGATCTGGGGACCGCGGACGACGAGCACGACCGCGAGGGCGAGAGCGGCGATGCCGCTCAGGGAGGTGAGGACGATGGCGCCACCGCGCGCCGCGAGGCTCGGGAACTCGGGCCAGGCACCCGGCCGGGTGTCCAGACGTGTGCGCAGCTCGTCGATGATCCCGTCGTCGCCGTCCGACCAGGCGACCCGGACGGCACCGCCGAGCACCCCGACCCCGTAGAAGGCGGAGGGGAAGAGGATCGCCTGCCACAGTTCGACCCGCACGAGAGCCGCGGCGCCGGTGATCGCCACCAGCGTCGCGAACGCCGTGAACACGAGGAGGCCGGTCACCACGCCGGTCACCCAGGCACCGGAACGGGCTGCGCGCGCGCCGGAACGCGCCGCGAACAGGAACGTGAACGCCGCGAAGCCGAGCGGGGGCAGGGAGACCGCGAAGCCGGCCAGTGCGGGATCGATCCCGGTCTGCGCGAGGTACAGGTCGGGCAGCGTGACGTGCAGGGGGACCGCGTGTCCGAGCTGCCAGATCGCGGCCGACGTCTGCCAGACGGCGCCGAGATCCAGGGCGCCGAAGACGACGATCCACAGGATGGTGAGGGGCGCGACCGCCACGGCGACGCCGACGGCCGCGGCGACGAGGGAGTCGAGCGCGGAGAGGAGGGAGACGAGGACGCGGTGCATGCCTCCTCGACCCTACCCACGGGTCACCGCAGGCCCGGCCCGGCACGCAGAGGGGTGCCGGGCGGCGTAGCCTGTAACGCTGGAGGAATCATGACCGCACACGTAGAGACCGACGTCCAGCCCCAACCCCGGAACGGCTTCGACCGTTTCTTCGAGATCACCCGCCGCGGGGCGACTCTCGGCGGCGAAGTGCGCGGGGGCGTCGTGACCTTCGTCGCGATGGCGTACATCGTCATCCTGAACCCGATCATCCTCTCCAGCGGGGTCGACGTCGACGGGCAGCAGCTCGGGTTCGCCCAGGTGGCGGCCACGACCGCACTGACGGCCGGGGTCATGACGATCCTCTTCGGCCTCGTCGCGCGGATGCCGTTCGCTTTCGCCGCCGGGCTCGGCATCAACTCCTTCCTCGCGGTCGCCGTGGTCGGCCAGGTGACCTGGCCGGAGGCGATGGGCCTGGTCGTGATCAACGGTCTCCTCATCGTGCTGCTGGCCGCCACCGGCCTGCGCCGGCTCATCTTCGATGCCGTGCCCGTGGCGCTGAAGACCGCGATCACGGTCGGCATCGGCCTGTTCATCGCCTTCATCGGCTTCGTCAACGGCGGCTTCGTCACCGCCACCGGCGCGAACTCCCCGCCCATCGGACTCGGGATCGAAGGCTCCGTCGCGACCGTCCCGGCGGTCCTGTTCGTCCTGACCGTCCTGCTCATCGCGGTCCTCCTCGCCCGGAAGGTCAAGGGCGCCATCCTCATCGGCCTCGTCACGGGAACCGTCGCCGCCGTGATCATCGAGGCGATCTGGAAGATCGGCCCGCAGATCGGTGACGACGGGACGGTCAACCCGGGCGGCTGGAGCCTCCAGGTGCCCGCGCTCCCCTCATCCGTGGTGAGCCTGCCTGACCTCAGCCTCATCGGCCAGATCAGCTTCGGATCGTTCGACCGGATCGGCGTCCTCGCCGCGACGATGCTGGTCTTCACCCTGCTGTTCACGAACTTCTTCGATGCGATGGGCACCTTCACCGGTCTCTCCCGGGAGACCGGCCTGGCCGATCAGCAGGGCAACTTCCCGCGTCTGCGTTCCGCGCTCGTGGTGGAGGGCGTCGGCGCCGTCGCCGGCGGACTGACCTCCTCGTCCTCGAGCACCGTCTTCGTCGAGTCCGGATCGGGCATCGGGGAGGGCGCGCGCACGGGTGTCGCGAACCTCGTCACGGGCATCCTGTTCCTCCTGGCGATGTTCCTCACCCCGCTCACCTCGATCGTGCCCAGCGAGATCGCCGCGGCCGCGCTGGTCATCGTCGGCGGGATGATGATGGCGCAGATCCGCCACGTGGACCTGAGCGACTTCACCGTGCTCATCCCGGTGTTCCTCACCGTGACCGTGATGCCGCTCACCTACTCGATCGCCAACGGCATCGGCGCGGGGTTCGTCAGCTGGGTCGTCATCCGGAGCCTGTCCGGGAAGGCCCGGGAGATCAGCCCGCTCCTGTGGGTGGTCGGGGCCGGATTCGTGGTGTTCTTCGCCCGTGGGCCGATCGAGATGCTTCTGGCCTGAGCCTCGCGCGCCGCGCCGCGGCGGGATGCCCCGCCGGGGCCCCGCCGGGGCATCCCGCCTCCGCGTGCACAACGGCACAGATCGACGCTGACGCGCCGCTCCGGATGCGGACAGCCGGGGTGTCGCGGACGATCCGTGCTGTCGTGCACGGCCATGACCGGCACGGGCCTACCCCGCAGCGGTCAGCGCAGGCCGGGGACGGCGTCAGGCGTCGAACGGCTCCAGCAGGAAGATCGCGATCCGGCGATCGGTCCTCTTCTGGTACTCGTCGTAGTCGGGCCAGACCGCGACCGCTCGCGCCCACCACTCGTCACGCTCGGCGCCGTCGAGCTCACGCGCCCGGTAGTCGCGGCGGACCGCACCATCCTGGAGCTCCACGTGCGGATGCTTGCGGATGTTCCCGCCCCACGCCGGCTCGTCCGGGTCCCCGCCCTTCGAGGCGACGACCAGATAGCGCCCGTCATGCTCGACGCGCATCAGGGCGGTCTTTCGCAACGCGCCGGACTTCGCCCCGACGGTGGTCAGCACGATGATCGGCACCCCGCGCAACTCGTTCGCCTCGGTGCCGCCGGAGGCCTCGTAGCGTTCGGCCTGCGTGCGGGCCCACTCGGACGTGCTCGGCTTGTACTCTCCGGTCAGCGGCATGCGCCCAGGCTACCCGGGCTCAACCCGGTGCGGGCCGCGCACGCGAGACGGCGCATGCTCCCGGCACGTAAGACGGAGGGGCGGATGCGGTGCCCACGCTGTCGCGCCGGGTCCCGCATCCGCCCCTCCGGGCGTGCCTGCTACAGGCTCGCGATGATCTCGCGCATGAGCGCGGCGGTCTCGGACGGCGTCTTGCCGACCTTGACCCCGGCGGCCTCGAGGGCCTCCTTCTTCGCCTGCGCCGTGCCCGCGGAACCGGAGACGATGGCGCCGGCGTGGCCCATCGTCTTGCCCTCGGGAGCGGTGAACCCGGCGACGTAGCCGACGACGGGCTTGGTGACGTTGGCCTTGATGTAGTCGGCGGCACGCTCTTCGGCATCGCCACCGATCTCACCGATCATGACGATGGCCTTGGTCTCCGGGTCCGCCTCGAACGCCTCGAGGGCGTCGATGTGGGTGGTGCCGATGATCGGGTCGCCACCGATGCCGATGGCGGTCGAGAAGCCGAGGTCGCGCAGCTCGAACATCATCTGGTACGTCAGGGTGCCCGACTTGGAGACGAGACCGATCGGGCCCTTGCCGGTGATGTTCGCCGGGGTGATGCCCACGAGCGCCTCGCCGGGGGTGATGATGCCGGGGCAGTTCGGACCGATGATGCGGGTCTTGTTGCCCTTCGACTTCGCGTAGGCCCATGCCTCCGCGGAGTCGCCGACCGGCACACCCTCGGTGATGACCACGAGCAGCGGGACCTCGGCGTCGATCGCCTCGATCATCGCGTCCTTCGTGAACGCCGGCGGCACGAACGCGATGGACACGTCGGCGCCGGTCTTCTCGATCGCCTCGGCGACCGATGCGTACACGGGGAGCTCGACGGCTGCGCCGTCCTTGTCGGTGTGGGAGACGGTGGTGCCGGCCTTGCGGGCGTTGACGCCGCCGACGACCTGGGTCCCGGCCTTCAGCATCAGCGCGGTGTGCTTGGTGCCCTCGCCGCCGGTGATGCCCTGGACGATGACCTTGGAGTCCTTGTTGAGGTAGATCGACATGTCTAGTCCTTCTTCAATCTCAGGCTCAGGCGTTCGCCAGCGCGGCGGCCTTGTCGGCGCCCTCGTCCATACCTGCGGCGAGGGTCACGAGCGGGTGGTTGGCGGCCGCGAGGATCTGACGTCCCTCTTCGACCTGGTTGCCGTCCAGACGCACGACCAGCGGCTTCGACGCCGCGTCACCGAGGATCTCGAGCGCCTTGACGATGCCCTCCGCCACGGCCACGCAGGAGGTGATGCCACCGAAGACGTTCACGAACACGCTCTTGACCTGCTCGTCACCCAGGATGACGTCCAGACCCGCGGCCATGATGGTCGCCGAAGCGCCGCCGCCGATGTCGAGGAAGTTGGCGGGCTTGACGCCGCCGTGGTTCTCGCCGGCGTACGCGACGACATCCAGGGTCGACATGACCAGGCCCGCACCGTTGCCGATGATGCCGACCTGACCGTCGAGCTTGACGTAGTTCAGGTCGTGCGCCTTGGCCTTGGCCTCAAGCGGGTCAGCCGCATCCTTGTCCTCGAGCGCCTCGTGCTCGGGGTGGCGGAAGCCGGCGTTCTCGTCGAGCGAGACCTTGCCGTCCAGGGCGATGATGTCGCCCTCCTCGGTCTCGACGAGGGGGTTCACCTCGACGAGCGTCGCGTCCTCGCCCTTGTAGACGTTGTAGAGCTTGACGAAGACGTCGGCGACCTTCTCGGCCAGTCCGTCCTCGAAGTTCGCGGCCTTTGCGATCTCGAGAGCCTTCGCGGGTGTGATGCCCTCGAGCGGGTCGACCTCGATGCGCGCGAGCGCCTCGGGACGCTCGACCGCGAGCTCCTCGATCTCCATGCCGCCCTCGACGCTGGACAGCGACAGGTACGAGCGGTTGGCGCGGTCCAGCAGCACCGAGAAGTAGAACTCCCGGGCGATACGGGCGCCACCGGCGACCATGACGCGCTTGACGACGTGGCCCTTGATGTCGAGTCCGAGGATGGCCTTCGCGGCCTCATACGCCTCGTCGGGGGTCTTGGCGACCTTGACGCCGCCGGCCTTACCGCGACCGCCGGTCTTCACCTGAGCCTTCACGACCACGACGCCGCCGATCTTCTCGGCCGCTGCCTTCACCTCCTCGGGGGTGTCGGCGACGATGCCGGCGAGCACCGGCACCTCATACTTCTCAAACAGATCACGTGCCTGGTACTCGTAGAGATCCACAGTGCAGTCCTTCGGTGGGGCGAATGTGGTGTGCTGACGTAGAAAAACGTCTTGATGTCGAGATATCGACCGATGCCCCAGCCTACTACCGCTGCGGCCCTGCTCCTGCCGGAACGGACCCGGCCGACGCTGCGCCGTCGTCACCCTGAGGATGCCGGCCCCTGGCGCGCGGCAGCCGCTCCAGGTCGCTCAGCGCCGGGCCCTCGATGCGCGTGCCGTCCGCCTGGAAGCGGCTCGCGTGCAACGGGCAGTCCCAGGTGCACTCCGCATCGTTCCACGACAGCACGCCACCCAGGTGCGGGCAGACCGCACTCACGGCGCGGGTCTCTCCCTCCACGGTCGAGATCCCGACGGGCTTCCCGTTCCGCTGCGCCACGACACCCTCCCCCTCGGCGGGACGGGGCACGGGCACCGCGGTCCGTTCGGCGCTCAGCCACCCCGCAACCGCCGCGCCGCCGACCTTCGCGTTCTCGCCCAGTCCGCGGGCGATGTCCCCGGGCATCGTCAGCCGCGTGCCGAGCTGCGTCATCCAGCGCGGCCGGCTCTTGGGCTTGTCCCCCCGGATCTCGGCGGTCAGCCGGAGCGCGGCCGCGGGCGCGTTCGTCAGCCCCCACTTCGCGTAACCGGTGGCCAGCCGGATGCGTCCGAACCCTCGCGGCATCGCCCCCACGAAGGGCACGCCGTTGTGGGATTCGTAGTCCTGCGCCGCCCAGCGGCACGTCTCGACGCTGCCCGGGAAGAACCGCTCGGTCCACGCCACGAGATCCGCGAACCCCGCCGCTTCCGAGTCGGTGCGCCCGACCGGGTAGCCGTTGCCGCCGACGATCAGCCGATTGCCCGCACCCACCGGTCCGTCCAGAGCGGTCACCGAGCGCAGCGACCGACTCGGGCTGTCGGCGGACAGGAGCAGCCCGTCCGGCACCGCGCCGGGCACGTCGAACGCGATGCACAGCGACCGCGAGCCGCTCACCTTCGCCCAGTACAGACCTCGATCCGCGATCGGCATGCCGGTCGCCAGCACGATCCGGCCCGCGCCCATCTCCCCCTGGTCCGTCCGGACGCGCGCACGCGGGAAGGCGGACACGCCCGTGACGCGGACGTTCGTGTGCAGCGTTCCGCCCGCGCCGACGAAGGCCTGCGCGAGCGCCGTGGTCACCGCATCCGGGTCGATCGCCACCTGGCCGTCCAGGGCCACCGCCGCCGTCACGGGGAAGGGCAGACCGGCGAGTTCGTCCGGGTGGCCGCGCCGTACCGGGAGTCCCGCCTCCCGTGCCGCCGCGAGTTCGCGGTCGATGGACTCCCGTCCGGCCGTGGTCTGTGCGTAGGTGTAGGCGGTGCGGGACGACCGGGTCACCCCGGCAGCATCCGCGAATCCCCGAAGCCACTCCATGCCGTCCCGGTTCGCATCGACGTAGGCGCGGACGAGGGATGCCGGATGGTGCGCACGCAGGTGCGAGAGCCGCGTCCCCTGCAGGAGCGACATCTTGCCCGTGTTCGCGCCGGACGTGAGGTTGGCGACCTCCCCGGCCTCCAGCACGGCGACGTCCAAGCCGTCCTGCACGAGCATCAGCGCCGTCGCCAGCCCGGTGAGTCCCGCACCGACGATCACGACGTCATGCGCCCCCGATGCGAACTCGGTTCCTTCCACGGCCGGACGATCCGTCTTCCACAGAGCTCTCATGCGGGCAGTCAAACCCGTGGGCAGTCCCGCGTCCCAGGGGTTGACAGCCGGGACCCCCTCCGCACGCGGACACCCCGGTGCGGGTCTAGGCTTCTGTCGACATGAGCGAGACTTCCTCCCCGTCCTCCGCGCGCAACGCCGTCGTCGCCGCGGCGCTCGACCTGTTCGCCCGCCAGGGCTTCGAGTCGACATCCGTCGATCAAATCGCCCAGGCCGCGGGGATATCGCGTTCGACGTTCTTCCGGCAGTTCGGCGGGAAGGACGACGTGGTCTTCGCCGACCACGAGGTGCTGCTCGACCAGCTGCGCGAGTACCTGGCCGGCGAGCACGCGAATCCGTGGGAGGCGGTGTGCGAGGCCTCGATGCAGGTGTATCGCCACTTCGCGGCCGACCCCGAGCTCGCCCGGCGGCGTTACGCGGTGGTCCGCGGCGTCCCGGCTCTGCGGGACCGCGAGATCGTCACGGTCTTCCGCTACGAGCGGCTGTTCGACGAGTACCTGCGCAGTGCGTTGCCCGGCCTCGATCCGCTCGACGCGGTGGGGTTCGCCGCACTGGTGACCGCGGTGCACAACCATGTCCTCCGTCAGTTGCTGCGGGGCCCGAAGAAGGTGCCGGCGAGCGTGCTGCGGCGGGCGCTCGATGACGCGCTCGTACGGTTCGGGGTCGACAACGGCGCACACGAGGAGGCTGACGACGACCTGGTCGTGGCGGTCTTCCCCCGCCGGATGCCGCCCGCCGAACTCGCCCGGCGCCTGCAGTCCGAGCTCTGACCCGCTCCTCTCCGCCGCGCCAGGCGTGGCACTGCGTCTCACGGGTCGCGGAACCGGGTGCCGCGAGAGTACTCTGGGCGCGGGTCGCACGCGGGCGGCCCGCAGCATCCAGGAGCACCATGAGCACCCCGACGACCGACCCGGCCTTCCCCGGCGAGAGCGTGAGCGACTACGACGTCCTCGCCCGCCGCGACACGGACTACTACGCCGTCTTCGCGGACATCCCAGCCGATGACCGCGCCGTATGGGACCGCGCGAAGGCGTACATCGACGAGGTCGGCGACCGGATGGTGCAGGCCTGGGACGAGGCGGAGTACCCGCTCGACCTCGCCGCCCGCCTGGGCGAACTCGACCTGTTCAACGACGGCATCCGTCATCCGCGTCTGACTCCGTTCTCGCCCCTCGCAGCGGGGCTCGTCAACATGGAGATCTCCCGCGGCGACGGCTCGCTGGGCACGGTGATCGCCGTCCAAGGCGGCCTGGCCCTGCGCACCCTCGCCCTCTTCGGCAGCGCCGAGCAGCAGGACCGGTGGCTCGTACCCATCGCCCGGGGCGAGGTCCTCGGCTCCTTCGCGCTCACCGAGCCCGACCACGGCTCCGACTCCGTGTCGCTCGAGACGATCGCGCGCCGTGACGGCGATGCCTGGGTGCTCCGCGGCGCGAAGAAGTGGATCGGGAACGGCGCATCCGGCGGGGTCACGTTCGTCTGGGCGCGCGTGGACGACCCCGATGCGGCCGAGCACGGTGCGGTGCGGTGCTTCCTCGTCGAGCAGGACACCCCCGGATACACGGGAAGCGTCATCACCGGCAAGGCCTCGCTCCGCGGCATCCATCAGGCCCACATCCTCCTCGACGACGTGCGCGTCCCGCTCGACGCCGTGCTGCCGGGGGCGAAGAGCTTCAAGGACGCCTCGACCGTGCTGTACTCCACGCGTTCCGGGGTGGCCTGGTCCGCCCTCGGCCATGCCACCGCCTGCTACGAAGCGGCCCTCGCGTACGCGCAGCAGCGGGTGCAGTTCGGGAAGCCCCTGGCGAAGTTCCAGATGGTGCAGGAGCGGCTCGCGCAGATGCTCGAGGACCTCACTGCGATGCAGCTGTACTGCCGCTGGATGGCGGACCTCGAGACGGCCGGCGCGCTGCGGCCGACGCAGGCCTCGCTGGCGAAGTTCCACAACACGCGCGCCGCGCGAAGGATCGCACAGACCGCGCGCGATCTGCTGGGCGGCAACGGCATCCTCCTCCGCAACGGCGTGATGCAGCACATGGTCGACATCGAGGCGATTCACACCTACGAGGGCACCGAGAGCGTCCAGGCGTTGCTGATCGGCCGAGACATCACCGGCATGAGCGCCTTCGCCTGAGCCCCCGCCCCGCACCGCCGCGCCGCGCCGCACAACCCGCGCCGCGCAACTCCGGCAATCCCGGCCGAACCACGGCACCGAAGCCGGCCCACCCCCGGTTTGCAGGAGTTGTGCGCGGGGCACGGCGTCGGGAGCGTGCGCGGCGTGCCGCGCACGCGGCAGCCCCGGATCGGGCACCTCCCCGACACAACTCCGGCGATCCCGCCCCTTCGGCTGCCCGTTCCCCCCGCCCCGCGCCGTTCTGCAGGAGTTGTGCCGTGAGGGCCCGCTCCGGGTCTCGGCGCCGCACGGGCCGCAGCCCCGCGGCGGGGATTCCGCCCCCGCTCCCCCACAACTCCGGCAATCCCGCGCCCGGCCAGGCACCTCGACCGCCGCACACCCCGGTCTGCCGGAGTTGTGATGTGCGACACCACCTGCCAACCGGGCCTGCTCACGCCGACCGCCGCTCGTCAAGCGGCCCGTCTGCCGAATCGGGCAGGGTACGGTGCCTGCATGGGATTGTTCCGTCGCTCGGTCCACGAGGTGCAACTGACCACGCGTGACGTCGACCTCACCGCGAAACGAGCACCCTGGAGCCTCTGGGCCGACCCCTTCGGGCGCCTGGCCATCCGTGCGCTCCAGATCATCGTGGTCGTCGCGGTCGCCGCGGGCATCTTCCTGGCGATCCACTCGCTCACCCTCGTGACGATTCCCCTGGTCATCGCTCTCATCCTCGCCTCGGCGTTCGCCCCGGCCATGCGCTGGATGCGGCGCCACGGGGTCCCCGATCTCCTCGCCACGGTCGTGACGCTGCTCGTGATCGTCGTGCTGCTCGGCGCGGTCGGATGGCTGATCGTCTGGGCGGTGCAGGATCAATGGAGCGATCTGTACTCGCAGGCCGAAGGAGGCGTCCGGGAGTTCCTGGCATGGGTCAACACCCTGCCGTTCGCGCCGACCCCGGACCAGATCGATGACTGGCTGAAGGCCGCCGGCGACTTCGTGACGAGCTCCCAGTTCGGTTCGGGAGCGCTCGCGGGCGTCGGAGCGGTGGCGAACTTCGTCACCGGTTTCGTACTCCTGGTCACGATCCTGTTCTTCTTCCTCAAGGACGGGCCCCGGATGTGGGAGTTCCTGCTGCGGCCGTTCCGCGGCTCCCACTACGAGCGCGGTCGCCGCATCGGCGACAAGACCGTGACCGTCCTCGGGTCGTACGTGCGCGGGACCGCCACGGTGGCGCTCGTGGATGCGGTCGGCATCCTCATCGGTCTGCTCATCCTGCAGGTGCCGCTCGCGATCCCCCTCGCCGTCCTCGTGTTCCTGCTCGCCTTCATCCCGATCGTGGGCGCGACCGTCGCTGGGATCCTGGCCGCGCTGGTCGCCCTGGTCGCGAACGGCTGGGTGAACGCACTGTTCGTCGTCGGGGTGGTCGTGCTCGTCAACCAGCTCGAGGGCAACTTCCTCCAGCCGTTCCTCATGGGCCGGTCGATGAAGCTGCACGCCTTCGTCATCCTGGTCGCGCTGACCGTGGGCGCGGTGCTGGGCGGTATCGTCGGGGCTGTGCTGGCCGTCCCGATCACGGCGACCGCGTGGGGCATCGTGCAGGTCTGGGACGGGCCGAACACCCCGGCGCGATGGGCCCGGCCGAAGCGGACCGAGCTACGCGCGTAGGAGGGACGAGCGCATCAGCCCGGCGCCCTCGACTCCGTCACCGGCGCCGACGTGCATCGCCGGGCTGAACAGACATCGCCGGGCCGACTGTGCATCGCCGGGCCGACCAGGTCGCCCAGGAGCATGCCCGCTCATGCCGGGTGATGGGCCTCCTTCCCCGTGGACGCGCCGGACGGCAGGATGAGGCCATGCGATACGAGATCCCCGCGCCCATGCTCGCGAAGGCGGTGCCGACCGTCCCGGATGCGGAGGGGTTCCGCTTCGAGCCGAAGTGGGACGGGTTCCGGGTGCTCGCCGCCTGGGACGGCGAGAGCGTGGAACTCGGTTCCCGCGGCGCCAAGCCCCTCACGCGCTACTTCCCGGAACTCGTGGACGCGCTCCCCCGCGTCCTGCCGGAACCCTGCCTCATCGACGGCGAGATCGTCATCCCGGTCGGCGAGCCGGGAGCCCAACGGCTGGACTGGGAGGCCCTGAGCCAGCGCATCCATCCGGCCGCCTCCCGCGTGGCGACCCTCTCCGCCCGGACCCCCGCCCTCCTCGTCGCCTTCGACCTGCTCGCCCGCGGCGATCGCGACCTGCAGTCCGCACCCTTCGCGGAGCGCCGCGCCGAGCTCGAGGACCTGCTCGCCGGCGTCGCGCCGCCCGTGCACCTCACCCGCACGACCGACGATCCCGAGCTCGCGCGCCGCTGGCTGGCCGAGTTCGAGGGGGCGGGTCTGGACGGGATCGTGGCGAAGCGGCTGAGCGAGCCGTACTCGCCCGGCAAGAGGACCATGCTGAAGATCAAGCATGCCCGGACGGCGGACGTCGTGGCCCTCGGATACCGGGTGCACAAGAGCGGCTCCGGCGTCGGCTCGATCCTGGTGGGCCTGTACGACGCGGACGGGAACCTGCGCAACGTCGGCGGCGTCTCCGCGTTCACGGACACGCGTCGCGCGGAGCTCGTCGAGGAGTTCGAGCCGTACGTGGAGCGGGATGCCGACGGCGCCGCGGTCACGGGCGAGACCGACCGATCGCGTTTCTCCGGCGCGAAGGACGTGTCGTTCGTTCGTCTGCGCCCGGAGCGCGTCCTGGAGGTGCGTTACGACCAGCTGGAGGGCACCCGTTTCCGGCACACCGTGCAGTTCGAGCGGTGGCGCCCGGATCGCGAGCCGCGCTCGTGCACCTTCGCGCAGCTGGAGCAGGTGGCCGCCTACGATCTGGCCGACGTCATCGGCTGACCGGGCTCCCCACCTGGCTCATCGGCTGACGGGGCCCTCGGGCCGGAGGTCTCGGCTGAGCGACCCTGGCCCGCGGGACCGGGCCCGAGAAGACGTGATCACTGCGGCGCCCGGGCACGACTCGGCTGCACCCGCGACGGCTCCCCCGGCATCTTCGGGAAGTCCGGCGGGAACGGCAGCTCGCCCAGCCCTTCTGCGAGGTCGCGCTCCCACCATTCCAGCAGCGTGTCGATCCGGCCGGGTCGGGCGGCGAAGTCCGCCCACGGGTCGCCGATGGTCGCCAGCCGATCCGGGATGCTGCGCACCGTGAAGGCCAGCGGGTCGACGTCCGGCAGCTCGTCCCAGGTGATCGGGGTGGAGACGGTCGCCCCCGGTAGCGAGCGCGGACTGTAGGCGCCCGCCATCGTCCGGTCGCGGTTGGCCTGGTTGAAGTCGATGAAGACGCGTTCGCCGCGCTCCTCTTTCCACCAGTTCATGGTCACGCGCTCCGGCTCCCGGCGCGCGAGCTCCCGGCCCGCCGCGATCACCGCGTGACGGACGTCGAGGAACTCGTGGGTCGGCTCTATCGGGCAGAAGAGGTGGATGCCGCGGTTGCCGCTCGTCTTGATCCACGACTCGAGTCCCGCCTCGCTCAGCACCTCACGCAGGAGCGGCGCGACCGCCGCCGCATCCGCGAAGTCCGTCCCCGGCTGCGGGTCGAGGTCTATGCGCAGCTCGACCGGCCGATCGGGGTCGGCGGCGAGCGACGCCCAGGGGTGGAAGACGACGGTGTTCATCTGCACGGCCCACACCACGGCGGCGGGCTCGGTCAGCACGACCTGCGGATGGCGCCTGCCGCTGTTGTAGCCGACGGTGACGGCGTCCACGTAGTCGGGCGTGCCCTTGGGCGGGTTCTTGGAGAAGAAACTCTCGCCATCGACCCCGTCGCGGAACCGCTCGAGCGACACGGGGCGGTTCCCGTTGGCGCGCAGGAAGGGATCCGCGACGGTGATCGCGTACTCGGCGAGCTCCCGCTTCGAGATGCCGGGCTCCGGCCAGACCAGTCGATCGGGACTCGACAACGTGACCTCGCGGTCCTCATACGTCCCCCCGCCGGGAACGGTGAGGGTGATGCGTTCGCTCGCCATGCTCCGACCCTAGGGGGCCGCCCCGGAGGCCGGTAGACCCGCGGGCCGGTCGCTCAGGCGCCGATCGCGAGCAGCGGGTGCAGTTGGTCGCGGCGCAGACGCAGCCAGGGCCCCGCAGGATCCACGACCACCCCGGCGAGACCGGGGTCGGCGCGCAGGGCCGTCGCCAGCTGTGCCGCCGCGACCTTGACCGGTTGGTCGCCGCGACCGAGAGCGAGGAGCTCGAGGGGGTGGGAGAAGAGCTCGAGCATGCGGGTCCCGTCCGGGGCGCGGAGCTCGGCGATGCCGACCTGGCCGGTCTCGGTCTTCCGCGCGGCGATCCACAGCGGCGCGACGGTGAGCGCCTCCACGACCCGCTCGACGATCTCGGGCGTGCGCGGTGCGGCCAGGAGCGACTTGATCCGCAGCTCCGGGTCGATGTCGGCCAGCGCCTTCTCCAGAAGCGCTTTGGGCAGCAGCGCGGATCCGGGACGGGAGGCCTGGTCCACCGCGATCCCGCCCATGAGCCCGGAGACCACCTGACGCAGCAGCCCGATCGTGGGCTGGGCGAGGGCGGACGTGCCGGCGTCGCCGTCGGCGCGCACCGCATCCTGCAGCGCGGCGCCGCCGGAGTAGACGAGCATGTACTTCTCGTCCTTGTAGGTGACCATGGATGTCGGCAGACCCTTGCCCTGCGCGAGGAGCTCACGCGCGTCGCCCTGCACCCGGATGTAGACGTGGCCCTGCAGCAGCTGCCGCGCGACGTTGATCAGCTCGGTCGGCTGCGCCTTCTCCGGGAGCACGGCCAGCGCGTCCCGCAGCAGCACGTTGTCGCGGAGTCCGGGGACCGTCTCGATGCGGGTCGAGGCCTCCGCGGTGGCCGCGGCGAGATGCGCCGGCACATCGGCCGGAGGCGTCGGTGCGGGGGCTGCCTGCTCGGCCCCGGACCGCGGCCGGCCGTAGGTCGACATCGAGATAGAGACGTGCGGCACCTGCTCAGCCGGAGCTGCGGTCTCCGCATCCGGGCTGCGCGGATCATCCGCTGCGGAGGTCAGCGCCTCGGCGGAGGGGTCGTCGTCGGACTTCTTCGGTCGGCGCGAGAACAGTGCCATCGTGCCAGCCTACGGGGCGCTCAGAGCTTCTCGATCGGGGCGATCTTGATCAGCAGCTTCTTCGCGCCCGCCGAGTCGAACCGCACGTGCGCGATCCGCTTCGCTCCCTCGCCGGTGACGGCGTCGATACGCCCCTCGCCGAAGTCCTCGTGCCGGATGCGGTCGCCTGCCGCGAGTTCCATCTCACTGTTGTCGCGGACCTTCGCCGGGATCTTGTTCGGGAACCGGTCCAGCGACGTCGACCGCGGCGCGAGGGCAGGCGGGTCGTCCTTCCGGCCGCCCCAACCGCCGCCGGGACGGCGTGCGTTCAGCGCCCGCGATCCCGAGCCGCCGCGGGAGTTGACGTCTCCCGGCGACTGCCGCCACTCGATCAGCTCCGCCGGGATCTCCTGCAGGAATCGACTCGGCATCGCCACGGACACCTCACCGAACTGCGCGCGCGTCATCGCGAGGGTGAGGTACAGCCGCTTCCTGGCACGCGTCACCCCCACGTAGAACAGCCGTCGCTCCTCGGACGGCCCCCCGGGCTCGCCCGCGGAGATCCGGTGCGGGATGAGGTCCTCTTCCACACCGGTCACGAACACCGTGTCGAACTCGAGCCCCTTGGCGGTGTGCATCGTCATGAGCGACACCGATCCGGAGGCGTCGTCGAGGTCGTCCGCGTCGGCGACGAGCGCCACCTCGGTCAGGAAGTCGATCAGTGTGCCGTCGGGGTTGTTGCGGGCGAACTCGCGCGCGACCGCGACGAGTTCGTCGAGGTTCTCGAGGCGCGCTTCGTCCTGCGGATCGCGGCTGGCGCGGAGGGCGTCCAGGTAGCCGGACTTCTGCAGCAGCAGTGTGAGCCCCTCGGCGACCGCGGTCGGCGGCGCGAGCTCGCCGGAGGCGGGGAGCATGAGCGCCGTCGCCTCGGCCAGGACCTTGTCCAGGTGCGCGATGGCCGCCTGCACCTTCGGTCCGACGCCGAGCGCGTCGGAGGAGGCCAGGGCGTCGCGGAAGGTCAGCTGGTTGTCTTCGGCGAACCGGGCGATCGCCGTCTCGGTGACGTCGCCGATGCCGCGCTTGGGCTTGTTCAGGATGCGGCGGACCGCCATCTCGTCGGCCGGGTTCGCGACCGAGACGAGGTACGCGAGAGCGTCCTTGATCTCGGCCCGCTCGTAGAACTTGGTGCCGCCCATGATCTTGTAGGGCAGCGCGGAACGGATGAAGATCTCCTCCAGCGCCCGGGACTGCGAGTTGGTGCGGTAGAACACGGCCACGTCGGAGTACGCGACGCCCGCGCGGTGCAGCTTCTCGATCTCGTCCGCGATGAACTGCGCCTCGTCGTGCTGCGAGTACCCCGTGAAGCCGACGATCGGCTCACCCGCCCCGACATCCGTCCAGAGCTTCTTGTCCTTGCGGTCGAAGTTGTTGCTGATGACCGCGTTCGCGGCGGACAGGATGTTCTGGGTGGAGCGGTAGTTCTGCTCGAGCAGCACGACCCGGGCCCCGGGGAAGTCCCGCTCGAACTCGCTGATGTTGCGGATGTCCGCGCCGCGGAAGGCGTAGATGGACTGATCCGAGTCGCCCACCACCGTGAGGGAAGCGCCTTCGAGCTCGGGGGCCTTCTCCGGCTCGAAGATCATCATGCCGCCGGCGGAATACGGCTCGGCGGACGATGCCCCGCTGACCGGCCGGGTGAGCTCGTGGATGAGCGCGTACTGCGCGTGGTTCGTGTCCTGGTACTCGTCGACGAGGATGTGCCGGAAGCGGCGACGGTACACGTCGGCGACGTGCGGGAACGCCCGGAAGAGGTAGACGGTCTGGGCGATCAGGTCGTCGAAGTCGAAGGCGTTCGCCCGCTGCAGCGCCCGCTGGTAGTCCCCGAAGATGGCGGTGAACACCCGCTCGGCGGGATCGCTCATGTTCGCCTGACGGGCGTAGGACTCGGCGTCGGCCAGCTCGTTCTTGAGCTTGGAGATCTTGCCCTGCACCGCGGCCGGAGTGAGCCCGTAGGCGTCCCCCTCGTGCTCCTTGACGAGCCGCTTGATGAGCGCTCGGGAGTCGCCGGAGTCGTAGATCGTGAACGCGGTCGTGAACCCGAACTGCTGCGCCTCGCGGCGGAGGATCCGCACGCACGCGGAGTGGAACGTCGCGATCCACATCCCCCGCGCACTCTCGCCGACCAGCTGTCCGACGCGCTCGCGCATCTCGCCGGCGGCCTTGTTGGTGAAGGTGATGGCCAGGATCTGACTCGGCCAGGCTTCTCGATTGCGCAGGAGCGAGGCGATGCGGTGCGTCAGCACGCGCGTCTTGCCCGAGCCGGCGCCCGCGACGATGAGCAGCGCGGGGCCGCGGTAGGTCACCGCTTCGCGCTGGGGCGGGTTGAGGCCGTCGAGCAGATCGGCGTCCGGCCGCGGGGCGGAGTCCGCCTGCGGGCCGCGATCGCCGCCGACGATGAGAGGAGTGGATGCGTCGGTCATTGCCCCTCAAGTCTAGGCGCGCCCTCCGACGTCCACTCCCCTGCGTCGGTGCGGCCGATGCACCGGCCCGCCCGCGCCGCGCGCTGCGTCAGTGCGCGCCGCCGCCGGGGCGCCGCTGGAGGCGCGTCTCCTCCAGATCGAGCAGGGCCTGCGCCTCGGCCAGGATGCGGGAGGGATAGGAGCCGGTGGCCCGCACCTGGAGCAGCTTCTCCCGCTCGGCCGCGACGATCGTGAGGCGCAGTTCGCGGAACCGGGTGTGCGGCATCTCGTCCCGCGTGCGCCGGCCAGCCCGCTCCCATGCGGACTCCGTCCGGATGAAGGACGTCTGCCGGGCGCGCTCGATGACGTCCGGGTCGGGTTCGTCACCCCGTTCGCCGACGTGTTCGTCGAGCGCTTCCAGGCCGGCGTTGCTGATCGTCTCGAGCAATTGCGCCAGGTCCTTGCGGTCCTCGTGATCGTCGATGCCGCGGATGCCCAGCAGCCGGATGAGCCAGGGCAGCGTTCCACCCTGGAGCACGATGCTCACGACCGCGACGGTGAAGGCGATCAGGATGAGCTGCGGCCGATACGGGGTGTCCTCCGGCAGCGACTGCGCTGCCGCGAGGGTGACGACGCCCCGCATCCCCGACCATCCCAGTACGACGCCACCGCGCCAGTCGATCCGCTCGTTGCGCTGCTGGTCGAGGTCGGCCCGGCGTCGCTCGTAGTCCCGTTCCAGGCGATTCCGGATGCGCGCCTGCCGCTTGGTCGCGACCGGATGGGTGCGGTAGTAGTACAGCGCGAGGAGCGCATGATAGGTGCGTTTCTCCGCGCGCATCTCGCGACGTCCGAGCGAGAACACCATGGGCCCGACCCACAGGTAACGGATGACGATCAGCGCCAGGGTGGCGAGCAGCCCGATCATGATGGATTGCCCCGCCCCCAGCACCGTGGGATCGACGTGGTCGATGAGCGTGCGGATCTCGAGCCCGATGAGCAGGAAGACCCCGTTCTCGAGCAGGAACTGGATGGTGCGCCAGTTGATCCGGTCGCTGATGCGCGACTGCGGGGAGAAGTGGCGGGGAGAGGCGTGTCCGGTGTAGAGCCCCGCGACGACCACCGCCAGGACCCCGGATGCGCCGAGGTACTCGGCCGGCACGAAGGCGACGAACGGCACCGCGATCGACAGTGCCGTGTCGAGGACCGGATCGGTGAGCTTGGCTCGCACCCACACCGTCACGCCGCCGGCGACGAGACCGATCAGCACCGCCACGATGACGGCGTAGAAGAAGTCAGCGACACCCTCCCAGGGCGAGGCGAGACCCCCGGCCGCCGCCGCGACGGCGGAGCGCAGCAGCACGAGCGCGGTGGCGTCGTTGACGAGCCCCTCCCCCTCGAGCAGCGTGAGCAGCCGGGGCGGCAGGCCCAGCCGTCTGCCGACCGAGGTCGCGGCGACCGCATCCGGCGGGCTGATGATCGCCCCCAGCGCCACGGCGGCGGCGAAGTTCAGGTCCGGCAGCAGCGTGTAGAGGAGGAAGCCGGTGGCGAAGGCGGTCACGATGACGAGCACGACCGAGAGGCTCGCGATCGATCCGAGGTTCCGCCGGAAGTCCATGACCGGCACGCTGACGGCGGCCGCGTAGAGGATCGGTGGGAGGAGCCCGTCGAGGATGATCTCGTGGGGGACCTCGATGTCGGGCACGCCGGGCAGATAGGACAGCCCCACACCGACCACGACGAGGATGATGGGGGCCGCGACACCGAGCTTCTTCGAGAAGGCGGCGACGGCGACGATGACGGCGACAGCGACGATTGCGTACAGGCCGAGTTCCATCCCCATCAGGATATTCCTCGCCCTCCTGGGGCAGGCTCGGAATCGTGCCGTCCGCGCCGCCACTGCCGTCCTCGCCGCCCGCGGTCGTCACGGAGCGTCACGGACGGACACTGCGTGTCACGGATGACCGGATGCCGCGTGGGGCGCGTTAGCGTCGAGTCATCGCGGCGGTCCGGGTGGTCCCGGGCACCGGTTCATACCCGGATGCGTTGCGGGTTCGACTCCCGCCGTCGCGTCGAGATACGGCCCCGCGGATGCGGGCGCCCTGCCGCTGCCGGACGGGCTCCACCCCGACGCGCGGACGCACCACCTCATCGGACGACGCTTCGCCGAGCACGTGTTCGCCCCCGGCGGGGCGTTCGCCGGAGGGGACTGACGCCCACGAGGCATGCCCTGATGCGGCATGCTCGACGGCATGGCAGGTGTACCCCACGGCTTCGAATACGTCCAGCACGGCGACCGCGTGGAGATCCGCCACCACGGGCGCCTGGCCGCCACGCTCCGCAAGGCGGCGGCGGTCGCCTTCCTCGATGATGTGGAGCGCGGCGACCCGCAGCACGTCATGGCGCGGGTCACCGGGAATTACAAGCGCGGCAACGAACGCTCGACGCCCCACCGTCCCTGACCCGCCGTCGGGTGGCGGCTCGGCCGGCACGTGGCCTGATCTCCGGAGGCGCCGAGACGGTCTTCGTCCCGGGTCGCGACCGGCGACCCGGGACGAAGACGGTGGGGATCAGCCGATGCGCTGCATCCGGCGACGCAGGATCGTCATCGCAGAGCCCAGCAGCAGCATCCCCGCGGCGAGGGCGGCGAGCGCCGCGGCCGGGGAGCTCCCGGTCGCCGCGAGCCCTTCCGCGACCGGCGTGGTCGCGCCGGCATCCGTCACGGGCGGCGTCGTCGTCCCGGGCACTGCCGGGACACCGGGCACCGCAGGATCAGCCGGATCCACGACATCGGCAGCCGTCAGCCCGCCCATCCGGAGCGACCCGCTGGTCACCCCGTCCTGGAACCACCAGGCGGGTCGCTGACCGTCGCGCGTCAGGGATGCGGGGGCGGTCGCGAAGCCCTCGTTGTTGACGTTCGGCATCTCGCCGGGGCGTGCCGCAAGGGAGATCTCCGGCCGGTCGGTGCCGTTGAGGACGATCTGTGCGGCGGTGCCGCCGCAGCCGTCGTCGCAGACCGCCCAGAGCACGCCCAGGACACTGTCGTGATCGAGGGCCATCACCCCGGCGAGCCCGGGGTCGATCGTCGCCACCAGCTCGGCCGATCCGTCCGCGTTCAGCGCGAAGGCGTACACGTCACCGGTGTCCTCGACACCGACGAAGAACAGCCCGTCGCCGTGACCCGGGTAGCCGGCCGGGTCGTAGACCGCACCGCTGGTGTCGTCGAACAACGCCCCGGCGAGGACCGTGTCCGGGATCCACTCGACCGCCTCGACCCCGAGGTTCGCACCGACGGCGGGCAGATGGCCGGTGAGGTCCCATTCCTGCGACGCCACGACATCCGGTCCCGGGGCGGACGGGTCGATCTTGAGCACCGTGTTCCGATTCACACCCTTCGCGCTGTTGTCGCGCTCGGAGGCCAGGTAGACGAATCCGTCGCCCGCCACCGTGATGCCCTCGGCATCCGGACCCGCCGCCCGCGGCGCGTCCGCATCCTTCTGGAACCGCGCGCGCTTGCCGTTCTCCCACCCCTCGGCGAAGGTGGTCGTCCCGTCGGCGGCCACCGCGAGCTTCCAGAAGCGGCCGGTCCCGTTGTCGACCGCCCAGAGGAAGACGCCGTCCTCGCCCACCTGCACGTCGAGGCCCGAGCTGTCCGCGAGGAACATGGGCATGGCGTCGAGCGGGGTCACCGCGGCCGCACCGGGCCAGAGACCGAGCGGGACCTCCCCCGCGCAGACGTTCGCCGCACCGGGGGTGGACTCGGCCGTGACCGCGAAGGAACCGGTCGTGTCCGGGCAGCGCCCCCAGGTGACCGCCGCGTGCCCGGCTCCCCAGGTGGTGTCGTCGACCACCAGGTCGCCGTCGAAGACGCGCACCGCGTCACCGCCACCGAGCCCGAAGCCGAGCTCCGCACGGGAGATGACGAGGTACCCACCGGCGGCGATGCCCGTGCCGGCGGGGATCGTGTACGCGTGGGAGTCGTCGTCGTCCTTCACCACGATCCCCGAGACGTCGAGAGCCGCCGCGGTGGGGTTGACCAGCTCGATCCAGTCGTCGGGGTCGCCGCCGTCGGATTCCACCTCGTTGATCCGGACCGGATTGCCGCACGCGTTGCGGAGCCCCTTCGTCGAGACCGCGACATCCGAGAACGGCCCGGCACCGTCCGCGCAGCGCGCCCACACGCCATCCGCATGGGCCGCGTAGACGTGCTCGGCCACGACGTTGCCCCGCGCGTCCCGCACGGTCACCGTGTCACCGTTGCCCAGCCCGAAGACGAATTCGGTCGGCTGATCGAACACGAAGAATGCGCCGGGCGCGAGCAGCGTTCCCGCGGGAAGCGGTGTCGCCTCCGCCGCGTGGCCGACGGGATCGTTGTCCATCACGGTCCAGCCGGAGATGTCCACGGCCGTCGCGCCGGTGTTCATGATCTCCACCCAGTCGGTCGCGTCACCGTTGGACTCGATCTCGTTGATCGCGACGGCGTGCATCACGCACTCGTTGGCGGCACCGGGCGTCGCCCGCGCAAGCACGAACAGCCCCTCTCCGTCCGGGCAGCGCGCGAGCGTCGCCGCGGCCGCGTCCCCGTCGATCGCGGCGTGCCCCTCCCAGGGCTCCGTGTCGTCGACCCGCTCCCCACGGGGGTCGAAGAGCCGGATGCGGTCGGCGCTGCCGACGCCGATCGCCGCGCCGAACCGGTCGGTCGCGCCGTCCACCAGTCCCTCCGTGGCCTCGTCCACCACGAGGAAGCCGCCGGCGGGGATCGTGGCCCCCGCGGGGAACCGCCACCGGTGATCGTCCGAGTTGTCCCTGATCTCGTACCCGGAGACGTCGAACGCCTCGGTGCCGGGGTTGTGGAACTCGACCCAGTCCGCGGGCTGGGAGTCCACCTCGTTGATCACGATCGAACCGGCGACGCTCGGCGGTGTGCAGATGTTGGCTGCGCCGGGGGTGGGCGCCGTCGCGTGCGCCCACCCGCCGGTGCCGTCCGGGCAGCGCGCCCATACCGCGAGCGGCGCCGTGTTGTCGTAGCGGAACGCATCCACCTCGGCGCCCGAGGCATCGTAGAGCACGACCTCGTCGTTCTTTCCGAGCCCGAACGTGAAGTGCACGTCACTCTCCAGGACGAAGAACCCGCCCGGTTCGAGCACGGTGCCGGCGGGGACGTCGCCGAAGCGGTCCCGCTTGTCGTCCGACATCCGCCATCCGGTGAGCTCCACCGCATCCGGCCCGGCGTTGTACAGCTCGACCCTGTCGGTGTATCCGGACGCCTCGTCGTAGATGATCTCGTTCACCACCACCGCGGGAGACGCGGACGGCGGCGCGGCTGGACGGTCCGGAGAGGGGGAAGCGGCGGAAGCCGCCGTGGGAAGCGCGGCACCGGCGGCCGCACCGGCGGCGCACACCGCGACTGCGGCGAGCATGCGCATGAGACGGGACATGGGGACTCCTCGGTAGAAGGAACGGGCTCGTCCAGATCATCGGCACCGGGTTACCGGCATCCGCCGTCGTGGTGACGGCCGGGTGAACGCGGATCGTCGGAATCGCCCACCGGCCGGGAGCAACCAGCAGTTCGTGCTGGACGCGCAGACGATCCATCAGCTGGCGCTCCTGCAGGTCGGCATGGACGCCGGCGAGCCGCTCGCCCAGGCGCAGTACGACCAGCGGTACTTCGTCGCGGTGTCCGAAGACCTGCATGCGGCGATGGCGAACGCCGCCGCCATGGATGAGGCCGAGCCGGAGTTCTGGCACGATCCGCAGGCGGACGAGGACTACCAGGCGGCCCTCTTCAACGGTTACGCGGCATCGGAGGGACGATCTTCCTGATCACCGACCCTCCGCGTCATCTCCCCGCGAGACTGCACGCGAACCACGAGACGGACTCCGCCACGCGCAGTCTCGTGCGCAGCATGCGGTCTCGCGGGAACGGCAGCTCAGACCCCGTACTCCGACCAGTCCTCCGGGACGTCGTCCCCGTCCGATCGCCGACGGGTGGGGGCGGTGGTTCCCGGCGGGACCACTGCTTCCGGCCGGGCGAGCCCGTAGCTGCGCAGTCGACGCGACTCCGCACCCAGCCGCGCCACGAGGTCCTCGTCGACGGGGTCCGGGTGGGGGGACTCCTCCGAATCGGAGATGAGCTGGCTCGCCGGGCCGACCAGCACTTCCGAACGGCCCGGTGAACCGTCGGCGTTGACGGTGGGGATGTCGACCGTGGCCGAGGTCCCGGCCTGCGCGAGCGCCTGGGCGTAATCCAGCAGGGCACGCGCGATCTCGGTCCCGGTCAGGATGGCGTCTCCCGCGTAGTGAATCCTGTCCATGATCTAGGTGTACTGCGCGGACCTGCGATCCGCGGTCCCTTCTTTTTTCGCGAGTCTTCGGTTATGCACGGGCATGTGCCGATGTCGAGGCGCCGCGCAAAGCGGGATCCCCGCGACGCCCTTTTGGGAGCGATTCGCCACGGCGGGCCGGTTCCAGGGCGAAGGTGAGTCCGTTCGCGCTGCTGGCCTCGTGCATCAGCTCGTCGATCCACTCCATGTCCAGGGCCGGCGTGCGGGCACCGGAGAACGCGAAGGTCACCGGGACGGCCGGGTCCACCCAGAGGCTGCGGGTGCCGACGCCGGTCGGATCCGGCACCTGGAACATGAACGGCTCTCCACGGCGGAGCTTGGTCATGAACACGATCCGGAAGTGTGCGAGGGGCCGGTCGTCGATGGGGATAGAGAACTCCCCGGTGTTGTAGATGAACCTGCCCATCCCGCTGCCTCCCTGATCCTCGCTACGCGCGCCCTGAGGCGCCCGGTTCCCGGCGGGTCCGTATCGCGGCGCGGTCACGCTACGGGGATCCGACGACGCAGTGAGAGGGGGTTGACTTCGGCGGTCTCCGCCCAAGCCCGAGGGCGAATGCGGTGGGCACCCGCCCCGGACGCGGATCAGAGCGGTTTGCCGCCGGTGACCGGAAGCACGGCCCCGGTGACGTAGGCGGCCGCATCCGAAGCCAGATACACGTAGGCACCGGCCAGCTCGGCCGGCATCGCCGCCCGTCCGAGGGGGGTGTCCGTTCCGAAGGACTCGATCTTCTCGTCGTCCCAGCCCGTCGCGACGATGAGCGGCGTCCACACCGGGCCCGGCGCGACGGCGTTCACCCGGATCCCCTGGGGTCCGAGCTCCTGCGCGAGCGCCTTCACGAAGGCGACCTGCGCCGCCTTCGTCATCGCGTAGTCGATCAGGCCGGGAGACGGGTCGAAGGCCTGGATGGAGCTGGTCACGATGATGGACGCACCGGCCTCGAGCTTCGGGACGGCCGCGCGCGCGGTCGCCACGAGGCTGTAGAGGTTCGTACGGAAGACACGGTCCATGTCGTCCAGCGGTAGCTCGGCGAAGTCGGGCCGGTCGGTCTGGTAGCCGGCGTTGAGCACGAGGATGTCGAGACCGCCCAGCTCCGCCACCGTCTGCTCCACGATGCCTGCGGAGGCCTCCAGGTCCCGCAGGTCCACGGACAGCAGGAGCGCCCGGCGCCCCGCCTGCTCGATCCACTCCGCGGTCTCGGCCGCATCGGAGTCCTCCTCCGGCATATGCGTGATGGCGACATCCGCGCCCTCCCTGGCGAAGGCGATGGCGACGGCCCGGCCGATGCCGGAGTCGCCGCCTGTGATGAGTGCGCGTCGGCCCGTCAGCCTGCCGGCGCCGGTGTAGCTGTGTTCGCCGTGGTCGGGATCGGGGGTCATCTCCTCGACGGTGCCGGGCGACCGCTGCTCCTGCCCGGGAAAACCCCCCTCGGTCGGACTGCGGCGCGGATCGGAGTTCGTGTCAGACATCAGTCGGTCCTTTCGTCCGTGGTCCCCTCCAGCCTCCCCGCTCGGTCCCGGATGCCGAGGGCCCTTGACACGCACACACCCCTCCGCAGAACACAGCCGCCACTGCGCTACCACCCCGCATCCGTCACCGGCAAGCCCGGGCGGTTCGCTTCCGCGAGACGCCTGAATAGGAGGATGACCGTTCTCGTGGACCATCCCCCTGCGACGGGAGAACCCGCCTTCTCCTTCCACGACCGTGGCCCCCTCAGCCGCCGCATCATGCGGATGCTCGCCACCTCACATCCCGACGACGGACTCGACGTCGTCGCGCACGACGTCCTGGATCTGACGCGGGACGCCGTCCTCGACGACGACGTCCAGCTCAGCCTGTTCCTCCTGTACGGCACGGCGTACGGTTCCTTCGGCCGCGTCGGCGCGGAGCTGGAATGGGATCCCACCCTGCTGCGCGTCCGCACCCGTCTGGAGGCGGCCTTCGAAGCCGCGGTGCGGGACCGGGTGGATGCTCCGCCGGCGCCGTCTCCGGTGACCGCGGCCTCCGTCGCCGATGCGCTCTTCGCCCTCACCGCTCCGCAACCGGGACCGGGGCTCGCCCGCGACGTGGAGAAGACCGCCACGCGGGAGCAGGTGCGAGAGCTCCTCATCCTCCGCAGCATCTACACCCTGCGCGAGGCCGACCCGCACTCGTGGGCCATCCCGCGCCTGACCGGCCGGCCGAAGGCCGCGCTCGTCGAGATCCAGTCCGATGAGTACGGCGGCGGCCGCCCGGAACGGATGCATTCCGTCATGTACGCCGACGCCATGCGCGGCGCAGGACTCGACGACCGCTACGCGCACTACGTGGACCGGGTGCCGGCAGTGACCCTCGCGTCCCAGAACCTCATGTCCATGTTCGGGATGAACCGCCGCCTCCTGGGTGCGGTCGTCGGCCATCTCGCCGCCTTCGAGATGACCTCCTCGCTGCCCAACCGCCGCTATGCCGATGGCATGCGCCGGGTCGGGTTCGACGAGACGGTCACCGCCTACTTCGACGAGCACGTGGAGGCGGATGCGGTGCACGAGCAGATCGCCGGACGCGACCTCGCCGGAGGGCTCGCCGAGCAGCAGCCGGATCTCGTCTCCGACATCGTCTTCGGCGCCGCGGCCTGCCTGCTGATGGATGATCTCGTCGCGGATCACGTGCGGACGGCATGGGCGGCCGGACGGAGCGCCCTGCGCACGGAGCGGTGATGGACGGAAGGCTGGATGCGGAGTACGTCCTGCCGATCCGGCGGGCGCAGTCGGCGGTCGACCCGGATCTGCGCGCGTATCTGCACCGACTGTCGGACTGGATCGACGTGACGGTCGTGGACGGGTCCGCGGCGGGCCCCTACGCCGCCCTCGGCACAGCGCTCAGCGACACCGGGATCCGCCATCTGACCCCGACCGTGCCCGGCCGGAACGGAAAGGCCCGCGGGGCGATGACCGGGATCCTCACCGCCCGGCACACACGGGTAGTGATCGCCGACGACGACATCCGCTACACGCGGACGACCCTCGAGCGCGTGTGCCGGGAGCTCCGGACGGCGGCGTTCGTGCGGGTGCAGAACCACTACGCCCCGCTGACCTGGTGGGCTCGCTGGGACACCGGGCGGATCCTGCTCAACCGGGCGTTCGGCGGCGACTACGGCGGCACGGTCGGTCTGCGCCGGAGCGTCGCACTGCGGACGGGCGGGTACCGCACCGACGTGCTCTTCGAGAACCTCGAGCTGGAGCGGACCGTGGCCGCCGCCGGCGGCTCCGTCCGCGTTCCCAGGGACCTGCTCGTCACGCGGCGGCCGCCCACGCTCCGCCACTTCCTCGGTCAACGCGTGCGTCAGGCTTACGACGATCTCGCTCAGCCGGTGCGCTTGGTGACCGAGGCAGCCATCCTCCCCCTGGTCCTCGCGCTGGCACTGGCGCGACGGCGCCGACCGCTCCTCGGCGCCGTGATCGCCGTGATCCTGGCCATCGCCTCCCATGGCCGGCGGGTGGATGCGGGGGCCGCCCACTTTCCCGCGGACGGGCCGCTGTGGGCGCTCGGCTGGGTAGGCGAGCGCATGATCACCGTCTGGCTCGCGCTGTTCGTGCGGCTGCGGGGCGGGGTCCGCTACAGCGGCACACGCCTCCGGGACGCCGCCAGCTCCCCCGCCGCGCTGCGCGCCGGTCTACACCGCATCCCCCCACCCGAACCGCAGGAGCCGAGGAGCGCACGATGACCACCGACGAGGACACGACCATCACGGTGTGCGAGAACGGCCCGCTCCTGGTGCGCGGGAGGATGGATCTGCGCGATGAGGACGGTCGGCCGATCGTGCCGAACCGGCGGACGGTGGCGCTGTGCCGCTGCGGCGCCTCGGCCATCAAGCCCTGGTGCGACGGTTCGCACAAGCTCGTCCATCCGCCGGTCGGCTGACCGGTCCGTTCATCCCCGCCGCGGACGCACCACTCTGCCGAGCAGATAGACCGCGCCGCCGACGGCGGCGAGCCAGGGGCCGAGTACGAGGATGGGGTCCATCCACGTGTGCCTGCCGTCGATCCGGCCGCGTCCGCGGCGGGAGCCGACCGGGTGATTCCCGAACTCGGACAGCACGCCGCTCTCCGTGATCGGGTTGTCGGGGTTGGTGGTGAACAGCGACTTCAGGTGCGCCCCGGCCGAGTCCACACGGTCGCCGGCGATGAGCAGCAGCCAGTGTGCCGCCCTCCCCTCGCTGAACTTCGCGTAGGCGTACCGGCGGATCGCGCCGGAGACGCCGTGCAGGGGCTGAGCGGTGCCGTACACGGGCGTGAGCATGCGGTGCTCGATGGAGCGTTCCCGCCGGGGGTCGTCGGGCTGCCGGTCCGGGAAGTCCCAGTGGGCCCCGCTGACCAGATCCGTTCGTTCCCGCGGGACGGAGGGTCGCTGGGCGGGGTCGAGGTCCGTGCCCCATCCGGGGATGCGGGCGCGCAACTCGTCGGAGGAGGCTCCGCGGTCGGGCTTGTCTGCGGTGTAGGGCATGGTCGTCACTCCGTTCCCATGAGGATGGCGGGTTTGATGCAGTCGTCGAGCTTGGCGGAGAAGAGGTGGTACCCCTCCGCGATGTACTCGAGCGGGATGCGGTGCGAGAGCAGCTCACCGGGGCGGACGTGGCCGGCCTGGATGTGTTCCAGCAGCCGCGGCCACTGGCGCTTGACCGGGGCCTGGTTCGAGCGCAGGGTGAGGCCCTTGTTCACGACATCCCCGAACTTGACGGCGGTGTGGATGGGACCGTACGCCCCGAGGACCGATACCGTGCCGCCTTTCCGGGCGGAGTCGATGGCCCAGTTCAGAGCGACGGGCGACCCACCCTGCAGCTTCAGCTTCGCGCCGGTCACGTGCTGCACGACACTGCCGTCGGCCTCGGCGCCGACGGCGTCGATGACCACGTCCGCGCCGAGGTACTCGGTCGCCTTCTTCACCGCGACCACGATGTCCTTGTGCTCGGACAGCGCCAGGGTCTCCGCGAACGCGAAGGTCCGGGCCTTCTCCAGCCGGTAGTCCAGATGGTCGATCACGATGACGCGGCCGGCGCCCATGAACCATGCGGATCGTGCCGCTGCGAGACCGACGGGTCCCGCTCCGAATACGACGACCGTGTCGCCTTCGGAGATGTCCCCGAGCTGTGCGCCGAAATAGCCGGTCGAGAACGCATCCGTCAGCATGAGGGCGTCGTCGTCGTCGAGCCAGTCCGGGATGACGGACGGCCCGACGTCGGCGAAGGGCACGCGCACGAACTCCGCCTGACCGCCGTCGTAACCGCCGGTGGTGTGGGAGTAGCCGTAGATGCCGCCGGCGGCCGTGGCATTCGGGTTGACGTTGTGACAGTTCGAGTAGAGGCCGCGCGAGCAGAAGAAGCAGCTTCCGCAGTAGATGTTGAACGGGACCATGACGCGGTCCCCCGGCGAGAGGTTCTGCACCGAGGGGCCGACCTCTTCGACCACGCCGATGATCTCGTGTCCGAACGTGTGACCGATCCGGGTGTCCGGCATCAGCCCGTGGTAGAGATGCAGGTCCGACCCACAGATGGCGGCCCTGGTGACCCGCACGATCGCGTCATTGGGATGCTCGATGGTCGGCTCGGGTTTCTCCTCCACCCGGACCTTGTAGGGACCGCGATACGTCATCGCTCGCACAATCTGCCTCCATCTCCTAGGGGGACGGCCATTGTGTCGGGGCCCCCTGGACGCACGCAGGCCCTTGCGTCCGCGGGGCGGATGTGGTTCGGCGGTAGCAGCGGCGCGCCGGGACGGCAAGCCTGTCCACGGACGGCCGGTCGAGCGCCGATGGTAGGGGCATGATCCCCTCCACCGACGGCATCACCGTCGTGGCCGACGGCGTCCTCCGGCTCAGCCGCGCCCATGTGAACTGTTACCTCGTCATCGAACGTGACGAGATCGTCCTGATCGACGGCGGACTCCCCCGGATGTGGCCGCTGCTGCTGCAGGCGCTCGGTGAGGCGGGGGCGCGTCCGTCGGACATCTCCGCTGTGCTGCTCACGCACGGGCACTTCGATCACGTGGGGATGTGCGACCGGCTGGTGGATGAGCACCACGTCCCCGTGCACATCCACGAGAAGGACGCGCACCTCGCCCGGCACCCGTACCGCTACGCGCACGAATCGCCCCGGCTCCGTTACCCGTTCCGCTACCCCGCGGCGATACCGATCCTCGGCAGGATGACCGCCGCGGGCGCGCTGTGGGTCAAGGGCGTGACGGCGCGCCCCGACGTCCGTCCCGGTGCGGCGCTCCCCGGGATGACGGGCCTGGTCGCCGTGGGCTCCCCCGGCCACACCTTCGGGCACTGCGGTTTCCTGCTCCCACACCGGGGCATCCTGTTCTCCGGGGACGCCCTCGTGACGCTCGACCCCTACACCGGACGCACCGGTCCCCGGCTCGTGGCCCGCGCCGCCACGGCGGACGGCGACGCGGCCCGCCGCTCCCTCTCCGCGCTCGAGGACACCCGCGCGCACCTCGTCCTGCCGGGACACGGAGACGCCTACGCCGACGGGGTGGTCGCCGCCGCGCGCGCAGCCCGTGCAGAAGAACTCGCCTGAGCGGGGCCACTTCGGACTTCACCGGACCGTCCCGCGAGCGGAGCGGCCGTCAGGCCACGCGCGTCCCCGGCGGTAGCGTCCGGGCCGGTGTGCGGGTCCGCGCCCACCCGCCCCACAGCAGTCCGCCCGCCACGACTAGCTGTACGGCCAGGCCGACGAACCAGCTCGGCGCGAGGCCCTCGGTGGCCTCCCGGGTGCTGTCGCTGTCCGGAGTCGTCGTCAGGCAACCGTCCCACCAGGTGTCGGTCTCCGGCGGGATCTGCGCGTATCGCACGGCCGATGCGATCTGGCCGAAGAGATCGATCGGGTAACCGTACCGGTCATACGTGGTGGGCGTCGCATCCGCGACGATGACGAAGGGGTTCGCGGCGAGCACCCACCAGACGCGGTCGAACCGCGGGACCTCGCTGGTCTGCGTCTCCCAGTCGGTGCAGCCGAGCTCGCGACCGTCCCCGGTGTACTCCACGTAACGGCTGTGCGTCGTCGTCTCGGACCGGGTCGCACCGCCGCCGAGCCCGAAGACGATCAGCGTGCCGATCACGAAGGCCGCCACGACGAGATACGTGGCGGCGATCGAGAACAGCGGGCGGGCGATCAGCGCGCTCAGCCCCACACCGATGGCGGAGAACACGCCGATCTCCGCGATGAGCACCGCGAGCGGGACGAGGAGTCCGGCAGGCGTCACACCCCCCGCGACCGTCGCGACGATGAGGAACGGCACGGCGACGGCCACGAAGGCCAACCCGGAGATCCAGGCGGCCAGGAGCTTTCCGACGATGATCTCCCCGGTCGTCGCGAGCGTGACCTGCACCGGAGCGAGGGTGGCCTGCTCGCGGTCCCCATTCACGGAGTTCCCGGCGAGGGTCGGCGAGACGAGGACGACCAGCAGGAGCACCACGTAGACGATGACCGAGTAGATGGCGCTGCCCGCGCCGTTCGACCAGCCGCTGAACCCGCTGAACGCGAGGAAGGACAGTGCGGTGACGCCGACGAGGATCGCCGCGAACACCCCGAGGAGCACGTACCAGGCGACCGAACGCACCCGCTGCATCAGCTCCAGCGTCACGATGGTCCACAGCCGCGAGGAGTTCATGCGCGCTCCTCCGGCGAGTTTCCCAGATCCAGGAAGGCCTGTTCCAGGCGGCCCACCGCCGGGGCGAACTCCACGACGGGGAGTCCCGCCCCGACGAGCGCGCGCAGTCCCTCGGCGGCGGCGTCGTCCCCCTCGAACGCGAGCAGGAAGGTGCCGCGGTCGACCGTCACCTCTTCCGGCCTGCGGCCGAGGGCACCGGCGATGCCGACGAGGGAGACGGGGGGCCCGGCGACCCGCATCCGCCAGGCGCGTGCGCGCGCCGATTGCTCGTCCGGTCGGGCGACCGATCGGCCGGCCACGAGGAACGCCGCGTCGTCGACCAGTTCGTCGAGCTCGGCCAGCACGTGGCTGGAGACGAGCACGGTGCGTCCCGCGGCGGCGAAACCCCGTAGCAGCAGGCGCAGGTCGATGCGCGCCTGCGGGTCCAGACCGGAGGCCGGCTCGTCGAGGAGGAGCACCTGAGGGTCGTGCACCAGGGCCCTGGCCAGGCCCAGGCGCTGCTTCTGACCGCGGGAGAGCACCCGTGCGGGGGCATCGGCGAGTTCCATGAGACCCACGTGCGCGAGCAGTGCCGCCGCCCGTTCCGCGGCCTGTGCCCGGGTCATCCCGTACAGCCGGGCCGAGACGGCCACCGTTTCGCGTGCGGTGAGCGCGGGCCAGGCGCCGAGGGCGTCCGGCATCCATCCGATCATCCGGCGCGCGGCGGCCGGGTCGGCGATGGGGTCCACCCCGGCGATCCGGATGGCGCCCGCATCCGGCTGCAGCAGGGACGCGAGCATCAGCAGCAGCGTGGTCTTTCCGGCGCCGTTCGGTCCGACCAGCCCGGTCACCCGGCCGGGCTGCGCCGTGAGGGTCACCCCGCGCACCGCCTCCACCGGCCCGAAGGAACGGCGTACGTCGACGACGTCGATTCCGGCGTGGGTCACCGCTCCACCCTGGCAGAACGGTCCCCCCGGGGGAAGCTCAGCGGAAGAGCCCGACGCCGAGGTCGGGGTGGTCCACGAAGACCCCGTCGACGCCCGCTTCGCGCAGGACCGTCCATTCCGCCACGAAGTCGCCGCGGGCCGCGGGATCGCCGCCGGCACGGAACCGGCGCGACAGGAAGCGGTTCTCCGGCCGGCACGTCCAGGTGAAGACCTGGAGGCCGCGGTCGTGCGCCGCGGCGACGAGAGCGGCCCCTCCCCCGTCCTTCCCGAGGATGAGCTTCTTGTCCACGCTGATGCCGTCGGCGGGGCCGACGAGGCGGTCCAGACCCGCCGGTGACACCATCTCGCGATACGTCGGCGCGGCCGCTCCCTGCGCGAGCACCAGGTCGTCCGGCGAGCCGGCGGCCTCGATCAGCTGGACGTAGGTGCCGGGAAGTCCCCGCTCGCGGAGCCGCGCGAGCACGGTGGGTTCGAAGGACTCCACGATCAGGGGTGCGTCCGCATCCGTCCACCCGGATGCGGCGAGGTCCCGCTCGATCATGGGCACGAGGTCGAGACCGATCGCCGCGAAGTACGCCGCATGCTTGATCTCGAGGACCAGTCCCACCGGCCGCCCCGCCGCGGCCAGGAGAGCGAGCAGATCGGACAGGCGCAGGATGGGCTCCCGGCCGTCGTGCGCTGCACTTCCCGGGCGGATCTCCGGCAGCCGCTCGCGGGCGCGGAGCGTGGCCAGTTCCGGCCAGGTGAAGTCCTCCGTGAACCAGCCGGTCAGCGTGTGCCCGGCGAATCGCTTGGTGCGATGCCGATCGGCGAACTCGGGATGGGCGGCGACGTCCGTCGTGCCCGATATCTCGTTCTCGTGGCGGACGACGAGCACGCCGTCCTTCGTCGCGACCACGTCCGGCTCGACCGCATCCACACCGCTCGCGATCGCGAGTTCGTACGAGGAACGGGTGTGCTCCGGACGGTAGCCGGGGGCACCGCGGTGGCCGATCACGAGCGGGGGCATCGCGGCCAGGCTATCCCGTCGGCACGGCGCCTCAGCGCGCGCGTCGCCGCCTCATAGCCCACTCACAGTGGGAACCCTCCCTTCCCGCATAAACACTGGGATATCGTGGGGGTGCGGCACCGTGCCGCCACCTGACTCTGGAGTGTGACCCTGCCGATGGCTTCGTCCAACCCCGCGTTCAACAACCCGGCGTTCCAAGACCGGAACGCCGCCCAGTCGTACCCCGGCGGAGCCCGTGCCGCCGGTCTCGTTCCTCCGCCCGCACCGCAGCAGGGCGTCGATGTCGCCGCCCAGGCACGCATCGAGGGTGCCTTCGCCGCGCCGCCGGCCGGCGCCGCCCAGACCGGCCGGATGACCGTCGAGGACACCGTCCACAAGACCCTGGCCCTGTTCGGCATCCTCGTCGTCGGCGCCGTGGCCGGCTGGATGTGGACGATGGCGGGCGTCACCGCCATCAACCCGAACCCCTCGATGGCGCCCATGCTCATCGGCGCGCTCGTCGGGTTCGTCCTGTCGATGGTCGTCATCTTCGGCTCCCGCAAGAAGATCCGTCCCGGCCTGATCTTCGCCTACGCGGCGTTCGAGGGTCTCTTCGTCGGCGGTATCTCCGCGTTCTTCGAGTTCCTGTGGCCCGGCATCGTCGTGCAGGCGACGCTCGCGACCCTCGCGGTCGTGGGTGTGACCCTCGCCCTGTTCGCCAGCGGCAAGGTGCGCGCGTCGAAGAAGGCCACGAAGGTCTTCATGATCGCGATGATCGGCTACCTGGTCTTCTCGCTGATCAACGTCGGTCTCATGCTGTTCAATGTGCCGCTGGCCGGTGGCGCCTTCGGTCTGCGCAGCCAGGAGATCTTCGGCATCCCGCTCGGCCTCATCATCGGCGTGCTCGTGGTCATCATGGCCGCGTACTCGCTGGTGCTCGACTTCGACTCGATCCAGCAGGGCGTGCGCAACGGCGCTCCCCGTGTCTACGGCTGGATGGGCGGCTTCGGGATCATGGTCACGGTCGTCTGGCTGTACCTGGAGATCCTGCGGATCCTCGCCATCCTCCGCGGCAACGACTGACCGCACCCGCACCACCACGAAGGGGTCGTCCGTTCCGGACGGCCCCTTCGTCTTTCCCCCGTCCTCCCTCGGTCGACTCGCCAGCTTCTGCGGGTTCGAGGGCTCTCCGATCCGCAGAACCTGGCGAGTCGACGGGGGGTGCACCGGGCGCAAGGGGCTGCGGGCGAGCGGGACGCGGGGCTACCCTCGCGGGCATGAGTGCTGCGAAGACGCCTGCGCACATGCTCGAGGTCGACGGGCACGAAGTGCGCATCACGAGCCCCGACCGCGTCGTCTTCCCCGATGTCGGCCTCACCAAGCTCGACATCGCCCGCTACTACGTCTCCGTGGCGGACGGCGCGCTGCGCGGCGCGGGCGGACGTCCCATGGTACTCAAGCGCTTCGTGAAGGGCATCGAGCAGGAGGCCTTCTTCCAGAAGCGGGTCCCGGAGCAGCATCCGGACTTCATCGGCACCGCCACCCTGCACTATGCGAGCGGGACGTCGGCCGAGGAGACCGTCGTCCGGGATGCGGCCGGGCTCGCCTGGATCGCGAACCTCGGCTGCCTCGACCTGAACCCGCACCCGGTGCGCGCCGAAGACCTCGACCACCCCGACGAACTCCGCGTGGACCTCGACCCCATGCCCGGCGTGGACTGGTCGCAGATCGTCGACGTCGCCTTCATCGCCCGCGACGTGCTCGACGAGTACGGCCTGACGGGGTGGCCGAAGACGAGCGGATCGCGCGGCCTGCACATCCTCGTCCGGATCGCACCGCAGTGGGGCTTCCGCCAACTGCGCCTGGCGGCGGAGACCCTCGCGCGCGAAGTCGAGAACCGCGCCCCGGGCCTGGCCACCGCGCGGTGGTGGAAGGAGGAGCGCGGCGAGAGCGTGTTCGTCGACTTCAACCAGAACGCGAAGGACCGCACGGTCGCATCCGCCTACTCCATCCGTCCGCTCGCGGATGCGCGGGTGTCGACCCCGCTCACGTGGGATGAGGTGCGCGAGCGGCGGCCGGAGGAGTTCACCGTGCCGAGCGTGCTCGAGCGGTTCGCGGCGATCGGCGACCCGCACCGCGGCATCGACGACGCCGTCGGCACGCTGGACGGCCTGCTGCGCCTCGCCGAACAGCTCGGCCCCGCCGAGAAGCCGCCCCGCGGATCGGACGGCTCGGGCCGGCGGGCCTCCACGATGCCGCTCATCGAGATCGCCCGCACGCAGACCAAGCCCGAGGCCCTCGAGCTGCTCGACCGGTGGAAGGCGGAGCATCCGGAGGTCGCGGGGATGCTGCATCCGGCCGACGTGCTCGTCGACGGCATGCGCGGCTCGAGCTCGCTGTGGTACCGCGTGCGGGTCAATCTGCAGCACGTGCCGGAGGAGTCGCGGCCCGCGCAGGGCGAGCTGCTCGCGTCCTACGATCCGTGGGCGTGAGGCGCGAGACTCGACACGATGTGGGCGAGGCCCCATTCGACCGCGTCGTCGACGCTGCCGCCGAGGCGGAACGCGCCGAGCAGTTCCATCGACGCGACCCCCGTCACCCACGCCGTGACCGACATCACGACCTACGGCGCCGACTTCGAGCGGCTGCTCCCGCTCTCACGCTGCGGGCTCGGAGGTGGGACCGGGTCCCGGGGGTCGGCCCCCGGGACCCAGTCCTTGCCGAAGGCGGGCCGGATATCCCCGTACCGCGCGAAGAGCCAGACGCCCAGCAGACCGAGGTAGCCGCTGATGAGCTTGTCGACGAGGGAGAGGACGAGGTTCGTCGAGAAGACGGCCGTCCACAGCCCAGCGCCGAGCGCGGCGACGAGCGCACCCAGGGCATCCTCCCCGGTGTGCCCGGTCGAACCGCCGAACACGAGCACGAGGATCGGCACGGCGACGATCGAGCACGCGACGGAGACGATCGCATTGAGCAGGAGGAAGCGCAGCGCAGTCTTGCCCATCCCCCACGCGCGCACCCCGTACCCCCAGATCAGCGCGCCGGCCACGTTCACGAGTGCGAACCAGAGCGTGTTCGGATCGCCCTCCAGCAGCGAGCCCAGCATGTTGTTCGCGAGCGCCGCCGCGACGCCGTACCACGGGCCGAGGACGAGCGCAGCGACCGCGGTGCCCGTCATGTCGAGGAAAAGCGGGACGCCGATGTCGGCGACGAACTGCCCGCCGAGGTTGTTCAGCGCGAAGGCCGCGACCACGATGAGGAGCGCGACCAGGGGACGCCGATGCTGCTTCGCCTGCGTCGCGGCGACGAGCGCGTGGCCGGCGTCGGGGGTGACGCGCACCTCGGGAACGGGCGGTCGCAGCGGCGTCGGCGGAACCCCCGCCATGACGTCGACAGCGCGCTCGCGCCAGCGCCTCGCCTCATCCGCGTCGTCGGTCAGCGCGAGGACGATCTCGCCGATGAGCGCCGGATTGATCCGCGTGCGGCCGGCGCGGAACGCGTCGTAGACCGTGGAGCGCGGGACGCGGGCCGCTGCGGGCGACAGGCCCGACCCGGCGCGGCGATCCCCGATCCTCGCCGCCAGCGTCGCGTATGAGACGGCCCCGCAGCCGAGCCGGAGCCGCTCGAGCGCTCCCGTCACGTCGTCCAGGGTGACGGCGCGCTCAAGGTCGATGCGAGACGACTCACCCGCGAGCTCGTCCGACAGCATTGGCAAGGTCCGCTTCCCCCCGGTATTCGTCCTCTTCAGCCGAGCCTATAGATCCGGCTATGCCGCGCCAAAACGCCGCTGCCGCCGATCGCGGCCGCGCCGTGTCTCCGCGGAATCAGCGGTCTGACCCTGCCGGATCAGGTGCGCCGCGGACGCGCGAGCACGTCCGCCACGGCCGACGCGAGTGCGCTCATCGCGTGCTCGGCATCCACCGCACGGGATACCGCGACCGCGTCGCGCGCGAGGCGCGCGCGCCGTGCGGCATCCGTGAGGACGTCGATGAGCGCGGCCGCGAGCGCGTCCTCATCGCCGTCGGGAACGAGGATCCCGCCGCCGTGCGCGAGCAGGTCGCGCGGCCCGTAGCGGATGTCGAACACGACGGCGGGGCACCCGTGTGCGAGTGCCTCCGCGAGCGCGAGCCCCTGCCCCTCGAACGCCGAGGTCTGCAGATACACCGACGCCTCGTCGAGCACACGACGCGGATCCAGCGTCGCGCCACGCAGCGCGACGTGCGCGGCGAGGCCGCGCTCCTCGATGAGGGCTTGCAGGCGGTCGCGCTCGGCGCCCTCGCCGTACACGTCGAGGCGCGCATGCGGCACGGCCGCCACGACGCGCGCGAACGCACGGATCGCGGCATCCACGCGCTTGCCCGGCGCGAGGCGGCCGAGCATCACGACGCGGCCCGCGTCCCGCGCGCGCGCGGGGACGACGGATGCCGCGGCGGCGACGCCGTGCGGAGCCACGACATGCACGTCCGACGCGCCGAAACGCGCGCTCACGTCGCGGTGCTGCGCGGCGGTGGGCCACAGCACGGCGTCGAAGCGCTCGGCGAGCGGGAACCAGCGCGTCCACAACGGGTTCAGCCCCGCGTCGGGCGTGTACGGCGGCTCGAGGTGGATCGTGTGGATCGCGTGTATGAGGCGCACGTCCGGATCCGCCCACCCGACGAGCAGTTCGCCGAGCTGACGCGACTCGCACACCACAGCGACCGGCTTGTCCGCGAGCGCGCGCAGGCCCGCGACGACCGTGTCCAGCCACGCGCGGTACAGCGCACCGAAGCCGTCCAGGACGCCCGCGACCGCGCCGCCGCGTGCGCGCACGACGACGGGTGCCGTGCTGATGTGCCAATCCGGATCGCCCGCGAGCACCGGCAGTTCGAGCACCGCGCGACCGTCCGCACCGGGGATCTCGCGGTACGTCAACGCCGGATCCGGTTCGCCGGCGTGCGCGGCCGCCCGCAGCCACGCGGCGGCGCCGCCGTGCGGATCGGCCGCCTCGTCGAACAGGTTGCGCAGCCGCGCGGGGTCCTCCAGCAGCCCTCTCCGCACGAACTCCGCACGATGCGCGTCGTGATCCGCGTGCGTGCCCGGATCGACGGTGAGCAGCACGGGCCCCCGCCCGCCGTCCACGCCAGCGTCGGCCATGTGCCGAGCGCGCCGGAGCGCTGCGATCGTGAAGCCGCCGTCGAGGTCGGGGACGAGCCGGCTCGACAGGCTCACGTACCACGCGTCGGGGAAGTCGGTCACCCCGCCACCTGCTCGATCCGGAACACCGGGAACCCCGGCGCGACCTCGCGCAGTCGCTCGTCGGGCGACCCCGCGTCGACGTTCTCGAAGAAGCGGCCCACCTCCCACGCCCAGGACTTCAGATACGCGCGCAGGATCGGAGGCTTGTCGTCATCGCGCACCTCGATGGCGCGGAACGCGGTCGCCCGTCCCCGCACGCGCAGCTCTCCTGCGCCGGCCACGCGGAGGTTCCGCACCCACTGCGCATGACCCCGGGGCGCGACGAGATAGACGCCCCCGCCGACCCGCAGCGGATTGACCGGCGTCGTGCGCCACTCCCCGCTCGTGCGTCCGCGCACCGCGAGCACGCGGCTGCCCGCGAGCGGCAGACCGATGCGGGTGAGGAATCCGACGACGCGGTTCACCACCGCGTCCACCGCCGTGGGCCGCACGAACCGATCGCTCATACCCCCATCCTGCCGCGTCCGCCACGCGTCGGCATCCGCGCCGGCATCCGCGCCGGCGGAGCAGAGAGGCTCGGGCGGTGTTTTGTCAATCGCAAAGTGCCCGCGCGGTCCGCGTCGATACGCTCGGACACACCACCGCGGGCACGGGTACCGCGGCGACGACAGGGGGGAAACAGTATGGGTACGGCACAACGATCGGCATACGGCGCGGCACTGGCACTGGCCCTCGTGCTCACCGGATGCGCCGCGGCGCCCGCCCCCGACCCCGACCCCGCCGATACCCCGGCCGCGACCGACGAGGTCGTCGAGGTCGTCGAAACGGTCACCGTGACCGGTTCCGGCGGAGAGATCGAGGTCGCGCTCCATCCCCTCGTCCGGATCGATGACCACCTCGTCCTCACGGCCGATATCACCGCGGTCGAGCTTCCCGAAGGCGAGGAGTTCATCTCCCCCAGTGCATGGTTCGACCTGGAGACGATACCCGGCGTACCGGTGGCCGGCGGCGCCCTGCGGCTGATCGACGCGACCTCAGGAAGCATCCATCTTCCCGCCGTCGATGCGGCCGGCGCCCCGATCGGCAGCGTGGTCACACGGTCGCTGACCGTGAGGGCCGAACCCGTACGGCTGCAGCGGGTCTTCGCCGCCCCCGAAGAGGCGGATGCCGCGATGGGGCTCGTGCTCCCCGGCGCCTACCTCGATGCGTTCCCGGTCGTCGACGGGGAGCCGCCGGAAACCGAGGATGACCTGGCCCTGGACGACATCGACCAGGCCCCGGTGGTGCCGCTGGAGAGCACCACGCGCGAGCTGGACGGGGCGGTGCAGGTCACGCAGTCGAGCGAAACGCTGCAGATCAGCCTCAGCGGCGACGTGCTGTTCGCCTTCGGGTCGGCCGAACTCGGCGCGGATGCCGCGACGATCCTGGGCAGCGTCGTCGAGACCCTCGGCACTCGTGAAGCCGGCGTGGTCGACATCGTGGGCCACACCGACGACGTCGGCGACGATGCGTCGAACCAGGCACTGTCGGAGGCGCGGGCCGCGGCCGTCGCCGACGCCCTCGGCAGCCTCCTGGAATCGGACGAGTTCGAGCTGCGCCCATCGGGCCGGGGCGAGAGCGCGCCGGTGGCTGCCAACGACTCCGACGCGAACCGGCAGCTGAATCGACGCGTGTCCCTCACCCTCACCACCACCCGGTTGAGCCAGACCGAGGTCGCTGCCGAGGGCCAGTTGCCGCCGTTCGAAGACGGGCCGATCGCCCCCGGTCCCGAGGGCGTGGAGCTGGACCTGGGCGCCGCGGGCACCTTCCAGGTCGCGGTGCCTTCGGCGCGAAGGGTGGACGGGATGCTGTCGGTCGTGGTCGAAGCGACGCGCACCGACGACGGCGCGTACCGTGTGGGCACGGTCGCGAACCTCTCGCCCGGGCCGTGGAGCTACCGCGGAGAGGGTGCCGGCACGCGGCTCTACCCGTTCGCACCGCGTCTCGTGGTCGGCACGAGCGCGCTGTATCCGCTGGACTACCCGATCGGCGCGAGGGGATCGGACGTCCAGTGGCGCCTGGCCGGCCAGACCGAGGGGCGTGACGGCGCCTCGGGCGGACAGACGCTGCGCTTCCTCGCTCTCTTCCCCGACGTACCGGATGCCGAGACCCTGACGCTGGAGACCGACGGCGGGTCGGCGTGGTCGACGACCTACCGCCTCACCGACATCCCGATCGAGTGAGCGGCGCGGCATCCCACGCGTCGGCCACCCGACGTGACCCCGCGTACGACGGATGCCCCGGGCGCACGGCCCGGGGCATCCCTCACATCACTCCCACTCGATGGTCCCCGGGGGCTTCGAGGTCACATCGAGCACCACGCGGTTGATGTCGCGCACCTCGTTCGTGATGCGGTTCGAGATCTTGGAGAGTACGTCGTACGGCAGACGCGTCCAGTCGGCGGTCATCGCGTCCTCGGACGAGACCGGACGCAGCACGATCGGGTGACCGTACGTGCGGCCGTCGCCCTGCACGCCCACCGAACGGACGTCCGCGAGCAGCACCACCGGGCACTGCCAGATCTCGTTGTCGAGACCGGCCTTGGTCAGCTCGGCGCGGGCGATGGCGTCGGCGTCACGCAGGATCTCGAGACGATCAGCGGTGACCTCGCCCACGATCCGGATGCCGAGGCCGGGCCCCGGAAACGGCTGGCGGCCGACGATGGCCTCGGGCAGCCCCAGCTCGCGGCCGATCGCGCGCACCTCGTCCTTGAAGAGGGTCCGCAGCGGCTCGACGAGCTCGAACTGCATGTCCTCGGGGAGACCGCCCACGTTGTGGTGGCTCTTGATGTTCGCCGTACCGGTGCCGCCACCGGATTCCACGACGTCGGGGTAGAGCGTGCCCTGCACGAGGAAGCGGATGGGGTCGCCCTCCGCCGCCGCCTCGGCGATGAGGTCGGACTGCACCTTCTCGAACGCGCGGATGAACTCGCGCCCGATGATCTTGCGCTTCTGTTCCGGGTCGCTGACACCGGCCAGCGCGTTCAGGAAGGTCTCCCGCGCGTCGACCGTGATGAGCCGGACGCCGGTCGAGGCGACGTAGTCGTTCTCGACCTGCTCGCGCTCACCCTTGCGCAGGAGCCCGTGATCGATGAACACGGCCGTCAGCTGGTCGCCGACCGCCTTGTGCACGAGCGCGGTGGAGACCGCGGAGTCCACGCCACCGGACAGGGCGGAGATCACCCGGCTGCTGCCGATCTGCGCGCGGATCTTCTCCACCTGCTCGGCGATCACGTTGCCGCTGTTCCAGTCCGAGGGAAGACCCGCGGCGCGGTGGAGGAAGTTCTCGAGCACCGCCTGACCGTGGTCGGAGTGCTTCACCTCGGGGTGCCACTGCACGCCGTAGAACTTGCGGACGTCGTCGCCGAACGCGGCGACCGGCGTGGCCGCGGTGCGGGCGAGCACCTGGAAGCCGGGGGGGGCTTCGGCGACCTGGTCGCCGTGGCTCATCCACACGTTCTGCTCGACCGGCTGGCCGTCGAGGAGGACGTTGTCGGTGATGATCGTGGCATCCGTCGCGCCGTATTCGCGCAGGCCCGTGTTGGCGACCTCGCCGCCCAGGGTCTTGGCCATGACCTGGAAGCCGTAGCAGATGCCGAGGGTCGGGACGCCGAGGTCGAAGACGCCGGCGTCGAGGCTGGGAGCACCCGGCTCGTACACGGAGGACGGGCCGCCGGACAGGATGATCCCGACCGGGTTCTTGGCCGAGATCTCCTCTGCGGTGGCGGTGTGCGGGACGATCTCGCTGTACACGCCCGCCTCACGGACGCGTCGGGCGATCAGCTGCGCGTACTGCGCGCCGAAGTCGACGACCAGGACGGGACGCTGGGAGGTTTCGGTCTGCTCTGTCACCGGGGGCTCTCTGTTGCGGCTGCGGGTGCGGGAACGGCCTCGGCCGCTTCACGCGCGGCGAGGTACGTCTTGATGTCACGGGCCACGATGGCCTCCATGACGAACGACAGGAAGGGGACGATGCCACCGGCGGCCAGCAGCAGCAGGCGCCAGAGCGGCCACCGCATCAGGCTCCAGATGCGGAAGCATGCGAAGAGGTACACGACGTAGAACCAGCCGTGGACGACGAGGATGCCGAGCGAGAGGTTCAGTCCGTCGCCGGTGGAGAGCAGCTCCCCCTCGGGACCGGGGACGACGGGCGCCAGCCACAGGAATCCGCCCGAGCCGCCGGCGAAGACCTCCACCGCGAGCGGCGTGTACTTGAGGATCATCTCCGCGACCAGGAGCAGCAGACCGATACCCGTGATGACCGAGCAGATCTGGTAGAAGCGCAGCGCCCCACGGATCGCCGGGAAGGAGGCGAGTTTGGGCTGGGGCATGCCTCCATCCTACCCGCGGCGCCTGGGCGCCTCCCCCGCGCGGGGCGCTACCGAGGGCTCCTGCGGCGCGCGACGGCCCCACTTCCCGCGAGACTGCATACCCCGCACGAGACGGACGTAACCAGCGTCCGTCTCGTGGATCACGTGCAGTCTCGCGAGAAAGGCGGGGGTCAGGCAGAGGCCTCTTCGAGGTCCTCGATCTCCTTCTCCCAGGCGTCCTTGGCCAGCCGATACCAGAGGTAGAAGGCGAAGCCGGCGAAGATCACCCACTCGGCGGCGTAGAAGATGTTCAGCCAGTTCACCGTCGTCCCGGAATCCGGCGCCGGGGAATGGATGGTGACCAGCCCGGCCGCGGGTTCGTCGGACACGATGAACTGCCGGTACACGTCGAGGTCCGTGACGTCGTGCCAGCGACCGAGCAGGGCCGCGGGAGACATCCGCGTGAGCTCGAACGGGTCGACGCCGGGGCCCGGCGGGAGGATGCCTTCATCCGGGATGAGACGTCCGGTCACCTCGAGGGTCTCCCCCGCTTCGGCGGCGAGCGCGGATGCCGCGGCCTCGGCCTCGTCGAGGGTCTCCGCCCACCCCAGCGCGACGGCGACGGAGGTCGGCGTCGGGGCGTCGATGCGGAACTGACCGGTCACCCAGTAGCCCTGCTCCCCGTCGTTGAAGCGCGAGGAGACGACGATGAAATCGTCCGGCACGAAGGCGCCGGTCGCGACGACGCGCTGTCCGACGAGGGGATCGGTCAGGTAGGAGCCCGGTTCCACGACATCCTCGATCGGCATCACCTGCTCCGTCGCGCCTTCTTCCCGCGGCGCGGTGTCGACCGCCCGGCCGAGCTGCCACTGGCCGAGCCAGGCGAAGATGCCGGCGACCACCAGGCACAGCAGGAGCATCAGGATCCACTGCGGACGCAGCATCACCTCGCGCAGCGTCGGCGGGAAGACCTCGGGCTCGGATGCGGGGACGGGCTGATCGTTCACCGGATCACACCGCCGGAGAACGTGGTCACCGGCTGTACGGCGCGACGACGACCTCGACCCGCTGGAACTCCTTGAGGTCGGAGTACCCGGTCGTGGCCATGGACTTGCGCACCGCGCCGATCAGGTTGGCCGTGCCGTCCGCCACCGGGGCGGGACCGTACAGGACCTCCTCCAGCGTGCCGACCTGGTCGACGTGCACGCGGCGACCGCGCGGCAGGCGGGAGTGGTGCGCCTCGGGACCCCAGTGGAAACCGTGGCCGGGCGCGTCGGTGGCCCGAGCGAGCGCCACGCCCAGCATGACCGCGTCGGCGCCCATCGCGAGCGCCTTGACGATGTCGCCGGACGTGCCCACGCCGCCGTCGGCGATGACGTGCACGTAACGCCCGCCGGACTCGTCCAGGTAGTCGCGCCGCGCGCCGGCGACATCCGCCACCGCCGTCGCCATCGGGGCGTGCAGCCCCAGCGTTGCGCGGGTGGTCGAGGCGGCTCCGCCGCCGAAGCCGACGAGGACGCCTGCAGCGCCGGTGCGCATCAGGTGCAGCGCCGCCGTGTAGGTCGCGGCGCCGCCCACGATGACCGGCACGTCGAGGTCGTAGATGAACTTCTTCAGGTTCAGCGGCGCGGCGACCGAGGACACGTGCTCCGCCGACACGGTGGTGCCCCGGATGACGAACAGGTCGACACCGGCAGCGACGACCGTCTCGTAGAGGTCCTGCGTGCGCTGCGGGGTGAGGGCACCTGCCACGGTGACGCCGGCGGCACGGATCTCCGCCAGCCGGTCCCGGACGAGCTCGGGCTTGATCGGCTCGCTGTAGAGCTGCTGCATCCGCAGCGTCGCCTCGTCATCGGGCAGTCCGGCGATCTCGGCGAGGAGCGGCTCGGGGTCGTCGTACCGGGTCCACAGACCTTCCAGGTCGAGGACGCCGAGGCCGCCGAGCTGGCCGAGCATGATCGCCGTGCGGGGCGACACGACAGAGTCCATGGGTGCGCCGAGGACCGGGATGTCGAAGCTGAACGCGTCGATCGACCAGGCGGTCGACACATCCTCGGGGTTGCGGGTCCGCCGGGAGGGTACGACAGCGATGTCGTCGAACGTGTATGCGCGGCGGGCGCGCTTGGCGCGGCCGATCTCGATCTCCATCGTCACCCCTCCAGCCTAGTCGGGGCTCCCTGCGAGCACGCCCGGCGGATCAGACCTGCGCGTATCGGCCCGATCTGACGGCGCGGTCGCGCGCCTTCTCCGCCTCCTCCTCGCGGTTCTTCGGCGGGGCCGTGCTCACGAGGCCCGCCAGCAGGTGCTGCGTGGCGTGGGCGATCTCATGCACGGCACGGTCGAAGACCTCCTGGTTCGCCTTCGACGGCTTCGTGGTCCCCGCGATCTTGCGCACGTACTGCAGCGCGGCGGCGTGGACCTCGGCGTCGGATGCGGCGGGCTCGAAGTTGTGCAGGGTGTGGATGTTGCGGCACATGCCCGGAACGATACGCCGCACGCGCTCAGTCGTCACCGCCCCGCGGTTCGCGGGATATCCCCTCGCCGCGCAGCAGCCTGGTCAGCAGTCCGTCGGCGAACCAGAGCAGGAAGGCGAGGGACCCGACCAGCGGGGAGAGCGCGACCACGACCGCGGCGATGATCAGGGCACTCAGCGCACCCCGTCCGGAGCTGCGGGCCTCTTCGTCCGTGAGGTCCGGGAGCATGACCGACCGACGGCGAACCGCCCATTCCCATTGCAGCCGGCTGAACAGGATCGCGAAGAAGAACGCGACGGGCACCGCCATCCGGCCGGCCACGTACGAGGAGTACTCGGTGGTGAGCCCGGTGGCGAACGGGATGAGCACGATGAACAGGAGACGACCGTTGTTCAGCCACACCATCGCCGGGTCGACCCGGGCGACGTGTTCGAACTGCTGCACGTGCGTCATCCACAGCAGGCACAACAGGACGAAGCTGAGGGAGAAGTTCAGGAACAGCGGCCACATGTGACCGAGGGCCGCCCAGAGCTCGGTGTCGGAGCCGACGTCGCCGACCGTGTGGGACGTGAGGTCGAGGACCAGCAGCGTGGCCGCGATGGCGAAGATGCCGTCGGTGAAGGCCTCCAGCCGGGTCGTCGCCAGGTCGGCTGCGGGGTGACGTCGCCGGATCATGGGCACACTGTAGCGGCGCGCGGGCCACGGGTGCGGCCCGGCGCGGGCGAGCACCGCGAGCGGGGCCGCGGCGGGCCCGCTCGCGGTGCCTGCGCTCAGCGCTTGTAGTTCGGGGCCTCCACGACGATCTGCACGTCGTGCGGGTGGGACTCCTTGAGACCGGCGGGCGTGATGCGGACGAACCGGCCCTTGGCCTTCAGCTCCTCGATCGTGCGCGCGCCGACGTAGAACATCGACTGACGCAGGCCCCCGACGAGCTGGTACGCGACCGCCGACAGCGGGCCGCGGTAGGCCACCTGCCCCTCGATCCCCTCGGGGATGAGCTTGTCGTCGTTCGGGACGTCGGCCTGGAAGTACCGGTCCTTGGAGTACGAGGTCTTCTTGCCCCGCGTCTGCAGCGCCCCGAGCGATCCCATGCCGCGGTACTGCTTGAACTGCTTACCGCCCTGGAACACGATCTCCCCGGGCGACTCATCGGTACCGGCGAACAGCGACCCGAGCATCACCGTGTCCGCGCCCGCCACGAGCGCCTTGGCGATGTCGCCGGAGTACTGGAGCCCGCCGTCGGCGATGACCGGGACGCCGGCCTCGCGGGCGGCCTGGTACGCCTCGTAGATGGCGGTGACCTGCGGGACCCCTACGCCGGCGACGATACGGGTCGTGCAGATGGAGCCCGGCCCGACCCCGACCTTCACCGCGTCGACGCCGGCGTCGACGAGCGCCTGCGCACCCTCACGGGTCGCGACGTTGCCGCCGATGATGTCGATGTGCGCGAAGGAGTCGTCGGCCTTCAGGCGGCGGACCATGTCGATGACGCCCGCGGACTGCCCGTTGGCCGTGTCCACGACCAGCACGTCCACGCCCGCGTCGCGCAGGGCCTGCGCGCGCTCGAACGCGTCGCCGAAGAACCCGATGGCGGCACCGACCCGGAGCCGGCCCTGGTCGTCCTTGGTGGCGAGCGGATACTTCTCGCTCTTGTCGAAGTCCTTGATGGTGATGAGCCCGGCCAGCTTGCCGTCGTCGTCGATCAGGGGCAGCTTCTCGACGCGGTGCTTCGCGAACGCCGCGATGACGTCGCCGGCGCTGACGCCGACGGGCGCGGTGATGAGGCCCTCGCGGGTCATCACGTCGCGCACGTACGTGCTCTTGCGCTCGAAGCCGGAGACGAACCGGATGTCGCGGTTGGTGACGATGCCGATGAGACGGCCATCGTCGTCGATGACGGGGAGCCCGGAGATGCGGTATTTGGCGCAGAGCGCGTCGACCTCTTCGATCGTCGCGTCGGCCGTGGTGGTGACCGGGTCGGAGATCATCCCGGACTCGCTGCGCTTGACGCGGTCGACCATGGCGGCCTGCTCCGCGATCGAGACGTTCCGGTGCAGGATGCCGAGACCCCCCTCACGGGCGATCGCGATCGCCATCCGGGTCTCGGTGACCGTGTCCATCGCCGCGGCGATCAGCGGCGTCGCGACCGTGATCCGCCGCGTCACCCGGGAGGACGTGTCCGCCTCACTGGGGATCACGTCGGTATGTCCGGGCAGCAGCAGGACGTCGTCGTAGGTCAGTCCGACGAAGCCGAACGGATCGTGGTTGTCCATGAGTTCTCCTCCCCTGCCGACGGTGCACATCGAACAGGACGGCATCGACCGGCGCGCGGGAGAGCCGATCCTCCCGCCGTCCACCGATTCTAAGCGCGCGGAGACCGTGTTCATTCCCGCGCGCGAGGGAGAGGGGGCCGCCGCGAACGAGTTCCGCGGTTTCCCGCCCCGAAACACCCTCGACACACTACGCTCGTACGGTGTTCGTCACTGCCGATGGACATGTCGTCGTACGGTGGCCGAGCCACCTGGAGGATCAGTGAGGCCCACGACCACAGCGCAGCGCCCGAGGCGACGCGTCCTGTTCACCGCACTGCTCGGTGCGGCGATCGCGATGCTGCTCAGCCTCCTCGCTCTGCCCAGTCCCGCCCTGGCCGCAGAAGACGATCCCTACCGGATCAGCGGCAACGTCCAGCTCGACGGGCAACCGCTCGAAGGAGTCGAGCTCGTCGTCGACGGCCCCGGCGGGGAACAGACCGTGACCACCGACGAGAAGGGCCAATGGCGCGTCGGCGTCCCCGAGCGCGACACGTACACGGTCACCCTCGACGAGGACACCCTGCCCGAGGGTATCGCGGTCGTCGACGAGGCATCGGACACCCCCAACGAGAAGGAGGTGGATGTCGGGGCGGGCGGCCGTGTCACGGTCAACTTCTTCATCGGCGAAGGGGAACGCAACGTCACCGGCTTCGCCGACCAGCTCGTCCAGCGCGTCGTCCAGGGCCTGAGCTTCGGGCTCATGCTGGCCCTCGCCGCCGTCGGGTTGACCCTCGTGTACGGCACGACCGGTATCTCCAACTTCGCGCACGGCGAGATGGTCAGCTTCGGCGCCATCGTCGCCCTGCTCCTGGTCGGCCCCGCGAGCTTCGCGCTCCCCTGGTGGCTCGGCTATCCGCTGGCCGTGATCCTGAGCGCCGGATTCGGGTTCGTCCTGGATGCCCTGCTCTGGCGCCCGCTCCGGCGGCGCCGGGTGGGGGTCGTGCAGCTGATGATCGTGAGCATCGGCCTCTCACTCGCGCTGCGCTACGTCTACCAGTTCTTCATCGGCGGCGGCACCATCCAGCTCCCCTACGCCTCCGCGCCGAAGTTCAACCTCTTCGGCTCGGTGCAGATGGGGATCATCGACATGATCTCGATCGGGATCTCGATCGTCGTCATCGTCGCCTTCGCCCTGTGGCTGACCCGCTCCCGGCTGGGGAAGGCGACCCGGGCGATCTCGGACAATTCCTCGCTCGCGGCGGCATCCGGCATCGACGTCGACCACGTCGTGCGGGTGGTCTGGATCGTCGCCGGCGGACTCGCCGGTCTCGCCGGCATCCTTTACGCCTACTACCGTCCGGGCATCAAGTGGGACATGGGCGCGCAGCTCCTCCTGCTGATGTTCGCCGCCGTCATCCTCGGCGGGCTCGGCACGGCGTACGGTGCGCTGATCGGCGCGATCATCGTGGGGCTCCTGGTCGAGGTGTCCAGCCTCTGGATCCCGTCCGACCTCAAGTACGCGAGCGCGCTGTTCGTCCTCATCGTCATCCTGCTCTTCCGACCACAGGGCATCCTCGGCCGCCGCGAGAGAATAGGTTAGGGCGAACCCATGGACTGGCTTCAGATCTTCTCCAACACCGCCTCCTCCATCCTGAGTCCGGCGACCATCGGCTACGCGCTGGCCGCCCTCGGACTCGCGGTGCACTTCGGCTACGCCGGCCTGATCAACATGGGCATCGCCGGCTTCATGGCGATCGGCGCCTACGGCTACGCGATCTCCATCCTGAGCTTCGGACTCCCCTGGTGGCTCGGTGCCATCATCGGCCTGGTGGCGGCGGCGCTGTTCGCCCTCATCCTCGGCATCCCGACGCTGCGGTTGCGCGGGGACTACCTCGCCATCGTGACGATCGCGGCCGCCGAGGTCGTGCGCCTGCTCTTCCTCACGACGGCCTTCGACGAGGTCACCGGTTCCGCCGACGGGCTGAGCGGCTACCACGGCAGCTTCCGGGCAGCCAACCCGCTGCCGGAAGGGACGTACGGCCTCGGCCCCTGGACATACAACGAGAACCAGTGGTGGGTGCGCATCATGGGTCTGCTGACCCTCGCGTTCGCCGTCCTCGTCGTCTGGATGCTGATGCGCAGCCCCTGGGGCCGCGCGCTCAAGGGCATCCGCGAGGACGAGGATGCGGTCCGCTCCCTCGGCAAGAACGTGTACGCGTACAAGATGCAGTCGCTCGTGCTCGGCGGGGTGCTCGCCGCGGCCGGAGGCATCGTGTACGCCCTGCCATCGGCGGTCAGCCCCGGCGTCTACGTGACGTCGCTGACCTTCTTCGTCTGGACGGCCCTCCTGCTGGGCGGTGCGGCGACGGTCTTCGGGCCGCTGCTGGGCTCGCTGATCTTCTGGGTGCTGCAGACCTTCCTCTCCAACGTGCTGCCCGCACTGGTGCAAGCCGGGGTACTCCCCTTCATGTCGCAGATCCAGGCGGGTACGCTGCGGTTCATCCTCGTCGGCGTCGCGCTGATGCTGCTGGTCATCTTCATGCCACAGGGTCTGCTCGGCAACAAGAAGGAGCTGACCTTTGTCAAGTGAGAACCCGGCCGAATCCGTCGTCGTCCCCGCCCCGCGCGAGAAGACCACCGGCCTCCACGTCGGCGAGGCGGCGCCCGGCGTCGCCAAGGTCGACCCGATCATCGTCGCCGACGACGTCCGTCGCACGTTCGGCGGCATCAACGCGGTGGACGTCGACCACATCGAGATCCCGCGCGGCGCCATCACCGCACTGATCGGCCCCAACGGTGCCGGCAAGACGACCCTGTTCAACCTGCTCACCGGCTTCGACAAGCCCAACGCCGGAACCTGGAGCTTCGAAGGACGTTCACTCTCGAACATGCCCGCCTACAAGGTGGCGCGTATGGGACTCGTGCGCACGTTCCAGCTCACCAAGGCGCTGGGCCTGCTGACGGTGCTCGACAACATGAAGCTGGGCGCGACCGGTCAGCGGGGCGAGCGGTTCTGGGCCGGGATGCTCCCGGCGCTCTGGCGCAAGCAGGACGCCGAGATCGAGGAACGCGCCATGGCGTTGCTGGCCAAGTTCAAGCTCGACACCAAGGCCGCGGATTTCGCGGCCAGCCTGTCGGGCGGCCAGCGGAAGCTGCTGGAGATGGCCCGCGCCCTCATGACCGAGCCGACGCTCGTCATGCTCGACGAGCCGATGGCGGGGGTGAACCCCGCCCTCACCCAGTCCCTCCTCGAGAAGATCCTGGATCTGAAGGACGAGGGCATGACGGTCCTGTTCGTCGAACACGACATGCACATGGTGCGCCACATCGCGGACTGGGTGATCGTGATGGCGGAGGGCCGGATCGTCGCCGAGGGCGACCCGCACACCGTGATGCGGAACCCCGCGGTGATCGACGCCTACCTGGGCGCGCACCAGGAGCTGGACCTCGGCGTCGTCACCGGCAGGATCGATGTGGTCGACGCGGACCCCACCACGGATGCGGAGAAGTCCGCCGTCGCCTCCGCGGAAAAGCTGGTGGATGAGGGCATCGCCGAAGAGGAGACCGAGAAATGAGCGCTCCCGTGCAGACCGGGACCCCCGTGGTCTTCGTCGACGACGTACACGCCGGGTACCTGCCCGGCGTCAACATCCTCAACGGATGTTCGCTGGTCGCTCATCAGGGCGAGCTGATCGGCATCATCGGGCCCAACGGTGCCGGTAAGTCGACGCTCCTGCGCGCCATCTTCGGTCAGGTGAACGTGCGTTCGGGGACGGTGTCGCTCGAGGGCGACGACATCACCGGACAGAAGCCGGACAAGCTCGTCAAACGCGGGGTCGGGTTCATCCCGCAGAGCAACAACGTCTTCCCCAGTCTCACGATCGAGGAGAACCTGCAGATGGGGCTGTACCAGCGCCCGTCCGCGTACAAGGAGCGCCTGGAGTTCGTGACGGGGATCTTCTCCGAGCTGGGCGCGCGGCTCAAGCAGCGTGCGGGCTCGCTCTCCGGCGGCGAACGGCAGATGGTCGCGATGAGCCGCGCCCTGATGATGGACCCGAAGGTCCTGCTCCTGGACGAGCCGTCCGCCGGCCTCTCCCCCGTGCGTCAGGACGAGGCCTTCATCCGGGTGTCCGAGATCAACAAGGCCGGCGTCACCTGCATCATGGTCGAGCAGAACGCCCGCCGTTGCCTGCAGATCTGCGACCGCGGATACGTCCTCGACCAGGGACGGGATGCCTACACCGGCACCGGGCGGGAGCTGCTGGGAGATCCCAAGGTCACCGAGCTGTACCTGGGCACCCTCGGTACCTGACCCACTCGCCCGCGGGTGCCGGACGCGGTGTGTGCCCGGGGCGCGCCGGACCCGGTGTGCGCGCCCGGGGCGCGCGCCGCGGGACGCCCTGGCAGGGCGATGCCTGCTCGGGTTGGCGTGCCGGGTGCCCGGACAACCTTCCGGAAGAACCGCACGTTCCGCCCTGCTCAACCCTGTCCGGACCTCCGGCGACGCCGAAGGTCCGGAGTGCTGACCGTCCGCGGCCCGAGGCCGGCCAGCATCGCGACGACGGCCCGGCCGATGGTCGGCGCATCGGCGAAGATGTCCGCGGCGATCGGGCGGATGCACGCGTAGCCGCGCTCCGCGAGTCGCAGGTCACGTCGCCGGTCGGCGACCTGCGCCTCCCACCCACCGTGGTGCGCACGGCTGTCGCACTCGATGACGAGCCACCCTTCCACGAGGAAGTCGACGCGCCCCACGCCGTCGATCCAGACCTGACACTCGAAACGCAGGCCGAGCGAACGCAGGAGCAGCCGGATGAACGTCTCCGACCCCGCCTCCGCCCGGCCGTCGACCAGCGGCGCAAGCGCCCGGCGACGCAGCGGGAGCAGGTGGAAGATCTCGTCCACCTCATCCGCCCGCACGAGTCCGAGGTGCAGCGCACTGTCGAGCGTGGCGATCGCCGCACGTGCCGGCTGACACGACGTCGCCTGCAGGAGCGCGTCGAACACGTCTACGTGCATCGCACGGGGATCGGGCCTGCGGTGGAGCGGCGCCCAGTGCAGGCGCACCGAGGAGGCCGAACGGAGGCGGGTCGCGTGCACCGGGACCTGCACGTGGACCGGCCCGCGGTCCAGGACGAACACCCCCCGTTCCGCGAGCAGTGTCGTGCAGCCGACGAGACCGCCGACGTGTGCGGCCAGAGTCGCCGCGGACGAGGAAGCGGGATGCAGGTATACACCCTGGCGCGGCCGCAGCAGTTCACCCGAGCGTACGAGGTGCGTGATGCGCCGCTGGGACAGTCCCCAGCTCCTCAGGTCGGCGTGCGCGTACACACGGTCGGGATGCATGAGCACCACGGCAGCATCCCGCGGTAGCCTCACCCTCCGACGGCGGCAGGGCTCTGCGGTGGACAGACACCCCGATGGTCCCGCTGTGGAGGCCGGATCCGCGGTCAGCATTCCGGGACAAAGGACCCGCGCCCGGGCCCGGACGCCGGCGCGTAGCGCTGCGTCGGGGTTGTTCCGGCATATCCGCCGTGACCCCGGCGTAGGGCCGACTGGGCCCCCGCCCCGGGAGGAGAGGCACCATGACCTCCTACGTGGTCAACACTCCGGAATACCCACGGCCCTCCCCGCGGTGTCCGCCGTGAGCCGGGCCAACCGGAAGCTATTCCGGAATGTTGTCCGGGACGCACCGCCCCGCACCCCGCACCCACCACCCACCACCTGGGAACGACGACGGCCCCGGTCCGAGGACCGGGACCGTCGTCTGCTCAGCGGGGAGGGATCAGCCCTCGTACGCGCTGTAGCGGTTGTCTTCGCCGAACTGGTAGATGCCGATCGTCGCCTCGGTCGGGTCGCCGACCTCGTCGAACGTGATCGGTCCGGAGATGCCGTCGTAATCGGCCGTGCCGCCACCGAGGATGATCTCGGCGCAGTCCGCGTACGTCGTGCACTTCTCGCCGTCACCCGAGCCGCCGGAGACCTCCTGCAGCTTCGCCGCGATCTCCGCACCCTCCGTCGAGCCGGCAGCGAGGCTCGCCAGCGCGATCAGGATAGTGGCGTCGTACGACTCCGCACCGTAGGTGTACTCGGTGAGCTCGTCGTTGCCCTCGCTGACCCAGAACTCGTTCAGGTCGGTCGTGAAGGCGGCGAGGTCGTCGACGTTCGTGCCCGGGAAGGTCCCCTTCGCGCCGGTGAGCGAACCCGCCGGGAACTCCTCGCCGAACTGCGCGAGGTTGCCGTCGACGAAGTACAGGTCCTCTGCCGGGAACGCCCCGAACAGAGTCGGCAGGATGGTCTTGACCTCTTCGAACGTGATCAGCGCGATCGCGTCCGGGTCGGCCGCGAGCAGCTCGCTGATCTGCGCGTCGAACGTGGTGTCACCGGTGTTGTAGGTCGGCGCGGCGACGACCTCGCCGCCGGCGGCCTCGAAGGACTCCGTGATGTACTTCGCGAGCCCCGTGCCGTACGAGTCGTTGAGCACCAGCAGCCCCAGGGTCTGGTTGCCGTCCTCGGCGATGAGGTTGCCCAGCACCTCCCCCTGCAGCACGTCCGAGGGCGCCGTACGGAAGTACAGGTCGTTGTCCTCGTACGTGGTGAAAGCGTCCGACGTGTTCGCGGGCGAGAACTGGATGACCCCGGCTCCCACGACCTGGTCGATGAACTGCAGCGACGTGCCCGAGGATGCTGCGCCGATGATGGCGGAGACGTTCTCGCCGAGCAGACGCGGGATCTCGGTCTCGTACGCCTTGTTGTCCGTGTCACCGGAGTCGCCGAAGACGACGTCCAGGGTCAGCCCGGTGTCCGCAGAGACATCATTGATCTGCGACTGGGCGAACAGGACGCCCGCTTCCTCCGGCGGGCCCAGGAACGCGAGGTTGCCCGTCTGCGGCAGCGCGGTGCCGATCTTCAGAGCGAGCTCGCCGCCTGCGTCGGGTGCGTCCGAGGAGCTTTCGCTTCCGCCTCCGCCCGAGCAACCGGCGAGAAAGAGCGCGCTGACACCGACCACGGCGATACCGCCGAGGATCTTGCCCGAGCGCGAACGATTCAAGACGTTCATAGTGCTCCTTGATGTGTGAAACGCGGCCCCGAAGGCCGGGGCCGGACCAGTGTGTTCACACTAGTCACACCAAGCGCACCGCATTGTTGCGGTGCGTTAACGATGTGATACATCCCGGTCACGGTCCCGTGACGGCTTCCGCGCCGTCCCCGACGAACGCCGCGTGGCGCGCGTCAGACCAGGTCCGGGACGTCCGGGACGCGGGATGCCTCACGACGCGTCCGCCGGGCGGCTCGGGCGGCGACGACGGAGTCCACGGTCAGGATGACCAGAGCGACCCAGACGATGGCGAAACCGATCCAGCGGCCGAGCGTCATCTGCTCGCCGAGCAGCCAGACGCCGATGATGAACTGGAGCACCGGCGCGACGAACTGCATGATCCCGAGCGTCGTGAGCGAGGCCCGGCGGGCCGCCGACGCGAACATCAGCAGCGGAACCGCGGTGGCGACGCCGGCGCAGGCGAGCAGGAGCAGCTTGCCGCCCCCCACCGAGGTGAACGCCAGGCCGCCGAGCGCTGCCACGACGGCGAGCTGCACGATGGCGACGGGGGCCAACCAGAGCGACTCCAGGGTCAGTCCGCTCACGGCGTCGACGGACGGCCCGATCTTCTTCTTGACCAGCCCGTAGAAGGCGAACGAGAACGCGAGGCTGAGCGCGATCCAGGGGAACGCGCCGTACCCGACGACGATGACCACGACCGCGGCCGCCGCCAGGGAGATCGCGACCCACTGGGCGATGCGCAGTCGCTCGCGCAGCAGCAGCACACCGAGCAGGACGGTCACGATCGGGTTGATGAAGTACCCGAGGCTCGTCTCGATGACGTGCCCGGTGAGGGCGCCGACGAGGTACACCTGCCAGTTCACGTAGATCAGCAGCCCGGCGAGGACGGTCAGCCCGACCAGACGGGGCTGACGCAGGATGGCGACCAGCCGGCGCCACGAGCGCGTCACGGCGATGAGGATCGCGCAGAAGACGAGCGAAAGCAGGATCCGCCAGGCGACGATCTCGAACGGACCGATCGGCGCCAGCAGGACGAAGTACAGCGGGAGGAAGCCCCAGAGTGCGTACGCGCCGAAGGCGTAGAGGCCGCCGGCGGTGCGCTGCTCGGCGGGAGGAGTCGGTGTCACCGGCCCAGCCTAGGTCCGGCCGGCGCACGCGCGGGTCGCAGGAACCACGAAGGGCCCGTCCACCGGAGTGGACGGGCCCTTCGACGAGTTCGTCAGCGAACGACGACGGCGAGGACGTCGCGGGCCGAGAGCACGAGGTACTCGTCGGCGCCGAACTTGACCTCGGTCCCGCCGTACTTGCTGTAGATGACGCGGTCGCCGACGGCGACGTCGAGCGGAACGCGGTTGCCGTTGTCGTCGATGCGGCCGGGGCCGACAGCCACGACCTCGCCCTCCTGGGGCTTCTCCTTGGCGGTGTCGGGGATGACCAGGCCACTAGCGGTGGTCTGCTCGGCCTCGACCTGCTGGATGACGATGCGGTCCTCGAGCGGCTTGATGGAAACCGACACGGTCTACCTCTTCTTTCTCGCTTCGTGAAACGGAAGACTCATTAGCACCCTCACACCGAGAGTGCTAACGCCAGTGTAGAGGCGTACTGGCACTCGTGCAACGCGAGTGCCAATGCGGGTCCACCCCGTAATCTCCCCTCCTCCCCCTAACGTCCCGGCGCGGCCGAGCCCGTCCGACGGAGGACCCGATCGTCCGGCCCCCTAATCTGCGGCGGACGTGTCCCCCAAATGGCCATGCGGTGGTATACAGGCCCTGTACCACTCCTGAGGGGGCAAATATGGGTGAGTACGTTCTCGCCGTCGATGTCGGGACGTCTCGAGTGAGTGCTGCCGTCGCACGCAAGGCGACGACCGGGGAAATCAGCACCACGAGCGTCGCTCTGGGGCGCGCCCGGGACGCGGCGCCGGCGACCGTCTTCGTCGGCGAATCCGGGCTGCAGTTCGGGGATGCGGCGGACCGGCGCGCGCTCGTCCAGCCCGACCGGGCGCTGCGGGCCGTGAGCATCCGCATCGGCGACGATGCACCCTTCGTCGTGGGCGACCGCCGATTGATGCCGGCCGACGTCTTCGCCGCGATCGTCGGCTGGGTCGTCGAGTCCGTGAAGGACCGTGAGTCCGCCGATCCGTCCGCCATCGCGGTCACGGTCCCCGCGACCTGGGGCGACTACCGCACCGACCTCGTCCGCGCCGCCCTGGAACGGGCGGGCCTGACCGGGGTGGCGCTGACCACCGGCGCCGAAGCCGCCGCAGCCGAGTACGAGACCGCCACCCCGCTCCGGCCGGGTCGCGCCCTCGCCGTCTACGATCTCGGCGGCGGCGGATTCGAGGCCGTCGTGCTGCGCAAGGAGCGCGGCTCCGACCGGCTGCGGATCGTCGGCACACCGCTCGCCGCAGATGACGCCGCCGGGGGGGACGTCGACGACGCGGTCCTCGCCCGGGTGCTCCAGTCGACCGGTCTCACGGCGACATCGCCCGAGTTCCTCGGCGCACCGCCGCTGGCCGCCGCCGCCCTGCGACGCGAGTGCACCGAGGCCAAGGAAGCCCTCTCCTTCGACTCGGAGACGGTTGTCCCGGTGATCGTCGGCCAGGGCGGCAGCGTGCGCCTCACCCGTGGCGAGCTCGAGGCGATGATCGAGCCGATCGTCGAGCGCACGATGGAGACTCTGACGCGGGTGATCGAATCGGCCCGCATCTCCGCCGCGGAGCTCGACGCGGTCCTGCTCGTGGGCGGATCGTCCCGGATTCCGCGGGTGGCGCAGATGCTGTCCGAGCGCTTCGACCGCCCCGTCGTCGTCGAGATCGATCCGAAGGCCGTGGTGACCGTGGGCGCCGCCCGCTCCCTCGGCGCGGCCACGCTCGACGCGGACACGACGATACCCCTCGCCCACACGGCGATCGGGGCCGCGCCCGCGGTCATCGCCCGGCGACGGTCCTGGTTGCGTCGGATCGCTCCGGCGGCGGCGACCGGCACCGCGGTGCTGGTCCTGGCCGCCGGGATCGTCGTCTCGAGCGGCAGTTCGCTGGCATCGGGATCGACGTCGCTGACGCTCGCGGGCGGGAACAGCATCCTGTCTCTGAGCGCGCTCGAGGCACGCGCGGACCGGGGGGCGGCGATCGCCGCCCCTGCGTCGCCCGTCGCCGCGGAGGAGCCCGCGGACGACTGGACCACCCCTCGCACGGCCTCCCCCGACCGCAAGCCTGCAGCGTCCAGGTCCGCAGCGCCCGACACGCGCCGCGAGCCCGATCCCGAGAAACCGACGAGCTCGTCCTCGTCCAGCGGCACGACGCCCGCGAATCCCCGTACGCCGACCACCGAGCCGAGCGCCACGCCCCAGCCCTCCGCGACGACACCGCCCCCGGCGGTCGCGGAGGACTCCGGCCCCGTCACCCCGGCGGATCCGGTCGTGACCCACCCCGATCCCGGACCCGATCCGGACACACCGCCCGCGCATACGCCGGAACCGCAGCCCGCAGCCGACCCCCCACCCGAACCCGAACCCGAACCGCAGCCCGATCCCAGCTCGTCGACGACGCAGTCGACGGAACCGGCCGAGGAACACGCGCCGTGAGCTGACCGGGAGGCGACCGGAGGTACTCATGACCGCGTCCGCACCTGATACGCAGAGCTCCCCCACCGAACTCGTCTGGACCAGGCTCGCGCATGCGCGGGTCCGTGAACTGACCGGCGATGCGTCCCGCGCGCCCCGCGCACTCGTGGTGGGCACGGCGGGCTCCGGGAAGTCGCTCGTCCTCCAGCATCTGCGCTCCACCTTGCGCAGCCGGGGCACGCACGTGGCGCTCGCGTCGTCGAACCCCGACCTCTCCACCCTCCCGCGCGACGCCGTGCTGTTCGTGGACGACGCTCATCTGATGACCGAGTCCCAGCTCCTCGCACTGCAATCGCGCCTGGAGGATGACGAGGCGGGCGTCGTGCTGGCATGCCGGCCGTGGCCGCGGAGCGAACAGCTGCGCCTCATCGCGCGTCAGCTCGAGCAGGGCCGCCCCCCGATCGTGCTCGGCCACCTCGGCGCGGCGGAGTTGCGTTCCCACCTCGCCCGGGAAGGCACCACAGTGCCGGAGACCTGCCTCTCGGCGCTTCTCGAACTCTGCGGAGCGGTGACCTGGCTGGTGCGGGAGGCGCTCCTGGCCCACGGGACCGGGCCGTGCAACGATCCCGAACATCGTGCGGTGCAGACGGCGCTCACCGAGATCGTGGCGGCTCGGCTGCACACGATCGAGCCTGCCGTCGCCGCGCGGGTGCAGAGCGAGTGCCTCAACGTCGCCGGAACGGCCGACGCGGACGCCGACGAGACCGCCATGGCCGGATACGCCGAGGGCCTGCTCCTGCGCAACGGCCGGCCCGTGCCCATCGTCCGCACCACGGTGCTGGCCACCATCCCCGTGGACCGTCTCATCGCGCTGCTGTCGGGCGGTAGGTCGCGCCCGAGCAACGAGGTGATGGAGCTGCTCACCGGACTGACCGACCCGCGCATCGCCAGCGCGCTGGTGGAGCTCGGCGACGCGATGCTGGAGCGCGATCCCGTCCGCGCCGCCGAGCTGTACCGGAACGCCGCCAGTTCCGGTGCCGACCCGACCGCCATCGCCGTGCGTCTCGCCCGCGCCGCCTGGACGCGCGGAGACCTGGACCGGGCCTGTGCCCTGATCGACAGCGCGGAAGTGCCGACCGGGCACCCGCTGCACGACGAGGCGGTCGACATCGCCGGATCGGTGTGGGCCGCCCGCGGATTCATGTCCATCAGCACGGACGCGTACGCCTCCGGAGACATCTCCGACCCGCGGGTGGCCGCGCACGCCGCGATCGCCGCGCTCGGCTCGGGCGACGGCGACGCCCTGGAGTCCGCGCTGGGGATCGCCGCCCCTCTCCGCACCTACCCGTCGACCCTCTCCGTCTCCATGCGGCTCCTCGGTCGCGGCTTGCGGGCCGGGGTCACCCCGACGGCGACCGGAGCGCTGGACGAGATGGTCCGTGCCGCCGAACGGTACACCGAGTCCGGGGCGCACGGCCCGATCCCTGAGCTCCCCGCTGTGCTCGCCGCGCTGACCGCGGTGAACACCGGCGAGCTCGACGTCGCGCACGGCATCCTCACCACCGCCCACCGCGGCGGCCACGGCGGCGCCTGGGCGAAGCCGCGGCTGCTCCTCTGGACGGCCTGGGTGGCGCTCCGGCGTCAGCATCCCGACGAGACGCTCCTGCGCCTCGAGAACGTGCGTGCCATCCCCGGTGAGCTCAGTGCGCGGGACCGGCTGTTGCGGGATGCGGTGGTCATCGGGCACACCCGGCGCTACGGCGACCCGGCCACCCTCCCCACCGTGTGGCACCGGGTACGCGACGACGTGATGCACGTGCAGCCCGACCTGTTCAGCCTGTTCCCGGTGACGGAGTTCGTCACGACGGCGGCGCTCCTGGGCGACGCCGAGCGCTTCGAGAGCGCGTTCGCCGAGGCGCTCCGTCTCGTCGACCGGCTCGGAAACCCGCCGGCATGGTCCGCCCCCCTGCACTGGGCGGGCTTCCAGAAGGGGGTACTCCTCGGTCGGCCCGATGAGCTGACCCGGCATGCCCGCGCCCTGGTCACCGCGGCCCAGAGCAACCCGGTCGCGGCCGCGATGTCCCGGGCGGGGAAGGTCTGGACCGAAGCGCTCACGGGGGCCGTGGACGTCGACGCGATCGAGCACGCCGCCGCGCAACTCGCGAAGGTGGGTCTGGCCTGGGATGGCGCCCGCCTGGCCTCCCACGGCGCGGGCCGCTCGGAGGAGCGGCGCACGGTCGCGCGGCTCCTCTCCACCGCGCGTCAGTTGCACCCCAACCGCGAGGCGCCGGATGCCGAGCACCCGCAGCCGGCCAGCGCCGGCCGGGGGCCGAGCATGCTGAGCCCTCGCGAAATGGAGGTCGCCGCCCTCGTGATCAGCGGGAAGACCTACGCCGAGATCGGCGAGACGATCTTCATCTCACCGAGGACGGCCGAGCACCACATCGCCCGCATCCGCCGGCGTCTCGGGGCGACGTCACGGTCGGACCTCATCGCCCGGCTCCGGGCGATCGTGGAGGACCGCGACGGCTCCGGTTCCGACGAGCATGGGGGATCCGCGTGGCGAACCCCGTAATACCCAGGGGCACTCCCTAGTCCCCTCCCGGGGACCGGGGGGCTATCCCCGACGCGGGGCGACCCCGCGAAGTCCTAACGTCAGATGAGGACACCACCCGAAGGAGGCAGGCATGAGCGTCACTTTGGCAACCATGGCCGATGCGTTGATCGAATTCATCCTGAGCCTGTTGCGCGACCCCGACGCCGCTGCCGAGTTCGATGCCGATCCGGGCGGGGCGATGTCGTCGCGCGGCCTGGCGGACGTGCGCTACGAGGACGTGTGCGCCGTGGCCCCCGTCGTCGTCGATCGGCCCGCCGTCGCACCGCGGCCCGACCCCGCCCCGGCCCCGGCCCCGCAGCCGAGCCCGGACCCCGTCATCAACGAGATCCGCAGCATCGTCAACAACTTCGCCTGGATCGATGACCGCGACACGATCGTCGACCAATCGGTCAACCAGAACATCTGGGCCGAGGGAGACGTGACGCAGAACTTCGACCAGGCCGCCATCGTCGCCTCCGGGGACGACGCGATCGCCGCCGGCGACGACGTCGACATCGACCAGTCGCGCGACGACTCGACCACGATCACCGCCGGCGGGGATGCGAACGTCGGCAACGAGACGACGTCGAACACGACGAACGGCTCCTACAACGAGAGCACGGATGCGTCGACGACGACGGACGCTTCGGACACGACCATCGCGGTGGACTCGGGCAACGACTCGTCCACCGACACGACGGCGACCGACTCGTTCGACAGCTCGACGACGACCTATACGGACAGCACGAGCGACACGGACTCGACGGTCGTCTTCGACTCGACCGACACCCTGATCGCCGACACCACGGCCGATGACCAATTCTGACCAGAACGACAAGAGCAACACACCGACCGTCGCCCTGGTCGGCAAGCCGGTCACGCTCAGCGCGATCCGCCGGGCCGAGGCCCAGCGGATCGCGGCCGAGCGCGCGGCCGCCGAGGCCGACGCCAACCGCGAGGCCCCGCCCCGCCCGGGTCTCGTGGACCCCACCGGCGCTCCCGTCGTGGTCGCACTGCCCCCGCCGGTCACGGTCCGCTTCAGTCAGTTCTTCTGGATCCTGAGCCTGCTCGCGGGCGCCGTCGGCGTGGTCTACCTCTTCATCATCCGCAAACCCCATCTGGAGGACATCGTCGCGATCGTGAAGGAGGTGGATCCGGCCCGAGCCGAGGAGACCTACACGACCGTCGCCGACATCATCTCCTGGTCGCTGTTCGGCGTGCTGGTGGCCGTCCTGCTCGTGCAGGTCACGGCACTGGTCTCGTACGCGAACCGGCGGCCGGGTATCCGATGGTGGATGCTGGGCGCCCTCGTGGTGCTCGTGGGCGTGTTCTTCGCCGCCCGCGAACTCGTCGCCTTCGGTGACCGCGGCGCGCCCCTCGCCTACCTCCTCGCGACGCAGATCGGCCTGCTCGTGCTGGGCTTCCTCTTCGCGCTCCTGCCGCCGGCGCTGCGCTGGACGGCGCGCGGGCATGACGTCGCGCACCGGATCACGGGCGAGAAGATCACCGGGCGCTCGTAGCCGCGCCGGTCCCCGATACCGCCGCGCGCCGGGGATGAGGACCCGGCCCTGCGTGCCCCGTCCGGCCCCGGGGAAGCACGGTTCACGAGGCGGAGGTCAGCACCCCCTCGGCGCTGCGGACGACCAGCTGATAGACGGCCACAGCGTCCCGCGGCACCAGGGGCGACTCGGAGTACGTGCGCCACCGGCCGACGATCTCTCCCACCCGCGCCCGCACCTCCGATTCCGAGGCGCTCTCGCTCATGTCGAGCCGACGCGCACGCGTCACACCCTCACCGCCGATGATGCGCACGGCCTCCTGCCATTCGTCCGCGGCCAGGGGCGAATCCCTCGTCCGCAGGCGCGCGAGGAGGTTCAGCTCGCGCAGCTCGTGCGCATTGGCGGCCGCGCGCTCGATGCCGTGACGGATGCGGTCGACGCCCGGACGGGGACGGTCGCGGAGCAGGGATTCCAGTGCTTGCAGGACCCAGCGCGACTTCAGCGCAGCGGCGCGCGAGCGGAACTGGTCGGCGATGAGCCGTTCGAGTTCACGCAGTCCGCTCTGTGCGACCATCCGGGAGGCGAGTTCCGACGACGTCGACGCGCCGGCCAGCACGAGCGTCGCCCCGAGCCGGACGCCGAACACCCCGAACCGTTCGAGCAGGGCCCGGCGCTGCGCGGCCGGAGGGACCGGTGCGGGACGGGGCTGGACGAACCGGTCCGCGGAGATGAGCAGACGCTCCCGCTCCGCGCGGTCGAGTCCCGCGAGAGCGCGGAACACCGCGAACTCTTCCTCCCGGAGGGTGCGCGCCGCTTCGGCGAGCAGGCCGGCGACGGGGACGACGGCGAGTGCCAGCCCCTTCAGCACCCCCTCCCGGCGGTACCTCTCGACCACGCGGGCGGCGGACAGCAGCGCCTCGATCCGCCCGGACCCGATCTCGTCCGATCGAGACAGCACGGCGATGGCGTTCACGGTGGGCGCGACGCCGGGTTCGGCGCCGCGCAGCGCCTCCAGGAACGCCAGGTCCACCGCGTGCAGGTGGCGGAGCAGATAGATCACCGCATCCGCTTCGGACGGGGTGTCCGCCGAGGTGAGGAACCGGCGCGACAGCGCGGAGGTCCCCACCGAGAGGGAGCCGATGCCCGGAGTGTCGATGAGGACGTGCGATCGGAGTGCCTCCGCCGGCCAGCCGACCTCGATGTGTTCGATGTCCGCCGCGGACAGGGTGCCGAGGTCGAACTCGATGCGCCCTTCTCTGCGGATGACCGGCATTCGCCGGGTGGACCCGTCGCACAGGAACGCCGTGATGCGTGCGGTGTGGGCGAACCGGTACCAGATGACCGTGCGCGTGCACTCCCCCGCATCCGTCGGCGCGATCTCCTCACCGATGAGGGCGTTGAGGAGCGTCGATTTCCCCGCTTTCACCATCCCCGCCACGGCGATGCGTACCGGCTCGCGCAGGCGCGTGTCGATCTCGTCCAGGATGCGGCCGGCGATCGGGTCGTCCGCATAGACCGCACGCACGTCGGCGAGCAGTTCCGCCGTGACCGTCACGCCCCCTGCCCTCCGTCCCACTGCTCGAGCTGGGGCAGGGACGCCCGCAGCTGACGTGTGCGCTGATGCTGGGCACGCAACTGGGCCACGCGGCCCTCCCGGTCGCTCGAGTAGTTCGCCGCTGCCTGCTTGGCGGCCAGCACCGAATCGGACAGGGACCGGTGGAGCTCGTCCGCGATGGACCCGAAGTGGTCGCGCGCCGTGCGCTGAACGAGCCGCAGCCGGTCCTTGAGCTGCTTCCCGGTCTGGAAGACCACGTCGTCGATGTGCCGACGCACCAGGTTCTTGGCCTCCGCCTGACGACGGGCCAGCCGCGTGGCCATGTCCTCGCGATAGGCCTTGCGGCCCACGACGACACCCGCGAGCAGCGACAGCGGGTTGAGCAGGCTGAGCCCGACGACGCTCGTCGCGAGTCCGACCATGAGCACCCCGCCGTACGAGCCACGCACCCCCACGTAGATCTTCTCCGCCGCCGATAGCCGCCCCTCGTCCAGGAGCTGCAGCGGCTCCACCGGGTCGAGCACGCCATCCGTCGCCCCCACCTCGATGTAGGGGATCAGCGTGTCGTCGCGCAGGAACTCGTCCGCCACGCGCTCGGTCAGCCATCGCGCACGCTCAGAGGTCCACACGAAGTTCTCCGCGACCACCGTCGCGACCCGCTCGTCGAGCCACTGGGCGATCTGGCTCCAGATCGGGCCGGGATCGCCGGCGTCGATCGCCGCCTCGGCCTCCCGCTGCACCTTCCGGAGCCGGTCGCGGAGGTCGTGCTCGGTGTCCGACATGAGGTCGGCCACGCCGTCACTCAGCGTCACCTGCCAGCGTGCCGACCGTCCCCGGAACTCATCGGCGCGGGCCTTGGCGTCCTCGAGCCGCAGGATCATGGCGGGTGTGCGCTCGGGATGCAGGAGCGCGTTCAGCTCCGAGTCGATCGTCATCGACAGCTGGTCGAGCACCGAGCCGAGATCGTGCACGGTGCTGCGCTGGTGCAGCGACTCGGCGTGCCCCAGCACCTCACGGCGCAGATGCGCGACGAGGGCGGGGAACCCGGACTCGTCGTTGAGTTCGCGGTCCTGCTCCTTCGCCGCCAGCAACCGCAGATCGCTGGACACGGCGAACAGCGGGATCTTGCCCACGTCGCCGAGGTGCGAGCGGTCGATGCGCTCGATCTGCTGCCACTGCGGATACACGTCGGTCTTCGAGAGCACAGCCGCCACGTTGGGCGAGATGCGCATCGCGTGGTCGAGGAACTGCATCTCGGATTCGGTGTACTCCTGGGATGCGTCGGAGACGAGCAGCACCGCGTGGGCCGTCGACAGGGCCGCCAGCGTGGTCAGCGACCGCGTCGACTCCTGTCCGCCGACGCCGGGGGAATCGACCAGGCGCAGTCCGCCCTTGAGGATCTCGCGAGGCAGGAACACCTCGGCTCCGACGACATCCCCGTCCAGCTCGGCCGCGCCGTCCGCGGACACGTAGTCCTCCAGCCGGTCCAGCGGCACCGACACCCGGGTGATGTCCGCGTCCGTGCCGCCGTGCGGGCGCACCATGACCGCCGCGGACGGTTCCTCGCCGTACCCCACGGAAGTGGGCACGGTGGTGGCGACGTCGTCGTCCACCAGGCACGCGGGGGCGTTCACGAGCGCGTTCACCAGCTTGCTCTTGCCCTGTTTGAACTGCCCGACGATCGCCACCCGGACATGCGGATCGAGCAGGCGCGCACGCGCCTGCTCGAGCCGGTTCACGAGATCCCCACGGCCCAGGGCGCCGGACATCGCCTGTACGCGCGTGATGATCTGGATCAGCTCCGCCCCCGAGTCGGAAGCCGGCCCACCCGGCGGATCCTGCGTCCCTGTTGTTGCCGCACCGGGCGGGTTCTGGATCGTCACGTCGTCTCGGCTCGGCACCATCGCCTCCTCCGGCACCGTCCAGCGGTGCCTCTCGTGTCAGGTGCCGATGACCCCGACGGCGGACCGGCGGGGTCATCGGCGCAGGAGTCGCGGAACGACCCCTGCCGGGGATGTGGATCAGGCTGGAGGGAGGTCCACATCCGAGCTGTCGACGATGATCGCCGTGCTGCTGTCCCAGATCACGTTGGCATCGATGTCCCAGTCGTTCTCGCTGGAGATCGCGATCTCGTCGTTGAACGAGTTCGCGGCCTCGTAGTTGTCGGAGTAGTCGTTGAACGAGTCGCGGATCTCCCACTCCTGCGAGGCATCCGTCGTCTGCGAGAAGTCCTCCTCGACGTTGTAGGAATCCACCACCATGTCCACGGTCGTGGTGTTCCCCATGTTGATGTCCCCGCCGCCGATGATGGTGGTCGAGTCGTCGAGCGACTGGCGGATGCTGACGTCGTCGCCGGCGGCGATGGCCCCGTCCCCGGAGGCCACGACCGCGTTGCTCGCACTGGCCTGGCCGGCCGCGAAGGCATCGATGTTCTGGTTCACCGACTGGTCGACGATCGTCGCACGCCCGTCCAGGAAGACGTCGCCGCCGCCGCCGGCGCCGCCCACTCCGCCCGCTCCGCCACCGACGTTGATGTTGCCGAAGCCGGTGTTGTAGTCACGGTTGCCGACCTGGATGGAGTGATCGTCGGTGGAGGTCCAGCTGAACGAGTTGCCCGAATCGTTCGTCGACGCGTCGGTCCACTGGTTGTAGGAGTCCCGCACCGAGGTGTCGGAAGCATCCACGACCGAGTTGTCCTCGGACGTGTTGTACGAGTCCTCGATGCGCGTCTCGGTCTCGGTGACGACGTCGTTGGAGTCGAACGTGGCGGAGTTGTCCACGTCGAACACGGCGTTACCGCTGTCGTTCTGGGAGTTGTCCGTGTTCCCGACGTTGTCGAGCCCGACGTTGAGGTTGGCGTTGTTGGTGGTGGAGGTGTTGAAGGAGTCCCGTGCCCGGGAGTTGAAGGAGTCCTCGAAGTCGTCGAATGCCATGATCCTGTTCGCTTTCTCTGCGCTGGAGTGGCCCGGCCGTGGCGGCGGCCGGGCCGAGGTATCAGAAGGAGTCGTCCACCACTGCGGCGCCGAAGCTGTCCACGATGGCGTTCACGTCGATGTCGACGACCGTGCTCTCGGCGTAGTCGACGGTGTCGTTGAACGAGTCCACCGCCGAGTAGTTGTCCGAGAAGTCGTTGTACGAACCGCGGATGTCGATGTCCATCGACTCGTCCGTGTAGGTCGACTCGTCGGTGTAGGTGTTGTAGGAACCGACCGTCGTGTTGATGGTCGTCTCGTTGCCGAGGTTCACATCGCCGCCGAGCGAGACGATCGTCGTCGAGGAGTCGAGGTTCGTCTCGATCCGCACGTCGTCGCCCGCCGCGACCGCGTCGTCACCCGAGGCGACCACGGCGTTGCTGGCAGAGGACTGGAAGACGACGCCGGCGTCGATGTTCTGGTTGACCGACTGGTCGACGATGGTGGCCCGTGCGTCCAGGAACAGGTCGCCGCCGCCGCCCGCCGCCGCAGCCCCGCCGCCGCCGACGGTCACGTCGCCGAAGCCGGTGTTGTAGTCGCGGTTGCCGACCTGGATGGAGCGGTCGTCGGCGGAGGTCAGCGTCCAGGTGTTCCCGGAGTTGTTCGTGCTGTTGTCGGTCAGCTCGTTGTAGGAGTCGTCGATCCGGGTGTCCGAGTAGTCGCGGATGGAGTTGTCGACGACGTCGTTGTAGGAGTCCTCGATGTCGGTCTCGGTCCGGGTGTAAGTGTCGTTCGAGTCGACCGTCAGCGTGTCGTCGATGTCCACGCCCAGGTTGTTGCTGTTGTTCGTCGAGCTGTCCGTGTTGCCGGAGTTCTCGATGCCGAAGTCGGTGGTCAGCGTGTTGTCGTTGACGGTGTTGAACGAGTCGATCGCGGTCGCGTTGAACGAATCACGGTAGTCGTCGAAGAGTGGCATGATCGCTTTCCCTCTTTCCGGGGCCATGCCCCTTCTCTACGGTTGTGGGGTTCACGGTACGAGCGCCGCCGGTCACGCACATCGGGGACGTCTCCCTGGCCTCACCCCCTCGGGTGCGGGTAACCCCCTAACGCGATAGGGGCCCGATGGGCGTTCAGGGGGCACGGCGGCCGGACCGTAGGCTGGCGGGATGGAGATGGCCGAGTTGCGCGCACTGCTCACCGCCGAGGGACTGCGGCTGCTCGACGAGGTCGGAACGATCGAATCCACCGGTGACGCGGCGTCGGCGGTGAGCCGGCTCCGGGCGGCGGGGCATCCGCCGGAGCTCGTCTCCGCCGTCGTCACACAGGCGCGGCTGCGCACCCGCGCGCGCGCGAAGTTCGGCGACTTCGCCACGCGGATGCTGTTCACCCGCGCCGGGCTCGAGCAGGCGACCCGCCTCGGGGTCGCGGCGCGCCATGCGGGGCGGTTCCGTGACGCCGGATGCACCCACGTCGCCGACCTCGGCTGCGGCATCGGCGGCGATTCGCTCGGGTTGGCCGCGCTGGGACTGCACGTCACGGCCGTCGACGCGGATGAGGTGACCGCCGCGGTCGCCGCCTACAACCTGGCCCCCTTCGGCGCCGACGTGCGGGTGCGGCAGGGCCTGGCGGAGCAGACCCCGCTGGAGGGCGTGGACGCGGTGTGGCTGGATCCCGCACGCCGCTCGTCCGGGCACGGGGAGACGGTCCGCCTGCGCGCCGCCGACTACACCCCGCCGCTCGACTGGGCGTTCGAGCTCGCCACCCGCATCCCGTCCGGCATCAAGCTCGGTCCTGCGTTCGAGCGCGCGGACATCCCCGCGGACGCGGAGGCCCAGTGGATCAGCGTGGACGGCTCGACGGTGGAGCTCGTGCTGTGGTCGGGGACCCTCGCCCGCGCTGGCGTGCGACGCGCGGCCCTGGTGATCCGCGGCGATGAAACGCATGAGCTGACCGCGGGCGCGGATGCCGAGGACGCTCCGACCCGTGAGCTGGGCGAGTTCCTGCACGAACCGGAGGGCGCCGTCATCCGCGCCCGGCTGATCGGCGACGTCGCCCGGTCGCTCGAGGCGGGGATGCTCGATCCGAAGATCGCCTACCTGACCTCGGACACCGCGGTGACGAGCCCGTTCGTGCAGTCGTTCCGCATCCGGGAGGAGGTGCCGTTCGACGTCAAGAAGCTCGCCCGCGCGCTCCGGGAACGCGGTATCGGCCGCCTCGAGATCAAGAAGCGCGGCGTCGACGTGGACCCCGCAGCGCTGCGCACCCGGCTGAAGCTCGCCGGGGACGGCGCGGCCACGCTCGTTCTCACCCGGGTCGCCGGCCGGCACCGGGCCCTGCTGGCGGACCGGGTCGGCTGACCGCCGCTACCCTCACCCCGGCGGCGTCTCGCGCCGCCGCCGGAATGCCGCCGCGGCGTTGAGGAAGGCGACGACCGCGAGTGCGGTGAGGGCCAGGCAGGCCACGACGGACCCGAACACCAGCACCGGGTTCCCGGCGAGGGCGAACAGACCGATCACCGCGGCGCCCGGGATGAGCAGGCAGGCGAAGACGCCGGCGATGATGCTCGCCTCCGGTGCGCCCTGCCCCCAGCCGGGGCGCACCGGCTGCGCGGGCTCGGCGGGCGGCCCTGCGACCGCGGGCGTTGCGGCAGGCCGCTGCCGGTCGGTCCACGCGGTGCCGTCCCACCAGCGTTGCCAGCCCGGCACGCCGGCGTCGTACCAGCCGGCGGGGGCGGAGGGCTGAGGATCACTCATGCTCATGCGGTCCTCCTCACCGGGCGAAAGCGGACGTCGTCCACTCGAGATCGGGCGAAGCGGAGAGCGTGCGGGCGAGACCGGCGTTGCGGCTGGAGGAGTTCGTGAAGGCCATCACGACGCTCCCCAGGCTGATGAGGATGCCGACGACGGTGACCACGATGCCGATGATCGCCCCGACCCCGAGGGTCGGAGCGGCGGTGGCGATCGCGATGCCGAGTCCCGCGACACCGACCACCAGGCCGAGGTAGGCGTACTGCAGTTCCGCGAAGAAAGACTCCAGCGATTCCGCCATGCTGTCCAGGGTCGTGGCCAGAGCGCGGCCGTTCTCGGGGATGCGGTCGACGCATCGCACCTGCTCGCTGAAGGCCGTGTCGTACGAGTCGGCCGCCGGGGAGTCCCAGGCCTCGTCGTCCCGCGCGGCGAGCGCGGAGGGCTGCATCGCCTCGCCGAGAGACGTGCCGCCCTGCTCGACGGCGGTGCGGAGGATCTCCGCGGTCGCGCGAAGCAGCGAGGGACGTCCGACCGAGCGTGCGAGGAGCCGGAACATCTCGATCGCCTCGTAGATCCGCTCCGCCGCCTCGTCGACCGCCGCCATCAGCAGCTTGCGGATGCCGTCCTTGGCGAACCCCGGCAGCGGGACGGAGACCGGCCACCCCACGCGGACGGCATCCAGAGCGGCGTCGATCACGGCCGGCGCCCCGGCCACGGTCGCCCGGACGAGCTGTTCGGTCTTGTCGCAGCCCGTCAGGATGAGCTCTGCGATCGCTTCGGGATGCATCGGCTACCTTTCGCTCACCGTACGGATATCTGCGAGATTCTGCTCTTCGGCGGCGGCGTACTGGGCGGCCGCCCACGCGAGCTTGCCGGAGATGCCCTCGAACTGGTTCGTGCCCTTCGCGACGGCGGCGCGCAGGGTCGAGGCAGCGGCGGCGTACGCGTCGCGCACCTCCCCGGCTCCGGGCAGGATCGAGAACGCGAGCGGGTCCAGCCCCGCGCCCACCTCGGGGATGCTCTCCCCGAGGGTGCTCAGGCGGGACGCCCAGTCGGACCACACCTGCGCGTCGGATTCGAGAACCCCGGGTCGTACCCGGAATGCGTCGACCATGTCAGTCCTCCCCTGCGCTCTGCGCCGCCACGGATCGCTCCCAGACTTCTGCCGCCCACGCGAGCACATCCGTCTCGATCGTGAGCTCGCTGCTCGCGCCGAGCCAATCCCGGTCCACGCGGACGTCCTGGATGACGCCCCACACGGCACTCATGCCGACGGTGCGACGGTCGTTCCAGACGAGTTCGGGCTGGGGCGCCGCCGCGGCGGCCTCGGCGCCGGAGAAGATCCGATCCAGGAGGCCGGCGACATCCAGTCCCGGATCGGGACGGGGCGGGACGGGAGCATCCCGTTCGCCGTAGGCGTGGGCGATGGCGAGATGGAGCTCGTACGCGAGCTGCTCGTCGGTGAGATCCTTCCGGGCCTCGCGGTCGATCGTGAGCCGGGTCAGCCGCCCCTCCGGATCGACGGCCGCCGTGACGGCGGTCGCCTCCGGGAGCGTCGCGAGCGCGGAGATCTCGCTCTGCAGCTCCTCCAGCCGCAACACGGACTGCTCAGCCCGTCGTTGCATGGCCGTGATGCGTTCGAGCAGGTCTTCCGCGCCCCCGGGCGCATCGCTGTCAGGTGCGTCGACGATCGGTCTGCTCCTTCGTTCAGGAGCACCGTGCGATGACGGTGCTCTCGGTCTCGGTGTACCGCGCAGAAATCCCGCTCAGAACGCCGGCCATGGCACCGAGCCAGCTCCGCAGCTCCTCGAGGCTCCCGTTCCATCCGGTCTGGGCGGTGAGGTACGCCTGCGCCGCGTCACCGGACCAGGAGCCCATGAGCCAGGTCAGCTCGCCGTCCAGCCCCTGAAGCTGCAGGTCGATCGCGGAGACCGACGCGGTGAGCGAGTCGACCAGAGTCTGCAGCGCGTCGGGGTCTGCTTCGATGGTGTCGGCCACGGTTGCACGCTAGCAAAGGCCCCCGCCCGGGGAGCCGGGACTTTCCACAGGCTCGCGGGATCGTGTATGGAGGCCGCCGGTCAGGCGAACCAGCCGGACCGGTACGCCGCCCACAGCAACCAGCCCGCGCTGTAGAGCACCGAGACGACGCCCAGCACGATCGCCCAGCGCGCGACCGCCCTCGATTCGAAGGCGCGTCGCATCGACAGCGCACCGAGGACGATCGCGGTGACCCCGATCGGGAAGGCGACCCCGACCACCATCGACGCGATCAGGGCCACGATCGCGAAGCCGAGCGCGGTGGCGGCGAAGTTCGCCGGACGCAGCGGCGGCGGCGTGGCGACCGCGCCGGTGACCGGGACGAACTCGATCTGCTCGATCGTGATGCCGATCGGCGCGGTGGGTGGCCGGGTGAAGCCACCGCGGTGCGCTCCCGGCAGGGACGCCTCGGGAGTCGGCGCTGCCACATCCGAGGACGCGGGCTCGAGGTGAGGGCGGATCTGCGGCGGGCCGGTCGGATCCGCTGCCGGGGACGCGGGCCCGGCGACCGGTTGGGCCTGCGCGGCGGGCATCGGAGAGCGGCGGACGGCAGGCGGGCGCGCCTCCGCATCGGGATCCGGCTGCGGCTGCGGCTGCGGCTGCGGCTCCGTCATGCCGGGACCCCGGCTTCCGCCTCGGCGATCTGGATCTCGGTGACGGGCAGCGTGGAGTCCGCCCCGAATGAGAGCGTCGAGGGCCGCCGCCCGGACATGATGAGCTCCGACGCGAGAGCGGCGATCATCGCGCCGTTGTCGGTGCACAGGCTCAGCGGCGGGATCCGCACCGTGACACCGGCGGCGGCGCCGCGTTCGAGCGCGACCTCCCGCAGGCGCCGGTTGGCGATGACGCCACCGCCGAGCAGGAGCCGGGGAACGCCGTACCGGGCGCACGCGTCGAGGGCCTTCGTCACGAGCACGTCCACGACCGACTCGCGGAAGGAGGCGGCCACGTCGGGCACCGACGCATCCGGGGTCTGCTCGACGTATCGCGCGACCGCGGTCTTCAGGCCGGAGAAGGAGAAGTCGTAGCGGTGCCGGTCCATGTCGGACGCGCGGGAGAGCCCGCGCGGGAAGCGGATGGCGGCGGGATCGCCGGATGCGGCGGCGGCATCGATCTGCGGGCCGCCCGGGTAGGGCAGGCCGAGGATCCGGGCGACCTTGTCGAAGGCCTCCCCCGCGGCGTCGTCGACGGTCTCGCCCAGCAGTTCCACGTCGGTCGTGAGATCGCGCACGAGCAGGAGAGAGGTGTGCCCGCCGCTCACCAGCAGCGCGACGGTCGGGTACTCCAGGGGTTCGGCGCCCTCGTCGAGGATGTCGGCGGCGATGTGTCCGACCAGGTGATTGACCGCGTAGAGAGGAGTACCGAGACCGACCGCGAGGGCCTTCGCCGCGCCGACGCCCACCATCAGCGCCCCGGCGAGGCCGGGACCGGAGGTCACCGCGACCGCGTCGAGGTCGGCGAGGGTCACGCCGGACTCGGCGAGGGCCGCCTCGATGGAGGGTTGCAGCGCCTCCAAGTGGGCGCGTGCCGCCACCTCGGGGACGACGCCGCCGAAGCGGGCGTGCTCGTCCATGGAGCTGGCGATCGTGTTGGACAGGAGCGTACGGCCGCGGACGATGCCGATGCCGGTCTCGTCGCAGCTCGTCTCGATGCCGAGCACAAGGGGTTCGGACGCGGTCATGTGCACCATCCTCCTGCGGGATGTTCGCAGGTCTGAGCGGAGTTCGCAGATTCTTCGCCGGATGCTGCGGGGTTCGCGCGATCCTGCGACGTCGGGGTCGGGGATGCGGCGGACTCGGCGCCGCGCGCGGCCGCCCAGCCGGCCACGTCCAGCGTCATCACGATCGCATCCACGTCGTCGGGCTGGTAGTACCGCGGGCGGCGACCCGTCTCCGCGAACCCCTCCGAGCGGTAGAGCTCCTGGGCGACGGGGTTGTCCGCGCGCACCTCGAGGAAGAGATCGCGCACCCCCCGTTCGTGGGCGGCGGCGATGAGGGTGCGCAGCAGCATCCGGCCCTGCCCCCGGCCGCGGGCGGACTCGGCGATCGCGATCGTCTGGACGTCACCGTCGCGGGCACCGGCGACGGCACGCAATCCCGCGTAGCCGATGATGCCGGCCGCCTCCTCCCACACGACGTAACGGCTGTGCGGGGAACGCAGTTCCTCCCGCATCATCGCCTCGCTCCAGGCGTCGCTCGGGAACGAGGCCCGCTCGAGGCGCATGATCGCGTCGAGGTCGCCGATCGTCGCGGGACGGATCATCACGAGACCCGCTTGGGGGCGTGCCCGACCGTGACGTCCGGGGAGCGCAGGTACAGGGGTTCCGCGGTGGCCAGGGCGCGTCCGGCCGCCAGGGCCCGTGCGGCGGCGAGGGCGAGGAACGGGGCCGACACGCTCGTCGCCTCCACCCGCGCGGCGCCCAGTTCCGCGAGGCGCTCGTCCAGGTCGTCGCGCGGCACGAGCGCGGGTTCCGTCACCCGCACAGGGAGTCCGTCCTCGTCGAGGCCCGCGTAGACGGTGTACGCGAACTCGCGGCGGCGGGCGTCTGTCACGACCGCGAAGCGCATGTCGTCCTGGCCTTCCATCGCGGCTGCGGTGAGGATCGCGAGGGCGACGGCGTCGTGGCTGGGGACCGGGACGACCGGGATGCCGCGAGCGAGGGCGAAGGCGCGTGCTGCCGCGATGCCGATGCGCAGGCCCGTGAAGGGACCGGGCCCCATCCCCGCTGCGACGTGGGTGATCTCGTCCCGACCGGATGCGGGCAGGCCGCTGCCGTGCGCGGCGGTGGCCGCCGCTGCATCCGTCGCCTGCCTGAGCAGGTCGCCGATGACCTCCGCGTGTCCGAGCGGGTTGTCGCTGCCGATGTCGGCGCGCACGACGCCGTCCGGGTCGATCACGGCGACGGCCGTGCCCAGGGAGGTGTCGATGCCGAGGATCACCCTTCCAGGGTATCCGCGGTTCTTTTCCCGCGAGACTGCATCCGGGGCACGAGACGGACCGTGGCCCGCGCTGTCTCGTGCCCCGGATGCAGTCTCGCGGGGAACCGGCCGCACCGGCGAGCTCGGATCAGGGGTGGCGCGTGATGGTGACCAGGCGCGGCGTGTCCGCGTCGAGGTCGAGGGTGGCCCGGGAGTACGTGCCGCAGGCGGTGTCGACGCCGCGCCCGTGCCACTCGCGGTCCAGCTCGATCTCCCACCACGAGTCGACGAGGCCGTCCACCATCCCCTTGCCCCACTCGACCACCACGACCGAACCCGGCAGGTCGATGTCGAGGTCCTCCAGCTCGGCCGCGGATCCGAGCCGGTAGGCGTCGACGTGCACGAGCGGGGCGCCGCCGACCCGGGAGGGATGCGTCCGCGCGATGACGAACGTGGGGCTCTGCACCGGGCCCCGCACCCCGAGACCCTCGCCGATGCCGCGGGTGAGGGTGGTCTTCCCCGCCCCGAGCGGACCCGTCAGCACGACGAGATCGCCCGGCTGGAGTGCGGCGCCGAGCCGGCGGCCGAGCTCCTCCATGGCTTCCGGCGAGTCGATCTCGCGGCGGCCCAGCAGGTCATCGGGAACACTCATGCGTTCCATCCTCCCCTCTCCGGGACGGTTCGTGCCGGGTCTCGCCGCACGTCCCCGCACGGCGGAGCGCACCGGACTCGCACGCTCATGCCGCCGTCTGACGACGCGGGACCCGGGCACCGATCCGGGTGACGACCTCGTAGTTGATGGTGCCGGCCGCATCCGCCCATTCCGTCACGGACGGCGCACCCAGCGTCGGATCGCCGAAGAGCACCGCCTCGTCGCCCACCGCCACGGGGGCGTCCCCCACGTCGACGACGAACTGGTCCATGGCGATCCGTCCCGCGACGCGGTACCGCCGCCCGCCGATCACGACGGGACCCGCCCCGGACGCCTGGCGCGGGACCCCGTCCGCGTAGCCGAGCGGGACGAGCGCGAGGGTCGTCTCCCGGGCGGTGCGGTGGGTGTACCCGTAGGAGACACCCTGACCGGCGGGAACCCGGCGCACGGCGGCGACGGCCGCCCGTAGGGTCATCGCCGGACGCAGCCCCAGATCCGCGGACGAGCGGTCCGCGAAGGGCGACAGTCCGTAGATGCCGAGGCCCAGCCGCACGCAGTTCAGGCGGGTCTCGGGCAGGTCGATCGCGGCGTCCGTGGCGGCGATGTGGCGCAGGCGCGGAGCGAGACCGGCGGATGCGGCTGCCAGCACGCCCTCCTCGAAACGGGCCAGGGCGGCGAGGTCATCGGCGGCGGAGGTGTTGGACAGGTGGCTGAACATGCCGAGCACACGGATGCGGCCGAGGCGTTCGAGCCGTGCCGCCTCCGCGAAGACGATCCTGGCCTCCTCGGGCGCGAGACCGTTCCGCCCGAGTCCCGTCTCCAGCTTCAGGTGCACGACCGCCGGCCGGTCGGCCGTCGACGCCGCCGCGGCGGCGTTCAGCTGATCGAGGTGGGAGATCCCGAGCTCCACACCCTGCTCGACGGCCTCGCCGAAGTGCGCGTGGGGGGCGTGCAGCCAGGCGAGGATCGGGGCGTCGATCCCGGCGCGACGGAGCGCCAGGGCCTCGTCGATGTCGGCGACCCCCAGACGCGTCGCGCCTCCGGCGAGCGCGGCGGCCGCCGAGCGGGCGGCGCCGTGGCCGTAGCCCTCCGCCTTCACGACCGCGAGGACCTCGACGCCGACGAGGCGTCGGAGGTGGCGGACGTTGTCCTCGATGGCGCCGACATCGATCGTCGCCTCGCGCGTCACGCCTGCCGGGAACCCGCTCATGCCTCTTCTTCCTCTTCGTGTGCCGTGTCCGCACCCGGGGCGCCCGCCGCCTCCGCCACGACATAGGCGGTGGCCAGACCTGCGTCATGGCTCATCGACAGGTGCAGCGTCGTGATGCCACGCGCGGCGACGACCTCCGCGGTCGAACCGGTGAGGGTGAACCACGGCCGTCCCGAGGCTTCCGGGGTGATCTCGATCTCGGTCCAGTGCACGCCGTCCGAGCCGCCGAGTGCTTTGATCAGCGCTTCCTTCGCGGCGTAGCGCGCGGCGAGGGAGCGCGGCTTGAGCAGTTGCTCACTCGGTGAGAACAGCCGCTCGCGCAGCCGGGGCGTACGCGCCAGCGTCTGCTCGAAGCGGGGGATGTCGACGAGGTCGATCCCGATCCCCACGATCATGTGTGTCCTTCCGGATGCCGCGGCGTGGCCGCATCCGCAACCCTACGCCCGGTGGTTCCGCCACCCTGTCCGGGCTTTCTCTCTCCCGCGAGACTGCATGGTGCGCACGAGACTGCGCGTGACGACGTCTGTCTCGTGGCGCGGATGCAGTCTCGCGGGAGGAGGACCGACCGGAGGCGGCGTGTCGCGGTCTACTCGACCGTGACGGACTTGGCCAGGTTGCGCGGCTGGTCGACGTCCAGACCCTTGGCCGTGGCGAGACCCATCGCGAAGATGTGCAGCGGCACGACCGCGAGCAGCGGCTCGAAGAGCGCTCCGGCCAGCGGGATGCGCAGCACCTCGTCCGAGAACGGGAGCACCGAGGCATCCCCCTCTTCGGCGATCACGATGACGCGGGCGCCGCGGGCGCGGATCTCCTGGATGTTGGAGACGACCTTGTCGTGCAGCACGGTGGAGTCGCGCGGCGAGGGCACGATCACGAACACCGGCTGGCCGGGCTCGATCAGCGCGATCGGTCCGTGCTTGAGCTCGCCGGCGGCGAACCCCTCGGCGTGGATGTACGAGATCTCCTTGAGCTTCAGCGCGCCCTCGAGCGCGATCGGGAAGCCCACGTGGCGGCCGAGGAACAGCACGGACCGGGTGTCCGCCATCCATCCGGCGAGCTGCGTGATGCGCTCCTGCTCCCGCTCCAGGATGGTGCTGATCTTCTCCGGCACGGCCTCGAGCTCCTGCGTCTCGCGGGCGATCTGCTCGGCCGTCATCGACCCGCGCACGCGGGCGACGTGCAGCGCCAGCAGGTAGAGCGCGGTGATCTGCGCGACGAAGGCCTTGGTGGAGGCGACGGCGACCTCGGGACCGGCGTGCGTGTAGACGACCGCGTCGGACTCCCGCGGGATCGTCGCGCCCTGCGTGTTGCAGATCGACAGCGTGCGGGCCCCCTGCTCGCGGGCGTACTTGACCGCCATCAGCGTGTCCATCGTCTCGCCGGACTGGCTGATGGAGACCACGAGCGTGTCGGGTCCGATCACCGGGTCGCGGTAGCGGAACTCGTGGGCGAGTTCGACGTCGACGGGGATGCGTGCCCACTGCTCGATCGCGTACTTGCCGACCTGGCCGGCGTACGCGGCGGTGCCGCAGGCGATGACGACGACGCGGGAGATCCCGGCGAAGAGCTCGTCGAGACCGTCCAGTTCGGGGATGACGACGGCGCCGTCGCGGACGCGGCCGAGCACGGTCTTGGCGACCGCCTCGGGCTCCTCGGACACCTCCTTGGCCATGAACGACGACCATCCGCCCTTGTCGGCGGCGGACGCGTCCCAGGTCACCTCGAACGGCTCGACCTCGACGACCTCGCCGTCGAAGTTCGTCACCTCGACGAGCGACGGCGTGATCGCGACGATCTCGTCCTGACCGATCGCGAGCGCGTTGCGGGTGTGCTCGACGAAGGCGGCGACGTCGGACCCGAGGAAGTTCTCCCCGACGCCGAGGCCGATCACGAGCGGCGAGTTGCGCCGCGCGGCGACGACCAGACCGGGGTGGTCCTGGTGCATCGCCAGCAGGGTGTAGGCCCCGTCGAAGCGGGAGACGGTGGAGCGGAACGCCTCGACGAGATCCCCGGACCGGGCGTACGCGCGTCCGATCAGGATCGCGGCGACCTCGGTGTCGGTCTCGCTGCGGAACTCGTAGCCCTCGTCGGCGAGCTCCGCCTTCAGGGTCGCGAAGTTCTCGATGATGCCGTTGTGGATGACGGCGAGCTTGTCGTCGTCGGCGAGGTGCGGGTGCGCGTTGGCGTCCGTCGGGCCGCCGTGCGTGGCCCAGCGGGTGTGCCCGATGCCGGTCGTGCCGTCGGGGATCGGGTCGATGATGAGGTCATCGCGCAGCACCTGCAGCTTTCCGGCGCGCTTGCGCATGCCGAGGTGCCCGTCGCCGTCGATGACGGCGATGCCCGCGGAGTCGTACCCGCGGTATTCCAGGCGGGCGAGCCCGGAGATCAGGATGTCCTGGCTGGGCCGAGGGCCGACATATCCGACGATTCCACACATGGTGTCCATGCTAGATGGCCCCGGCTGACAGCCGGCCCCGCCACGCACCGCGTCCGTCGCGCGTCAGCCACGGCGTTCCTCGCGGCTCGCGCCGAGGGTGGTCGCCCGCGCGCCTCCTCCCGCGAGACTGCAGGCAAACCACGAGACGGATGCCGCCACGCGCAGTCTGGTGGCGCCTGTGCAGTCTCCCGGGGAAAAGGACGGACCCTCTCGAGATTCCCAGTGGGGACTGGAGAACTGGAGAGGGTCCGCGAACCGTCCCGGCGTCGCACGGCCGCACGTTTTGGGGACGTGAGCGACCGAAAGCTGCTGGGGGCAGCCCTGACGCCCAGAGTGGACGGCACCGCGAGCCTAGCGGATCTTCCACTCCCGAATACAGCACCGGATTCGGTACGCCGTCGGTGCGCGTCGACCCCGCACCCGGCCGGTTCAGCTCGCGGCGCAGATCGCCGTCGCCGGAAGCCCGGTCGGATCCACCAGCAGGGGCGTGTGGAGCAGCGACGGCTCCACCTCCGCACGGTCCGGTGCGATGAAGCGGAAGGACAGCGTGCGGGTGTCGCCGGGATGGATGTCGGTGCGCCGGGTCGAGGCGGGCTGCCCGTCGTCCTCGCCCACGGTGTGCACGACCGCTCCCCCGTCCAGCCACACGCCACCCGGGAACCATCCCGCCGGCGCCACCACGCTGACGGTCGGGGCGATGTCGCCCACGGCCGCGCCCCAGATGCCCCCGCCGGTGACGCTGACGGGCAGCGTCTCGGCGGCGCCCACCGGAAGCGCGTTGCCGAGCTCCACCGTGACGACGACCTCCTGTCGCCCGTCCGCACGGCACACCATCGCACCCACCCCGAGCCCGATCTGCAGGTACGGGGTCAGCTTCCCCCCCGTCGCGTCGTTCAGGTACACGGCGAATGCGCCCGGGCCCGCCTGCCGATGACGCAGGAGGGGGCCGGCGAGCGCCGTTCCGGCGATCACCCTCTGCTCCTCCTCGTGCGCACTCCACACCGAGATCCGGCCCTCCTCGACGGGCGTGCGAAGGGCCGAGGCGAGCTCGAGCGGATGCCCCCGCTCGAGCACCGCGCCGAGGGCGGCCGCTGCGACATCGGCGAAGGCGGCGCTCTGCTCCTGCGGGCTCAGCGTGGCGTAGGCCTGCACGAGCAGACGATCGACCACGTCCTCCGCCGCCAGCGGGCCGGACGCGGTATCCACGGGCCCCGTAACGGCGAGCATCGCCCGCAGGACGATCGGGTCGACGGAGACGACCGCATCCGGGGTCACCCCGGTCGCGCCCTGCCACCAGACCGAGGCCAGTCCCGCGCTCAGGGTGAAGTCCGCGGTCATCGACGCGTTCTGCACGAACCGTCCGATGCCGTCGCCCAGCGCGCGCTGTTCGCCGGCGCGAAGCGGGAGGAGCGGTTCGGCCGCCGGCGCGAAGTCGCTCGAGTCGCGCATCCCGGCGAGAGTCACCCTGCCGTCGTCGATGTCGAGCTGCAGGAAAGTGCCGGTGATCCCACCGCCCGTGCGCAGCTCCGCCGTGTTCTGCAGCATGACGAGGATCGTGCGCGGCCCGTCCGCGCCCAGGACGGCGGGCAGGATGCGGCTCGCCTCGGCCGTCGGCACGGTCACCTCCGCGACCTCCGTGAGCATCCTGTCGAGCAGACCGAGACCGTCCGCGATCTCGTCGACCAGCCCCGATCGATCGATGCCGGAGAGCGCGGCCTGCACCTCAGCCCGGGCACGCTCCGCGCGCTCCAGCTCGGGGGCGGCGGCGCGCACCTGAGCAGGCAGGTCCGCCAGGTCGACATCCGCCATGTCGCGTGCGGCCGCCAGGAGCGGCGAAGCGACATCGGCGCCGATCCTGGCGAGACCGGATGCGACCGCCCGGACTGCCGCCAGTTGCGCGCCCGCGCCGGGCAGCCGCTCCGCCGCCCACCAGAGAGCGTCGTCCCCCGGATCCGCCGCCTCGGCGTGCGCGACCAGCGCGTCGATGGCTGACGCGGCCGACCCGGCGTCACCGACGGTGAGCGCCGTCATCGCCCGTTCGGCGGCGGCGGATGCGGCGGCGAGCTCATCCCGCGCCCCGACCGCACGCCATCCCACGTACACCGCCGCGCCGCCCAGCCCGACAAGGAGAACGAGGGACGTGAGGACAATGAGCCGGCGCGAAAGGCGCCCGGTCACCCGCGGTGCCCGGACCGCGCGCGGCGCGCGGTCAGCAGGACGGCGCCCGCACCGGCCACCACGGCGAACCCGCCAGCGGCGACCACGGCGATCGGGATCACCGATCCGGTCTCCGGCAGCGCGGTCGCGAGCGCCGAGGACCCCGGGCCGGTGGCCTCTGCGTCCGCGCATCCCGGCGACGCCGCGGGCATCGCCAGCGGCACCGCCAGTTCCGCGTCGCCGGAGCGCACCACCGCACGGATGTCGCCGCGCGTCCACTCCGCATCCGGCCACGGCACCTCGCCGACCAGCCGTCCCCCGGTCATTTCGCCGAGGCGCACCTCCACCGCCGACTCCCCGTCGGTCATCCGGAGGGACGCCGGCAGCGGATCACCGTCGCCTTCCCTCATCAGGTCGAATGCGATCCACGTGTCACCGAGCCGGCACATCGCCTCGACCGTGGAACCGGCGAGTCCGGAATCCCTTGGCGTGACGGGTGTGTACGGATCAGCTACGGCATATGCCGCAGATGGCATGGCACACACCAGCGCCACACAGACAAGCGTCGACCGAAGAACAGTCCCCCACATATCAGCCTCCCCAAAGGCTGTCACCGGACGCATCCTCCCCAGGATCGCGTCCGTCGTTTCTCAGTTCTGCTGCGTCACGTTACCCCACATTCGCGGTATGCATTCGAACAAAATTCTGTCCCCCGTTCGGGTGACACGAATCGGTGGATTCGTGGCACGAATTGCGCCGTCGGAACCTCTAGGCGGGCCTGTTCTTTTCGGGTAGCGTCACCGATGCCGCAGCTCGGGACGCTTTGGGGAGCCCCCGGGGATCTGCGGCGAAGTGGATGGCGTGTCCGGGGATCTGGGGGATCTCCTCACGTACGTCAGGGCCCTTTGTGCGTTGCGCTTCTCGAAGCGACAGGCACAGAGGGCCCGACTCGTTTCCGGGGGCGCAAAAGGAGTCCGGATCGGCCCTTGTGCATGCGACGCCGATGTGAATAGAGTCAGCCCCACGTCAGCCGCGAAGAGCGGATCCGGAGCACCGAGGGGTCGGTATCCGGAGGCATCCCCGATGTGGGAATCGGGATCATGCGTGACGTGGGCGGTGGGGTTTCCACCGCTCGGCACTGGGGAACGCGGATCTCATCCGCACTGGGGAGGGACGGGCTTCGGTCCGTTCCTGAATCTGGGGAAAGACGTTCATGGGGACGGAACGTGGCATACGTGCGCATTCGGTGCGCCGCGATGACCGGGGACGAACAGGTCGGCACGACGTCGACGGGTCACCGTCATGATGCCGACGGTGGGCAGCCCGACTCTCGAGTCCGTGGTGACGCCGCGGCCGACGCCCGAGTTGCTGCGCAGACTGCGCGATCACAGGCGACATGCGGCGCGGCTCGCCGCGAGCGATGCGCTCGCCGTGGGCCTGAGCATGGTCGCCGTCACCGTAGCGATCGGGGCGTCGGCCGTGCCGCTGGGAGAATCCGGGCGGACGGTGCTGCCGGCGGTCGCCGCGGGCGGGCTGGTGCTCTGGATGTCGGCGCTCGCGCTGGTGCACAGCAGGGAACCGGGGATGCCGTCCGGCTGGGAGTACCGGCGGGTGGCCCGTGCTGCCGCGCTGGTGCTTGCCGTCGCAGCGGTGGGACTGCTGTTCCTGCCGTCCGCACCGGTGCGGCTGCAGGCGCTTCTCGGGGTGCCGACCGCTCTGGCGGTCCTCCTCGCCAATCGTTGGTACTGGCGGCGGTGGGCTCCCCCTCGTCACCGGCAGTCCGCGCCGCGGGCGCTCCTGGTCGGCTCACGCCATGACCTGGACGCCCTGGTGCAGACGTTCCAACGCGACGGTCGGCTCGGCTTCCACGTCGTGGGGACGACGTTGGTGGGCCCTCGCGCCCCCGAGCCGGCCGTTGGCACCGACGGAGCACCTGTCCTGGGAGCGGTCGCCGCGGCGGCCCAGGCCGCCCGGGAGCTGGGCGCGGACACCGTGATCGTCAGCGGGACTCCCGACGACCCGGACTTCATCCGCCGGCTCAGCTGGCAACTCGAAGGAACGGCCACCGATCTCATCCTCGCCTCGACCTTGACGGACGTCGCGAGCGGACGGATGTCGCTGCGCACGACGACCGGTCTCGCCCTGGTGAACGTGCGGATCCCGACCTATGCGGGCAGGCCGCACCGGGTCAAGCGCCTGATGGACGTGGGGACGGCGACCTGCGCGCTCGTGGCGATCGCACTGGTGACGCCGCTCATCGCCCTCCTCATCCGGCTCGACTCGCCGGGCCCGGTGTTCTTCCGGCAACGCCGGGTCGGACGCGACGGGCGCGAGTTCGACATCGTGAAGTTCCGCACCATGCGCGTGGGGGCGGAGAGCGAACTGGAGGGCCTGCTAGCGGTGAATGAGGGCGCCGGCGCGCTGTTCAAAGTGCGTCAGGACCCGCGGATCACCCGGGTCGGTGCCGTGCTGCGGAAGTACTCGATCGATGAGCTCCCGCAATTCTGGAACGTCCTGCGCGGCGACATGAGCGTCGTGGGACCGCGCCCTCCGCTCCCGAGCGAGGTACAGGCGTACGACGATCCGGTGTTCCGGCGGTTGTACATCCGTCCCGGGATCACCGGGCCGTGGCAGATCGGCGGGCGCAGCGATCTGAGCTGGGAACAGAGCGTGCGGCTGGATCTGCACTACGTGGAGAACTGGTCGGTCGCGAGCGACATCGGGATCATGCTGCGCACGGCCGGGGTCGTGCTGCGGGCGAAGGGGGCGTACTGATGGCCATGCGCGTGGCGACGACGCCGATCCGACTGCGGCACCGTTCCGCTCCGGTCCGACCGCCGGTCGCACCCGGGATGACGTCCCTCGGTATCCCCGCGGTCACGATCGCCGGGACGACCGTGCATCTCACCGACTCGATCGGCGCACGGGAGGCGGTGGAGGAGGCGGTCCGCACCCGGAGCGGCGCTCCGCTGGCGGTCGCATCCGTCAACCTCGACCACATCCATCATCTCGATGCGTTGCAGCAGGATCCGCTCGGCGGGAGTCCTCGGTGGCTCAATCTCATCGACGGCGCGCCGATCGCCGCGCAGACCCGGCGGATGACGGGCACGGCATGGCCGCGGCTGGCCGGCAGCGATCTGATCACCGGCATCCTCGACGACGCGGCGGCAGGTGGGGCCTGCGTCGCCGTGGTCGGCGGGTCGCCCGACGTGAGCCAGGCCCTGGCTCGGCGATTCGCGGCCGATTGGCCGTCCCTGCGATTCGCAGGACATTGGACTCCGGCACGCGAGGAGATCTCCTCGCCTGAATCATCGCTCGCTGTGGCGGCGCAGATTCGCGCGGCGAGGGCGGACATCGTCATCGTGTGCCTGGGAAAGCCCCGGCAGGAGAAGTGGATCGACGGATACGGGGAGGCGACGGGCGCGGGCGCCCTGCTCGCCTTCGGCGCGGTCGTCGACTTCCTGGCCGGTCGGGTCTCGCGGGCACCCCGGTGGGTGTCCGACGCGGGACTCGAATGGATGTGGCGACTCATGCTCGAGCCAAGACGCCTCGCAAGGCGGTACCTCATCGAGGGACCCCCGGCTTACGTAGCCGTGCGCCGGTCGTCGCTCCCCCACAGGGCATGAGGCGTCACCCGCGCGCGGGCACGGTCGGACGCTCCCCCCGTCCGGCCGTGTCCGCCCTGTGGCGCGAGGATAGCCGGTGACCTGGGGCATGCGTTCCCGGTGCGCCTCGCCCGTCCAGGTCGGGTCGGCGAATCGCCTCGTCCTGGTGTCTTCGCCGGGTATGGCGCGCCAGGACGCACCAGGCCAGGAGCGCATACGCCGCCAGAGCGATCAGCATCCACCGTCGCTCGCGCATCAGGTCGCTGTGACAGACGCACGCCGCCACGGCGAGAGGAAGGACGGATGATGCGCCACGATCCTCGTTTCGTGACGGAGGGGCCCGCCGACGTGGCCGTGATCATCGTGACCTTCGACAGCGCCGACGATCTCGGGACTCTGCTCGGATCGCTCCGGGTCGAGGCCGCCCGGAACCGCCTGCGCGTCGTGGTCGCCGACAACGACTCCACGGACGACACGCTACGCGTTGCGCGGAAGCACGAGGATGTCATCGTCGTGGAGACGGGCGGGAACCTCGGTTACGCGGGCGCGATCAACGCCGCGGTGCGGCTCGCCGGCGACGTCGAGGCTCTCCTGATCCTCAATCCGGATCTCGAGGTACTGCCCGGATGCGTGACCGCGTTGCGGGACCGCCAACGCACGACCGGTGCCGGAGTCGTCGTCCCCGGGGTCCTCGATTCGGACGACAACCTGACGTGCTCTCTGAGGTCCGAGCCCTCGTTGCTCGCAGCCCTCGGCGACGCCGCCTTCGGAGAGCGCTTCCGGTGGCGCTCGAAGGCACTCAGCGAGACCGTCTATGCCCCGACGATGTACGCGTACGCGCATCCCATCGACTGGGCGACCGGCGCCGCGCTGCTGATCGGCATGTCCACGGCGCAAGCCGTCGGAGCGTGGGACGAGCGATTCTTCCTCTACTCGGAGGAGACGGACTACTTCCGCCGGGTCCGCGACGCCGGGTACGTGGCCTGGTACGAGCCCAAGGCCGTGGTCCGCCACGCGCAGGGCGGGTCGGGATCGTCGCCCGCCCTCGATCAGCTCCTCGCCGTGAACCGCATCCGTTACGCACGCAAGCACCGCACCGCACCCGGCGCCGCCATGTATCACGCAGTCGTGATCCTGCACGCGCTGGTGCGCGCCGGAAAACGGCGTTACCGGGGCATCCTACGGACGGTGGCACGGGAATCGGGTTGGCGGGCACTGCCGCACGCCTCCGGCGGCGGACCGACCCGCACCGTCGCCGCGGAGGTCTCGTCGTGAACGTGTCCGACCGGGACGTGTCCCTGGTGACGGTGAGCTATCGGGGGGACCTCGAGCTCGCCCAGTCCCTCTGCAGGAGCGTCGATGCCTACCTGGACGATGACGTGGAACACATCCTCATCGTCTCGCGAGCCGATGCGGGGCTGTTCGAGCCGCTCTGCTCCGAGCGGCGACGGATCGTGCTCGTCGAGGACGTCCTCCCCTCCGGGTATGTCCGGATCCCCGCACCCCAGGAGCTCCGGATCGGCGGATTCCGCCGGCGCGTCAGGGAGCTGTGGAAGACGCCACGGGGAGTCGCGCGCGGCTGGATCATCCAGCAGATCGTCAAGCTCTCGGCGCCGTCCTACTCGGAACGGGACACCATCGTCTTCGCCGACAGCGACATCGAGCTGCTGCGCGCCCTCCCCGCGTCACGTCTGCTCGTCGGCGGCCGCACTCGCCTCTACCGGGTACCCGGGGCGACCACGGACAGCCCGGACCACGTCCGCTGGCACCGCTCCGCGGAGCGGTTGCTGGGCATGCCGGACGCCGGGCACCTGGGCTCGGACTACATCGGGAACCTCATCACCTGGCGCACGGATGTCCTCCGAGCCCTGCAGGCGCGACTGACCGAGGTCGCGCATCGGCGATGGGACGTCGCGATCGCCGGCCAGAAGGCCTTCTCGGAGTACGTCCTGTACGGGGCGTTCGCCGAGCACGTCCTCGGAGAGGAGGCCTCCGGTCATACGTTCACCGACGAGGACCTCATCCACGCGGGGTGGTTCTACGACCTCACCGCACCGGAGGGCATCGATGCTTTCCGTTCGGGGATGCTTCCTCAGCACGTCGGGGTCGCGATCCAGTCGACCGAGGGTTTCACGCTGGAGGGCCGCCGCGAACTCATCGACAGCATCCGTGAGAAGGGCCTCACCGTTCCTGATCCAGCACGTGCCGGAGCGGAGCGAGCGCCTCGACCTGGACCGGGAACCCCCCTCCTTCGACCACCCACCGGGTGACGAGCAGCATCCTGGCGGCGTAGTCCTGCTCCGTCAGGCCGGCGTCGCGCAGGAACTGCGCCCCCGACCCCGTTCGCGCGCGAGGCGTCCGTGCCGCAGCAGCGATGACCGCTGCCAGCGAGGTCGCGTCCCCGGCCTCATAGAGGTGCACACCGCCATCCAGGTAGGAGCGGATGCCGCCCACGTCCGTCGTGACCAGCGGGACGTCGAAGGCCTGGGCCTCGACCGCCACCGTGCAGCCGGACGCGTGCAGGTTCGGCTTCAGCGGGAGGACGACGAGATCCGCACGGGCGTACATCCGGTAGGACTCCTCGAGCGACCCCGCCGGGGTCACGGCGAGATTGGGCGGAAGGTCCGAGGGGAAGCGGCGGCTGAGCGTGGCGACGCGGAACCGGAGATCCGGGAGGAGCCGGGCCGCCGCGACGAGAGTCTCCCAATCCCGGTCGCGATCACTCCCGATCGCCAGCACGTACGTCTCGGCCCCGTCGACCGGGTCCTCCCGGATTCGTGCTGCGACGGATTCGTTGATGGCTGCACCGAACGGCAGGAAGTACACCTCCTGCGTCCCGCGCACCTCCCGGGCATGATCGCGGTTGTACTCGCTCAGGGTGATCTCCACCGCCGCTCGATCGAGCAGTCGCAGGTGCGCCCGACGCCGGGCGCTCGACCGGGACCCCCAGTCGTCCCACAGCCAGACGGACTGCGCGATGACGCGCGTCCGGCGATTGCGCAGGAGCTGAAGCAGCGCGAGCGCTGCCAGCGCTTCGTTCTCGGTGTGCGTCCAGACCACGTCCGCCTCGTTCAGCGCCGCTCTGTTGCGCCACGCGTGAACGAGGTCGAACCCGAGCAGGCGGTACACCGCGCGGCGCAGGCGGCGCCCGATGCCGGACTCATCGCGGTCGGTGGACCACGACATCCGGACGGCATCGGATGCGGCGGCGTATCCGTATGGCGACGGGGAGTTGCGGGTCGACCGGCCACCCGCCCAGGACTCGAGGGAGAGCCCTTGCTCCAGGAAGACGAAGACCGCGACCACGCGGGTGCCCTGCATCGTCATCGGCGTTCCCGTCCGACCAGGCGCCGGCTCTCGGCCAGAGCCATGTCCGAGACGACGATGCGGCGCAGGGCCGCCGACAGACCGATCAGCAGGAAGAACACGCCCGCCGCGATCGGAAAGCTGATCCCGTCGAAGAGGAACAGCACCACGGCCATCGCGACCAGGCCGGATGCCACCGCCCCTGAGAGGATCCGGGTGTCGGCGAAGGGGGTGCCCTGCCCTGCACTGACGGCGCTCCACACGGCGCTCACGATCAGGCCGAGAAGCGCCAGCACGCCGGCCACTCCTATCTCGATCAGCAGTCCCGCCCACTGGTTGTCGAATACGTAGTACCTCGACGTGAAGGTTCCCCATCCCTGCCCGATCAGCGGCGAGGAGGCCAGGAAGTCCGGGATCCGCTCGAGTGCCCCGGTCCGGGACTGCGTGCTCGAGTCCTCCGCGACGCCGACGAAAAGCGTCACCGTGGCACTCCACATACCCGGCACGAGAGCGACGACGGCGACGGCCGCGCCGACAGCGCCCACAGCCCCCACCGCGCGGTAGCCCCGCGGCATCCACGGCAGGAACATCGCCATCGCCACGACGACGCCGATGATGGCCGACCGTGAGACCGAGATCAGGCAGACGAACAGCATCAGGATCACGATGCCCCACCAGAGCCACGGCTTCGAGTGATGCCGCGTCAGCCCGCCGGTGATCGCCACGGCGAGAGCGACCGGCAGCACAGTCACCAGCGCGGCGACGAACTCGAGCGGATGCGTCGCCGTCCCGGCCGCCCGGATGAATTGCCCTCGACTGTCGATACCGCCCCAGTCATACGACAGACCTGGAACAGAACCCACCCATTCGAGCAGGCTCGATCCCATAAGGAACTGAGCGACTCCGAGGACTGCCATGCACCCCGTGGCGATCACCAGCACGCGGACGATCCGCACGACGTCGTTGTGCGTGCGGACTCCATCCATGGTCACCAGGACCACCCCGCACCACGACCCGAACCGGATGATCGCGGTCAGTGCGGGACTGACCTGCTCCGCCGGCTGTCCACGCAGCAGCGCCGCGGCGAAGCTGAGCAGGACGATGACGGCGAGCGCTCCAAGCGCCCACCGGACCGGCTGCATCGGCGGCGGGACATCCTCCCCCTGGCGCTGCAGGTGGCTGAGCACCCACCAGACCAGGAGCATGAGCGCCCAGAGCATCGCCGGGCGGCCGAGCCCGCCCATCCCGGCGATGGCGATGTTGGACGGAACGGCGAACAGCAGCACCACGTAGACGATCAACAGCGCGGGCGCGGTGAACCGGCGCGGCCGGCCCAGCCCACGGTGCTCCTGGGCGGCGACCGGCGCCGTGCCGGCGTCAGGGGCGATCATCGACGCGCCCCGCCGGTTCCGGGACGCGCTGACGCGTCGTGGCCTCCGACGACCGGGAGTCGGGGCGTGGGCGCTCGTGACGGTCCTCGTCCGCCCACATCGGCGCCCACTCGTCGCCGCGTTCATCGCCGAGCAGCCGCGGATCGTCGTCGTCACCGTCCGCGTCCTGGTCCGGATCGTCCTCCGGTGCCAAAGTTCCGGAGGGCTCCTCCCCCTTTCCACGACGGGGCCGACGGCGACGGATGAGGACGCCGTCGATCACGCTCGCCAGGATCAGTGTGACCAGGGCGACGCCGAGTCCTATCGTCCCGGTCGCCACGAGTCGGGAGCGTTGCAGGATCTCACTCTCCTGAGCCACCGCGATGGTGGTCATGGTCACCCGGTCCGCGGGGCGGACGCCCTGCTCCGCCTGCAACTGGTCCAGCGTGACCACGGCCTGCTCCGCCACGGCATCGAGGATGTCCACGGCCGCGCGCTCGCTCGTGGCACGGACCGTGACGACCATCAGCGGACCTGTCCCGGACGCATCGCGCGCGATGTCGATCTCGGCGCCGTCCTCGCGGTAGGCCTGCACCAGCCCCTCACCGCCCACCGCCCGGGTGACGACGTCGGCCACCGGGCCGAGCCCTCCCATATAGAGGTACTGATTCGTGGCTCCTTCCGGCAGCACCCCCTGGCCCGGCAGCAGGAGCAGGGAGGCGGACCGCTCATAGTCCGGCGGCGTGTCGATCCACACGAAGATGCTCGCGGCAGCGGCGAGCACGAGGCCCGGCACGACGATGTACCACCGGCGGATCAGTCCGCGCAGCGCATCCAGAAGGTTCACGATGTCCTACTTCCTGCTTCGATGTCTTCGGTCGGTGCGTGCACGACCCGGCGGGTCGGCGGACGGCGCCGGTCGAGCGCCCACGCGGCCGCTCCTGCTGTCAGCACACCCGCGATCGCCATGGCGAGGATGGCGGCGAGGCCGGCCGTGCGTGAGGGGCTGACGTACTCGATGGCCGTGGTCAGCGGTTCGACGTGCGCGTCTATCCGGTCGCCCTCCGGAACGCCGGCGGCGGCCTGCTCCGAGGCGGTTATCCCGATGATCTTGGTCACCAGGTCGTCCTGACGCTCCCGCACCCACTGCTCCGTGCGACCGACGATCTGCACCTCGATCACGGCCGACTCGATCCGCGAGCTCCACTGACTCCCGTCGCTGCGCACCGCGACGACGACCGCCTCGCGCAATCCCGCCCCGTAGAGCGGCGCGTCGGCGTGCGAGTAGTACCGACCGATGGCGCGTCCACCCGACGCCTGCGTCGCGATCGTCTGCGCGAAGGTGATCACGCTCCACGAGTCGCTCCCGTTGTAGGGGGTGACGGTGCCTGCCCCTGGCATGGTGAACATCACGATGGTCCTCGAGTGGTGGATCCCGCCGTCGCGCGCCAGGCCCACCGTCGCCGCACCGGTCAGGGCCAGGATCAGAACGACCACGTACCAACGGCGCCGGAGCATCCGCAGCACATCCCGGAGGGTCATCTCGTCCGCCTCCCCGGCGGCACCGGCACGGCGCTCATGGGATGAGCCGTCCGTAGACCGCGGCGAGATCCTCGCGCAGTCCGGCGAGGGTGTATCGGGACCGCACCGCGGCGGAGGCGCGCAGGCCGGCCTCGGCGAGCTCGTGCGCCGGGGTGGAGACCGCTCTTTCGAGCTCGGAGACCAGCTCGATCGTCGAGGAGACCGGTGAGCAGTAGTCGGGGTCGAAGAACTCCCTGCCCCCACCGCCGTGGTACCCGACGACGTATGCCCCGCAGGCCATCGCCTCCGCCGGGGGGAGCCCGAATCCGTCCCGGTCGCTGAGGCTCAGGAACACCGCCGCGCTCCGCAGCTCATCGGCCATCTGGACCTCGGAGAGCCCGATGAGGGGACGGAGCTCCCCCGCGAGTCCGCGGGACCGCAAGACGTGCAGCAGCTGATGACGCTCCGCTGGGCGCCGGGTCGGTACGTAGGCGATCCCGTGCCGCTTCTGCCCGGCACCCGGGTGGAACACGGTGGCGTCTATCACCGGTCGGGCGATGGCGATGGGCGCCTCCGGGAAGGAGAGGGCGAGCAGCTCCGCGCTGTCTTCGGAGACCGTCATGATCCCCTCGAAGCGCGCGAGGTCGCGGTACGGAGAGCCGCTTCGCGATCCGCCGTAGTCGAGGGCGTCGAAGGTGATGTACCCGCCCTGGTTGAACACGAGGACCCGGACGCCGGGATTCACATCCCTCATGGCGGGGCCGTAGACCTCCGGGACGACGAGGATGTCGTTCTCGCGGAAACGGAGCGTGCGCGTGGACTCCACGCGGGTCGAGCTGCCGAACCAGTCCGGGTGGAAGCCGTCGCGGGCGTGCAGCACGGCCGCGGAGACGCCCAGCCCGTTCAGCTGGTCGACGTGCCGGTACGCCATCCGCACCCCGCCATGGGGTTTGGCGGCGTGCGGCACGAGATAGTGGACCGTGGGTGATCCGGCCGCCGGCAGCACGTGGATATCAGGCAGCCGGCGCCACCGCCGGTCCACCCGTGCCCGGTACCGCTGCGCGCCGGCGTGGAGGATTCGGGTGACCGCGCTCATCGCCCCGCCCCTCGGCTCGGCACGGGTGCGGCGGCGACCTCCGTGGGCGACCCCAGTGCGCCGAGGATCCGCGCCGCCACGTGACGCCAGGTCTCCTCTTCCGCGGCCGCGGAAGCGAGTGCGCCCCGGCGAGCGGCCTCGGCGGGCTCGGCCAACGCGGTCATCGCACGGAGGATGGCGACCTCGTCCGTCGGCGCGACGGCGATCGCCGCTTCGCCCAGGAGCTCCCCGGCTCCGCCCGCTGTCGTCGCGATCACCGGCATCCCGGCCGAGGCGGCCTCCAGGTAGGCGATCGGCGACGGGTCGAATCTGCTCGGCAGCACGAACACCGTGGCACGCGCGAGCAGGTCGTCGAGGACGCGTTGGGCTTGCGGATCGTCGCGGGCCAGCAGCCCGTGATCCACCACTCCGGGCCGGTCGACCCGGCTGTGCCGGCCCACCAGGTGGAGCGTCGCTTGTGGGACGTCCTCGCGCAGGCGGGAGAACGCGCGCAGCACCGCGTCGCCGTTCTTGCGTTCCCAGTCGATACCGACGAACAGGTATGTCGGCGTGGACCAGTCCCGTTCCCGATGGACGGCGGGCCGGCGCGGCCGATGCCCCATCCCCACCACAGCGATCCGCTCCGGCGGGACGCCGTAGTCTCCGGTGAAGGCACGGCCGGCCCACGCCGTGCTCACACAGCAGACGGTGGCTGCCCGGCTCGACTCACGCTGCGTGGCGATCCACCGGCGCACGTGCTCGGGGCGGAACCCTGCACGGCTGGTATCGGAGTCGGGATGCGCCCACATCGCCGCCAAGGTCGCATCGTCGTAGGTGGCGACCGGCGCGGGGAGACGCAACCGGTCCAGCCGGTAGCAGTCGGTTCCGACGGCGACGATCGCATCCACCGGCCCGAGCCGGTCGAGCTGCCGCTGGAAGGAGCTGCGTCGCAGTTCCATCTTCAGCGCGCTGCGCTCGGCCGCCGTGATGGAGGACGTCGCGAGCATGGACAGAAGGTGGGCGGTTCTGCGGACGAGGCCGTTCACCCCGTAGCCCACCTCGTGGACCTCCGCGCCGAGTTCCCGCAGCCCGGTGATGAGCCCGAGCGGTGTCCCCGACCAGTCGCGTGCGGTTATGGGGCCGCGCGAAGGATGCAGGAGGACCACACGAGGGGCCCGTGCCGCTTCCCCGACCCCGGGAGCAACGCCCTCGCGCCGGTATCGACCGCTCATCCCTGGCCCTCCCGTCGTGCAGCCGACCTGCGCAGCAGGCCGACCGTCAGCGCGATGATCTCCCGGTAGAGGGCCGGCTGGGTCAGACGCACCAGCGCCACATACGCCCCGAGGAGCACGATTCCGGTCACGGCGATCTGGATCGCCTCGGGCAGGGCCGCGCAGATCAGGAAGGCGGCGACCGCCACCGCCGACGCGAACGCTCCGGCGGGAAGGCTCCGCAGGACGGGGGCGGCGATCCGCCGCACCGGCGTCCGGGTGAGACGCGCGACCAGGACCCATCTGGTCGCCGTCGCGACGCAGCAGACGATCACGAAGCCGACCGTGACGGCGACCAGGCCGAACTGCACGGCGACCAGCGTCGCGAGCACCGTCAGCAGGTCGATGACCAGCGCATAGGCGAGCCACCGGCCGGGCTTGCCCGCGCCGATGAACAGTCCCTGGTCGAGCAGGGCGCTCACCGTGAGGATGCCCGCCACCGCGAGGATCTGTGCCGGCACGACGCTCGTCTCCCACCCCGGACCGAAGACGAACGGGACGAGGGCGGGCGCCGCCACGGCGATGAAGGCCATGACCGGCATCACCACGGCGAAGCTGACCGACTGGGATCGCACGTAACCGGAGCGGAGCCGTTCCGGTTCGGCGCGTACCTTGGCGAACACGACGGTCGAGACGGGGGTGATGGCCGCAGCCGACAGGTCTTGGCTCACCTGGATCAGGCGCTGCGCGATGTTGAGATACCCGAGCCCGGTCGCTCCCAGGGTGATCGTGATCAGCCACACCTCGATCCAGCTGCGCACGATGGCGACCAGGTCCACCCCGACGACCTTGATCCCGAACCCCGCCATGGCGCCCAGATCGCGCAGCGAGAAACGAAGACCGGGCACCCAGCGTCCCCACGCCCAGGCCAGGAGCGCCGCGACGAGCTGTGAGACGAGCAACTGCGCGACGAGCGCGTAGACGCCCCAGCCCACGAAGGCGCCCACGATCGCGACGATCTGAGCGAGCAGCCCCGCTGCGGTCGCCTGCACGGACAGGAGGCGGAAGCGCATGTTCCTTCTCAGCAGCGCGATGGGGACCGAGGCGAGACCCGCGATGAAGGCGGCCGGAGCCACCGCGGCGAGCACGGTGGCCGCCTCGGGCGTCCTGAGCACAGCCGCCACGAGCGGAGCCGACGCGACCATCGCCCCGGTCAGTACCAGACCGGCTCCGCTGGAGTACCAGAAAGCCGTGCTGAGCTTGCGCTGGTCCAGGTCGTCCGCCTGCACGATGTAGGACACGAAGCCGAAATCGGAGATGAGATAGAGGAACGGGATGACGGTCATAGCGATCGCGACGAGTCCGAAGTCCTCGGGCGTCAGCATCCGCGCCAGGATCGCGACCGTCGCGAAGCCTCCGATGCGGACGACCCATTTCTGCGCCGACGTCCACATCACCGCGCGTGCGGACTGCGTCGCGAGCCCCGGCGGAGGGGAGCCTCCTGCGTCGCTCATCGTGGCCTTCTCAGACAAGAGCGCCTCCTGAGGACGATCCCGGAGCGGACCTGCGTGCTTCCCCGTCCCGGGCAGCGCGGCGCCGTCGCAGAGACGACGGAGAGAAACGGTACTCACCTCGAGGCACGGCGTCGGCTCGTCGCGGTCCGACGCCCTCCCATCGGGACCACGCCGCCCGCACCTCGAGATCGGCGTCGCGCAGCCAGTGGCGTAGGCGGTAGTCGGCACGGGCGTCCCGATATATCGCCGCGACCCGCGCCGCCATCGCGGTGAGGCCGAAGCTCTCCTCGGCGAACCGCCGACCGAATCGTCCCGACGACTCCCGCAGAGCGGAACCGGCCAAGAGCGGTTCGAGCTCCCGGGCGAGGCGCTCCGCGCCCTCGGCGACCTGCGCGGCGCTCCAGAAACTGTCACGGAACAGATCGGCGGCACCGGCCTCATCGAACCTGCGCGACCACCCTGCCTCTCCGACGACCACGAGCGGGGAGCCGAACGCGAGAGCACGTGCAGCGGATGACCCCATCCCGACGCTGACGTCAGCAGCCGCGTAGGCGGCACGGGGATCCGCCATCGACCCGGCGAAGCGTACGGCCCACCGACCGAGCTGCGCATTCACGCGGTCACCGCGCTGCATCAGGTGTGCCTCGGCGTCCCCTCCCCCGACGATCGCGACGACGACGTCGGGGTGTCGAAGCAGAGGCATCGCATCGATGAGGCATTCCACCGCCGGCGACTTCATCGTGGAGCTCAGCCTGCCGACCCAGACCACCAGGAGATCGGTCGCGCGGATGCCCAACCGGGCGCGGAAGGAGGCGCCGTCCGCGCCGGCCGGCGAGTCACGGTCGATGTCCACCGGCGGGCTGACCAGATGAGTCCGGCCGCTTCGGTGCGCGAGGTCATCGGCCAGTTGCCGTGTCCCGACGATCAACGGCGGGGCGGTGAGGAACACGTCCGGGACGCTCATTTCGTACGTGGTGATCACCAGCGGGCGGCGCGCGAACCGGCACGGTCCGAGATAGGCGCCACGCAGCGCCGTCTGACTGTACACATGCACCAGGTCGGCGCCGACCCGGTCCGCGAGCGAGGACCAGAGCGCGGCTGCGCGGCGGGTGGTCGCGGGACGTTCCACGGCATGCAGCTCCACCTGGTACTCCGCCGCTACGTCATGGAGCGACGGGCCCTCCGCGGGGAGGGTGTCCGCGGGCCCGAAGAGCACCGAATCGTAGCCGTGTGCGCGAAGCTCGGCGGCGAACTGCACCGCGCTGATCTCAGTCCCCCGCAGCCCCAGTTCGTTCAGCTGAACGAGGACCTTCTGCCGGCTGCCGCCCTCGAGCGCGCTGGGGATCGTCATCAGTCGCCCCTCACCGCGACGCGGAGCGCGTCCGCGACGCGTTCCTGCTGCTGGACGCTCAGGTGCGGGAACATCGGGAGGGAGAGGATGCGGTCGGCGGCCGCCTCCGCCACGGGGAACTGGCCTCGCCGGTATCCGGCATCCGCGTAGGCCGGGGTCAGGTGGAGTGGTGTCGGGTAGTGGATGCCCGCCCCGATCCCGGCGTCGCCGAGCGCGGACATGACCTCCGCACGGGCATCGACGCGGACGACGTAGAGATGCCACACGTCCGCATTCCCGGGACGGACAGCCGGCAGGCGGACCCCGTCGACCTCTCCGAGGAGCGCCCCGTAGCGTTCGGCCGCCGACCGCCGCGCGGCGTTCCAGCCGTCCAGCCGGCGCAGTTTCGCCCGCAGCACGGTGGCCTGCACCGCATCCAGCCGGGCGTTCACCCCGATCACGTCGTGCACGTACTTGGCCGAGCTGCCGTGTGCGCCGAGCGTCCGCACCCGTGCCGCCACGCCGACGTCGTCGGTCATCACCGCACCCGCATCCCCGGCCGCCCCGAGGTTCTTGCCCGGATAGAAGCTCGTCGCGGCGACGTGGCCGAGGGCACCCGCCCGCCCGGCGGCGCCCCCCGCCCCTTGCGCCTGCGCGGCATCCTCGACGACCCACAGGTCGTGGCGCCCGGCGAGCGCGGAGATCAGCCCCATCGGCGCGGTCTGCCCGAACAGGTGCACGGGCGCGATGGCCCGCGTGCGCGGGGTGATCGCGGCCTCGACAGCGGCCGGGTCGATCAGCAGGTGCTCGTCGTCCACGTCCACGAACACCGGGACGGCGCCGATCCGGGACGCCGCCTCCGCCGTCGCGATGAAGGTGTTGACGGGCATGATGATCTCGTCACCGGGACGGATGCCGACGGCGCGGTAGGCGAGCTCGAGCGCGTCGGTGCCGTTCGAGACCCCGACGACATGGCCGACACCGATGTACTCGGCGTACTCGTCCTCGAAGGCGGCGATCTCAGGACCGCCGACGAAGGATGCCGAAGCGAGCTGCCGCTCCCAGACCGGCAGCACCTCCGCGGCGATCTCGGCCTGTTGCGCTGCCAGGTCCAGGAACGGCACCGCGTCCGTCATCGTCGTCGTGCTCATCGGTTTCCCCCCAGTCGCCGTGCCGGTATGCCGGCCCATATCTCTCCGTCCGGCACGTCGCCGAGGACGACCGCGCCCATGCCGACGGTCGCCCCGTCCCCGATCGCTGCGCCCGGCCGGACCGAGCTGTTCATGCCGAGGTAGGTGGCCTCCCCGATCCGGACGGCTCCTCCCAGGGCGACGCCGGCGGCGAGCGTCGCGAAGTCGCCGATCACGTCGTCGTGCGTGATGACGCACGACGGCATCACGACCACGTGCCGGCCGATCGTGGCATGCGCGGTGACGACCACGCCGTCGAGCACGATGGATCCCGGGGCGATGCCACTCGTCGACCCGATCCTGGCCGAGCGGGCGACGAAGGTGGCGAAGCGGTCCTCGGGCACCCCGGCGTCGCGTATCCTCCTCACCACGGCCCGGCGGCTCTCGCTCGGTCCGATGCACACGAGCAGCTGCTCCGCGCGGCCGGCGGCGGAGGCAACCGGGCCGAGGACCGGGATGCCGTCGATCTCGTTCCCGTGCAGCGCCGCGTCGTCGTCCAGGATGCCGACGACCCCCGTGATGTCGGCGGCGACGACCTCCCTCGCCAGCCCGCTCGCCCCCACGAGCAGTACCCCGGCCGTCACGCCGGCACCCCGCCGACGTCCCGCAGCACCGCGATGACGCGATCCTGGTCGTCGAGACTCATCGCGTGGTACACGGGGAGGATCAGAGTCCGGTCGGTGACGCGCTCCGTCCCGGGGAGCCCGCCCGCGGGCGACAGGTGCCGGTACGGTCGCTGACGGTGGGCGGCCATGATGCCGCGCCGCGCGGAGATGTCCGCCTCGGCGAGCGCCTGCAGCAGTTCCTCCCGGTCGACCGGGTACCCGTCCAGCACCTCGACCCAGAAGGACTGCATGTTGCCGGCTCCGTAGGCCGGATCGGCGACCGCCCGGAGTCCTGGCACGTCCCGGAGGGCTGCCCGGTAGCGCTCGGCCAGCTCCCGCCGCCGCCGGACGATCGCCGGGAGACGGCCCAGCTGCACGATCCCCATCGCCGCCTGCACATCGGTCATCCGGAAGTTGAAACCGATCTCGGGGTACTCCTCCGCGGGCGGCAGCACCGCGGAGTGCCGGTCGGCGGCGGAGACGCTCATGGCGTGCTCGCGCAGGTGCTTCGCGCGCATGGCCCAATCGCCGTGCAGGGTCGTGATCATCCCGCCCTCACCGGTCGTCAGGACCTTCCGAGGATGGAAGGACCACGCGACGATCTCGGCGCCCGCCCCGACCGGACGTCCCTGATAGGTCGATCCCGCCCCGCACGCGGCGTCCTCGATCACGACGATGCCGCGCGGATCGGTCACCGCGCGGATGTCGTCGAGATCCACCGGCAGCCCGCCCTGGTCCACGGCGATGACGGCCGCGGTCGCGGGGGTGAGTGCCCGGCGCACCGTGGCTCCCGTCACGTTGCCGGTGATCGGGTCCACGTCCGCGAACACCGGGTTCGCGCCGACATAGGTGACCACGTTGGTCGTGGCGATGAAGGACAGCGAGGGGATGACGACGTCGTCGCCCGGCCCCACGCCCGCCACGATCAGGGCGAGGTGGAGCGCCGTGGTGCAACTCGACGTCGCCACGGCATACGGGGCGCCCACCGCGGCCGCGTACTCCTGCTCGAAGCGGGCCACCCGCGGACCCTGCGCGACCCATCCGCTCGCGATCACCTCAGCGACCGCATCGGCCTCCTCCGTGCCGAGCCACGGCACCATGACATTGATGCGGGTCCGCCCGCCTTCCGCGGGCGCGGTGGCCACCGTGTGGGACGACTCAGGCACGGGGCACGCCTTCCTGCACCCAGTTGCGCTCCTCGACCTGGGCGAGCATCGCCTCGGGCGGGAGCCCACCATCCCGCATCCCCTCGAACAGCTCTCGCACGCCGTCCGCGAAGGCCACCCGCGGGGAGAACCCGGTCAGCCGCCGCATCGCGGTCGAGTCCGCCAGCAGCCGTCGCACGTCGCCCGGACGCGGTTCCAGGTGGATGGGGCTCAGACCCGTCGCGCCGGCCACCGAGAGGACGATGCGCGCCAGGTCGTTGATGGTGACGTCCGCCCCCGATCCCACGTTCAGCGTTCGCCCGATTGCGTCGTCCGACTCGGCCACCGCGATGATCCCCCGGGCGGTGTCGGTCACGTGCGTGAAGTCGCGGGACTGCTCGCCGTCCCCGTAGATGAGGGGCGGTTCACCGGCGAGCACGCGCACGATCGTGCGGGGCAGCACCTCACCGCTGTCCCCTTCGAAGTGGCTTCGCAGTCCGTATGCGTTGAAGGGCCGCACGACCGATACGGGGAACCCGTGCGTGCGGAACGCGGCACGGGCGTACGCCTCGCCGGCGAGCTTCGCGGCGCCGTACACCGTCTCGGGGAAGGTCGGGTGACCCTCATCCATCGGGGCGTACTGCGCCGACCCGTACACCTCGCTCGAACTCACGTGCACGAACCGCCGGATGCCGGCGCGCCGGGCGCTCTCCAGGAGCTCCAGCGTCATCGTCGCGTTCACCTCGTGGTTCTCGCGGGGGTCGTGCAGACTGTGCCGCACGCCGAGGCAGGCGAGATGGAAGACGACGTCGGTCGCGCCGAGGAGGTCGTCCATGACGTCGAGGTCACGGGCATCCCGCTCGACGAGCCGGACCCGCGGGTCCCGGAGCGCCCCGGCGAGGTTCTCCCGGCTCCCGGTCGCGAGATCGTCCACCACCACCACGTCCGCGGGCCCCTGCTGGAGCAGCGCGTCGACGAGGTGACTCCCGATGAAGCCCGCGCCGCCGGTGACGAGGACGCGGGTCCCCTCCAGCCGCGTCATGCCGCCACCTCCTGGGCGGCGACGCCGGCGGTGACGACCTGCGGTGCGCCGCCGGCCAGAAGGCTGGCCTGCGCCGCACCGAGCACGGACAGGACCCGCAGCCCCGCCGCTCCGCTCGTCCGGGCGGGACGCCGCTCGTGGACCGCCGAGGCGAACTCTGCCACGACCCCGCCCAGGGCCTCCCGCTCCGGGAGTGCCGGAGACCAGGTGTCGCCGAGCCGATACGAGACGTTCGCGGCTCGGGTGTCCGCCGTCGATCCCTTCGACACGGCCTCGATGTCGACGCCGCGGTCGTAGACGCTGAGCCGCTGCTGCGGATTGAGGTCGTCCCACACGAGCGTCCGCCTGGTGCCGGCGATGACCATCTGGCGGATCTTCGTCGGGCTCAGCCAGTTGACGTGCACGTGGGCCATCGCACCGCTCTCCAAGGGCATGGCGAGGTACCCCACGCACGACTTCCCGGTGCGGAGCGGGTCGGAGCCGTGCGCGGAGACGGAGGTGACGGCGAGCCCGCCGGGCAGGACGAAATCCATGATGGACAGGTCGTGGGGGGCGAGATCCCAGAACACGTCGACGTCCGGCTGGATCAGGCCCAGGTTGATGCGCACGCTGTCCACGAACAGGATGTCGCCGAGCGCGCCCTCGGCGATGAGCTCCCTCATCTTGAGGACCGCGGGCGTGTAGCAATAGGTGTGATCGGCCATGAGGACGAGGCCGCGCGCTGCGGCGGCCCGCACCATCTCGTCTCCCCGCTCATGCGTGTCGGCGAGCGGCTTCTCGACCATCACGTGCTTTCCCGCGGCGAGCGCCGCGAGCACGATCGCGTGATGCGTGCGCGCCGGCGTGGCGATGGCGACCGCGTCCACGAGCGGATCGGCGAGCACCGCGGCCAGATCCGACATCACGGGCACGCCGCCCACCCCCTCCGCGACCCGACGTGCGCGCTCGACGTCCAGGTCGCAGATCGCGACGAGGTTCCAGTCCGCGCTGGCCCGGAAGTTCCGTGCGAGGTTCGGTCCCCAGTACCCGGCGCCGATGACGGCGACGTTCAAATGATCGTTCACGGATCCCCAAATCCCCAGTGTGTGTTCCCCAGAAGCGCGGACGCGCCGCTAGCCGGATACGGCGAGACGGACGCCTGCCCGGACGTCGTGTCGTGAGCGGTGACGCGGCGCACGAAGCCCCGCTGCCGCGCCGCGGGCGAGGCAGGACGGCGCACGCCGTGGCGTCGCCGACGGGTGCCGCCGTGGCGGCTGAGACGCCGCCGATACGACGGCGGAGATCCCCGGATTCCCCATGCTCTTCCCCAGACGCGCGCACCCCGAGCAGGTGATGCGAGCCATAGACCGGTCCCGCCGACGATCCCACTCGCCGACGTCGCGCTCCGCCTCCCCGAGACGGGCACAACCGGTGTCCCCGCGGCCACTATAACCACAGCCCGTCCCCGTACACCAGGAAATCCCGCAAGTCCGTCGGCGGTGCGCATCGGCGTCGACCGCGCGGACCTCACCGATGCGCGTCCTCGACCGGCCCGTTCGTCCGGCGCGTGGCCAGGTGATGCGCCAGCCGTACCGCCAGCGCCGCGGCGAAGAACGTGGGATTCGCCTCCGCCGAGGTGGGCAGCACGCTGCTCGAGGCGACGTACAGGTTCGCGACACCGTGCACCCGGCAGTCCGCGTCGACCACCCCCCTCTCCGGATCGGCGCTCATCCGGGTCGTGCCGATGCTGTGGAAGCCGTCCGTGGTCTGCTCCCATGCGGACGCCCGTACCGCCGCGGCATCCGGATGGTGATACTCCAGCCACCCGATCCCGGCTCGCCGCAGGTCCGCGTCGAGGAGCTCGTGGCAGCGCAGGACCGAGTCGACGTCGGCCTCCAGGAAGCGGAAGTCGACGCGCAGCACCTCGGATCCGTCCGCACCCACCTCGAGGGTGATCCGGCTCTCCGGGTTCGGGAGCTGCTCCGCGTGATAGTGCAGGGCGTAGCGCCCCGCGTCGTTGCGCAGGATGAACCCGGGCTTGCGTACCCGGGACAGATAGCGTCGTCTCAGGATGTCGCCGAGGTCGGCGACCGCGCGCCACGGGCCGCGCAGCACGTTCCCGATGTGCGCGCCGATGTGCCACGGCCGCGGACCGACGTGCCGGAGCCGGATCCCCTCCGCGAGGATCGCCCTCCCCACCCACGGGATCAAGATCCCCAGGAACACCCCGGAGAGGGTGGGGTTGCGGTGCCGGTGCTCGTGGAAGGCCGGGTTGTCGAGGTAGAAGCTCGTGCTCAGCACGCGGTGGTGCCGGACGGCCTCGGCGCCCAGGGTGAACCGTCGGCGGACGTAGGTGTCACTCCCGTCGCGGTGGAAGTCGAGGTCCGCCGCGCGGGCGGGGTCCTGCAGCACGATGTCCGCGATGCATCCGGTCGCGTGCCCCATGTAGTACCGGCCGAGCGCACCCTCCCTCCCCCCGAATGCGGCGGGACGGACCGCCTGCAGCCCGAGCAGGAACCGGGTCGTCTCGAGACCGCCGAGGGCGAGGACGTACGACGCCGCGACGAGTCGGGTACGCGCGGTCCCCCGGACGACCACGACCGCCGCGACGCTGCCGTCGGCGGCGAAGTCGACGTCCGCGAGCCGTGCCCCGACGAGCACCGTGATGCCCGGGTGGGCGAGGACGCGGGCGCCCAGACGCGGTCCGAGCTTCGGCTGGCGCGACCAGCGTTCGAGATTCGACATCGTCACGTCCGTGAGACCCGTCCAGTCCGGTTCGGCCGAGCGGAACACCGGCTCGCCGCAGTCGAGTCGGCGAGCAGCCGCCGCGTAGAACGGTGCCACGTCCTCGTACCGGATCGGCCAGCCGCTCAGCGGCACGTGATCGCGGGCCTCGAAGTCCTCCGGCTCGAACGCGACGCACCGGCCGCCCCAGAGCCAGGAGGTACCGCCGATGCCCCGGCGGCTGGTGAGCATGGGCGGCGCGTGACGGGCGGGATCCACGATGACGGTGGTCTGCCGGGTGCGCGGCACGATGTCCCGCTTCCCCGAGCGCCGGTCGCCCTCCTCGACGAGCAGCACCCGCAGCCCCGACTCGGCGGCTTCCATCGCGAGGACGAGGCCGATCGGGCCCGCCCCCACCACGCAGCAGTCGTACTCTCCGGCGGGCCATTCCCCGGGGGCGAGCAGGCTCATCTCCTCCACCCGCCGTCCACCGGGCCACCGGCCCGGCTCGACGTGTCCCGCTCCCAGCCGCCGGCTCCGCCGCGACGCGTCACCGCGCGTGCCCGATGACGTGAGATCAGCGTGAGGGCGACGTACCAGGCGACGTCGCATGCGCTGCGCGGACCGCGGATGGAGCGGACGAGCGCCCGCCCGCGCGTGTGAGCCGTGGACTCCAGACCGAGTTCCCGGTATCCCCGGCGCTGCCGGGTGAGCACCGCCAGGAGCGCGGCGGTGTCCCGGGGCGTCCGGACCCGCGTGGGCGCGGTGTCGACGATCCGCTTCTCCTCGGGGGCGAACTGCTCGTCGAACCACGAGTCGTCCGCCGTCACCTGCGCGAACTGGCCGAACCGCCGGTGGCCGGCCTCGTTCGCCGCGTAGCCGCCCGCTCCCCACATCCGCAGCGGCACCGGGATGCGGCTGCGCGCCCGGTAGTAGGCGCGCACCGGCAGGGTCGCCGCCGAGATGTCATAGACGTAGCGCGGCCGGGCCGCGTACACCCCGGGTTGGGCGAGCGTCTCGAAGACCGCGAGCACCGATGCGGGTTCGATCTCGATGTCGGCGTCCAGGTACAGCCGCGGCCACGCCGTCGCGACGCTGTCCCCCAGGTTCAGCCCCACCGGCTTCGACCCACGATCCGTCTCGACCACGTGCACTCCCGCGAACCCGCGGGCGATGTCGGCGGTGTCGTCGACGCATCCGTTGCAGGCGACAATCACCTCTACCCCGGCGAGGGAGGTCAGCGGAGCGAGCGAGCGCAGGGTGCGTCCGATGACCGCGGACTCGTCGTGGGCCGGGATGATGACCGCGCCGCGGGCATCGAGGGGAAGGGCCCCCGCGGATGCCGGGGCCGGCTCGGTCTCCTGGACCGCGCCGTCCGCCGGCAGCGCCGGCGTGTCCGGTTCGCGCCGCAGGTCCGCGCGCGCGGCGAGCCGCATCCATCGCGATCCGAGAGCCGCCGACGAGGCGACAACCGTCCCCAGAGTCCCCATTTTCTTCCCCAGATGCCCGCGCCCCGGTGAAGCGGCGCCGACGTAGCCCGGTCCGGTCGGCGATCCCACTCGCCGCCGTCGTGACCACGTCTCCCCAGACGCACACGACCGGTGTCCCCGCGGGCAGTGTATCCACGGGCGCGGACGGGGCACAATACAATCCGACGCACGGCGGCCCGCCGGCATCCGCATCCGCGCTTTGAGCGAGAGGTCCCGCCATGACCCGCACCGCCCCCTTCGTCCACGCCTCCGCCGACCTCGACGACGACGTGGAACTCGGCGCGGGGACCCGGGTGTGGCATCTGGCACAGGTACGGGCGGGGGCGCGGGTCGGCGCCGACTGCAACATCGGCCGGGGCGCGTACATCGGGCCGGGCGTCGTGCTCGGCGATGCCTGCAAGGTGCAGAACTATGCGCTGGTCTACGAACCCGCCGTCGTCGGCGACGGGGTGTTCATCGGTCCCGCGGTGGTCTTCACGAACGACGAGTTCCCCCGCGCAGCGAACCCGGACGGGTCGCTCAAGAGCGCAGACGACTGGCACGCCGTGGGGGTGACGGTGGACCGGGGCGCCTCGATCGGCGCACGTGCGGTGTGCATCGCCCCGGTGCGGATCGGCGCGTGGGCGCTGGTCGCCGCGGGTGCGGTGGTGACCAAGGACGTGCCCGCGCACGCGCTCGTCGCGGGTGTACCGGCCAAGCGGATCGGCTGGGTCGGCCGTGTCGGCCGCCCGTTGTCCCCCGCCGGCGCCGGCGAGTGGGTGTGCCCCGAGACGGGCGAGCGCTACGCCGAGGACGGCGACACCCTGCGTCCCCTCCCCTGACCCGCCCCCTTTTCCCGCGAGACTGCATAGCCACCACGAGACAGCGGCTGGTTACGTCCGTCTCGTGGTGAGCGTGCAGTCTCGCGGGAGGGGGCGGGACGACCCGCCCCCTCCCGCGGATCGGCTCAGCGCGAGGCGCGGCGGAGACGACGACCGGACAGGGCGACGAGCCCGGCGCCGATGAGGAGGGCGAGTGCCCCGAACGCCGTCGCGGGGGCGAGATCGGCCCCGAAACCCGTGCGAGCGAGCACGGCTGCCGCCGGCACCGCGGCGGGCGCCGTCACGTCCAGCGCGACCCAGCCGAGGAGCGTTCCGTCCGCGGCAGCGACAGCGAGCCGATGTGCGCCGGCGGGGACTGCGGCGGGCACGCTCAGGGTCGCCGCACCGGATGACCCGGTCCAGGCCCACCCGAGCGCGGTCGGCTCGGAGAACAGCCATCCGTAGACCCACGTGCGCGGAGGCAGCCCGGTCACCGTGACGGTCCCGCCCGCCTGAACGTGGGAGGGCGTGGCCACGAGTCCCGGCGTGGGTTCCGGTGTGAGGCCGGCCGCCGACGGAGTGGCGGGCGTCCCGGCGGGCTCAGCCGGGCGCAGCGTGGTGACCTCGACCGTCACCGCGGGGCCGGTCACGGTCGCGCCGATGACGGAGAGGCGCACCGTGTAGGCGGTCTCGGACTCCAGGCCGGTCACGGTCGTGGCGGTGGTCGCCGCATCCGTGTCGATGCTGGTCACCGGCGCTCCCCCGGCGAGCACCTCGATCCGGTATCCGGTCGCGCCGGCGGTGGCATCCCATTCGACGGCGATGCTCGACTCGGACAGCGCGGTGGCGCCGAGCCCGGTCGCCGCATGCGGCGGCAGTTCCCCAAGCAGGGCGTTCGCGTCGATCAGCCCCGCGCCGAAGTACTCCTCGTCCGAAAGGGATGAGGCGAGGGGATTGTCCATCGCCGCTGCCGTCGCGAACGCCGCCTGCGTGATGTCATCCGCACTCGTGTCCGGGGCGTACTCGAGGGCGAGTGCGTGAACGGCGGCGGCATTCGGTGCGGCGGCCGAGGTGCCGAAGAAGAAGTGCTGCGTCTCACCGTCGATCACCTCGGTTCCCCCGAAGAAGCTCGTGCGGTTGCCATCGACCGCGGCGATCTGCGGCCCCGGGACGGTGAGCGGTTGCGGGTAGGCCGGCGACGGGACGGGCAGCGCGTCGGGCCCGAACGCGACGGGCTCGAAGTAGATGTCTCCCGCGCCGGGCGAGGTGAACCGCTCGGGCTGATCCGGTGTGCGCCAATTTGCGGCGGCCACCGCGATCGCCGAACCGTCGGACGAGTGCCCGGTCGCACGCATACCGACACGGTCAGTCCCCACGGACGTGTCGTGCTCGCGGGCGGCCAGATCCGCGGTCCCCCCCCAGAAGGCGGTCCACACGGCGGGTGAACTCGGTGCCGCGCCTGGGTCCCTACCGCGCAACACGACGAGCTCGACGTCTCCTTCGACCGTCGGGTGCGCAGGGTTGAGGCCGGCCACCACGACGGGGTTCTGGGGAATGGCGGAGATCGGCTGGGATGCCAGTTCGTAGCCGGTTCCCTGGTCGACGTACAGCTGCGGGATCAGGATGCTCTCCGCGCCGTACACCGGCTCGGCCCAGGACACCGTGGGCTGCGGGCTGGTCGGGTCGTCGAAGAACAGGGTGTCGGTGGGATCTCCCGCGCCATTCGGGTCGAAGTCCAGACAGTCCCACGTCACACCGGGTGCAGGGACGGACACCACCCAGGACGGGCAGGCCGTGCCACGGAACGCGCTCGTCTCCCAGGCCCCGATCGCCAGGCCGGCAGAAGACCCCTCGCGACCGATGACGTTCTGGTTACCCGCGGAGGTGTAGTACGCCACCCCCATCTCCTGCACGTGGGAGATCGCGGCGGAGATCACGCTCTGCTGGAAGTGCGGTTCGTTGAAGTAGCCGATGTCGTCGACGATGACGTCGGCGCCCGCCTCCGCGAGCGCGACGATCCCTTCGGCCATCCCCTCCATACCGGTGTAGCCGGTGTAGAACATGATCTCCGCCGCGGGGGCGATACCGTGCACGAGCTGCGCCATGCCGCGACCCTCGTCGGTGCCCGCTCCGGAGAGATCCGCCAATACCGCCACCGGGGTCTCGTAGCCGCACGGATTCCCGGGCCCGGGCAGCACGCCCGCCGCGACATCGGCGGCCGGGCCTGCCGGGTTCGCGCTCGCGTACGAGTCCGAGAGGATGCCGACGGTCACACCGGTGCCATCGACACCGAACGTGTCCCGGGCGAGGTCGACACCGAGTGGACCGACCGCGTCGCTCGGGAACGCGCGGCAGTCGGTTGCGGGACCGGATGCGGTGGGCAGGATGCCGGTGGCCGCGCCGGCGGTTTTCGCCCCCGAGCCGACCGTCGGGGCCAGCACCGGCGTGACGGACAGGACGCCGGGGAGGTCCGCGAGGTCGTCGAGCAGCTCCGGGGCCACCGTCACGGCGGCCGCCGGGGTGAACCGGTACACCGTGCCGACGGTGGCGAGCGCCCGGACGGCGGCGAGGTCCGCGTCCGACGGGCGTCCGGTGAAGGTGACCGTGGCGGCGACGTCTCCGTCGGCATCCACGCGGAGACTCCCCGGACCGGCATCCGGCAAGCCCACGGCGTCCGCGAGTTCCGCCGCGCCCGCAGCCCCGTCATCCGCCGCCTCTGCGAGCGCATCGGCGAGGGACGGGATGATCTCCCCGGGTTCATCGACCGCGGATGCCGCAGTCCCCCCGAACACGACGCCCGCGCCGATCATCGCACACACCACAACAGCAGACAAACTTCGCTTCACTGCGTTTCCCCCCGGAGAAGAGCCGAAGTTCTCAATCTAGGGGCATTCCCCCCACCGCTCCATCACCCGCCCCCTCACCCCGGCCGCCATCTCCCTACGCCTTCCGCCTCCCCCGAGCCCGTCCCGAGCCCGTCCCGCCATCCCGTCCCGCGGGCTCTTTCCGCCCGCGAGACTGCATCCACAGCACGAGACGGACGTAACCAGCCGCAGTCTCGTGCCGCGCGTGCAGTCTCGCGGGAAAAAGCCGGAAGGCGGCGGGGGCTACAGCTTGCGGAGGAGGACACGCTCGACCGCGTGGGAGGCGCCCTTCTGCAGCACGAGCGAGGCGCGGTGCTTCGTCGGCAGCACGTTCTCGACGAGGTTCGGCAGGTTGATCTCGTTCCAGAAGTAGCCGGCCCGCTCGATGGCCTCCTCGTCCGAGATGTCGGCGAAGACCTGGAAGAACGAGTTCGGGTTGCTGAACGCGGAGCGCCGCAGCGCGAGGAATCGATCGGTGTACCACTGCTGGATGTGGGCGGGATCCGCATCCACGTAGATGGAGAAGTCGAACAGGTCGCTCACGGCCACGTCATTGGGAGTGGGCGGGGGCTGGAGCACGTTCAACCCCTCGACGATGACCACGTCGGGACGCCGGACGGTCGTGTGCGCATCGGCGACGATGTCGTAACGCATGTGCGAGTAGTAGGGCGCGCGGACCTCGGACTCCCCCGACTTCACGGCGGTGAGGAACTCCACGAGCGCCCGCCGGTCGTAGGACTCCGGGAAGCCCTTCCGGTCCATCAGCCCCCGCCGCTCGAGCTCCTCATTCGGATAGAGGAACCCGTCCGTCGTGACGAGCTCGACGCGCGGGGTGCCCGGCCAGCGGCTGACGAGCTCTCGCAGCAGACGCGCGATGGTGGATTTGCCGACGGCGACGGAACCCGCCACCCCGACCACGAACGGCGTCGTGCTGTCCGGCTCCTCCAGGAACGCGCTGGCGTCGGCGCCGAGACGCTTGGTGGACGACGCGTAGAGCGAGAGCAGGCGGCTCAGCGGCACGTAGACCTCGCGGACCTCGGCAAGATCCAGCCGGTCGCCGAGCCCCCGCAGCTGCACGACCTCGGCCTCGGTGAGCGGCTGCGCGATACCCGCCGCGAGACGCGCCCAGTCCGGACGGTCGATCTGGCGGTACAGCGACAGCGCGAGCGACTCGGAGACGGCGGGCAGCTCGGACACGGCCCCATCGTAGCGCCCGCTCCCCCGGGGACGGTCCCCCCGAGCCCACCCCGCCGAGCGGAACGCCGCACCCGCCCCCACCCCCGCCGCGCGGTAGGGATGCACCCCTGGGCGCCACTACGCTGGCTTCGTGCGACTAGGCGTTCTCGACATCGGGTCCAACACCGTCCACCTCCTCGTCGCCGACGTCCATCCCGGCGGACGCCCGCAGGCGACCACGAGCCGGCGCACGGTACTGCGCCTCATGCGCCACCTCACGCCATCCGGTGCGATCAGCGAGACCGGTGTCCGCGCGCTGGAGGATGCGGTCGCCGAGGCGCGGCAGACCGCCCGCGCCGAGGGCGTCGCCGAACTGCTCGCCACCGCGACGTCCGCGGTGCGTGAGGCCGCGAACGGGGTCGAGGTGATCCGCCGCATCGAGGACGCGCTCGGCCAGCCCCTCCAGGTGCTCTCCGGCGAGGACGAGGCGCGCTTCACCTTCCTCGCCGTGCGCCGCTGGTTCGGCTGGTCGGCGGGGCAGATCCTGCTGCTCGACATCGGCGGCGGCTCCCTCGAGGTCGCGGCGGGCTCCGACGAGCTGCCCGCGGCCGCGGCGTCCGCCCCCCTCGGCGCCGGACGGATGACGATCGAGTTCCTGCCGGAGGACCCGCCCGGCGAGGGCGCAGTGTCGCTCCTGCGCGAGCACGCCGCGGCAGCGTTGCAGCCGGTGGCCGAGGCCTTCGCCGCCCAGCCGCGCCCCGACCACGTCGCGGGATCGTCGAAGGCCATCCGCTCGCTCGCGCGTCTGGCCGGGTACCCCGCCCCGGGATGGTCGGGGACGGAGCGGATGCTGCTGCCCCGCGACGCGCTCGGATCCTGGATCCCGCGTCTGGCCCGGTTGCCCGCGTCCGCCCGCCAGGAGCTCCCCGGGATCACCCCGGACCGCACGTTCCAGATCGTCGCCGGCGCGGTGGTACTCCATGAGGCGATGCGCACCCTCGACGTCGCGGAACTCGAAGTGAGCCCGTGGGCGCTGCGCGAGGGCGTCCTGCTGCGCTACATCGAGTCCATGGCCTGGGGCTGACGCGCGCCCGGCACTTCCTCGCGAACGACCGTCGAAGCGGGTCCATCGGACCTGGTGCGCCGCCCCTGTTCCGAACGTAGGATGAGGCGTCCGCGCACCCGGTCGGGACGGCTCCGAGAGCCACTCCGACCGGGCGAGCGGCGCCGGTACCGACGTCCCCCCAAAACAGGACGCTCCGGCCTCAGCAGAGAGCAGAACCACCGTCGGTATGAACGAACGTAGAGCAGATTCCGCATCCGGACAAGATTCTGGACTCCCGGTCCATAACAATCCGGCATCGACTGCTGCCCGGAACGGCTCGGCGGGCCGCGCGAAGCGCATCCCGCGAGCGGAGCTGCGGGCACGCGTCCTGGATGCGGCGCAGGAGCTCCTGGCCGACGGGGGCCTGTCGGTGGGCCTGCATCAGCTCAACATGGAGGAGCTCATCCGGCGGGTGGGAGTGCCCCGCAGCTCCGCGTTCGCGGCCTTCGGCGGCAAGGACGAACTGCTCACGCAGCTGATGCTCCGCCTCTTGGAGCCCTCGGAACCGCGCACCCTCGGATACTCGCCCGGCACGGATGAACTGGCCACGGCCGTGTTCCGGACGTACGCCGACCGGATACGGAACGCCGACGGCGACATCGACCCCGAGGGCGCGGACGCCGTCCTGAAGGAATCGATCCGGGTGGGGCTGGCCCGCAACGTCGTGGACACGATGCAGTCCACGGAATGGCGCACGTACATGGCCCTGTCGGTGTCGGTGTCGAGCCTTCCGCCCGCCCAGCAGCCGCGGGTGCGCGAGGCGCTCCGGCTCGCGCAGATGCGATTCCTGGAGCAGATGGCGGATCTCTACCGCAGCGTGCTGGAGCGGGTCGGCCGCCGCCCCTCGGAGGGCGTCACCTGGCTGCAGATCGCGGCTGTCGGCACGTCTCTGGTCGAGGGCATGGCCAGCAAGCGCCTCATCGGGATCGACGAGGCCCACGGGACGGCTCTGCGCCCCGGCATCGACGGCGAACCCGTCGAGTGGGAGACGACGGCGCTGGCCTTCTGGAAGATGCTCAACGGCCTCACCCACCGCCCCTGACGGATACGGCGCCCAGCGGTGTGCACGGCTGCGGCCTGCACACCGGTCGCGGCCAGGCGGGTCAGAGGGCCAGGCGTTCGAGGACGACCGCAGCGAGCTCGTCGGCGATCCGCTGTGCCTGCTCGACGTTCTCCGCCTCGACCATCACGCGAACGAGCTGCTCGGTGCCGGAGGCGCGCAGCAGGACGCGTCCGCTGTCGCCGAGCTCGGCCTCGGCCGCAGCGACGGCGGCGGAGACTCCGGCGTCGGCGACGCGGGTGCGGTCGACGCCCTTCACGTTGACCAGCACCTGCGGGAAGACCGTCATGATCGAGGCCAGCTCGGCGAGGGACTTGCCCTGCCGTGCCATCTCGGCCATCAGGTGCAGCCCGGTCAGCAGGCCGTCGCCGGTCGTGGCGAACTCGCTCATGATCACGTGACCGGACTGCTCGCCGCCGATCGCGTAGCCGTGGGCGTTCATCTCCTCGAGGACGTACCGGTCGCCGACGTTGGTCTGCAGGACGCGGATGCCGCGCTCGGCCATCGCCCGGTGCAGCCCGAGGTTGCTCATCACGGTGGCGACGAGCGTGTCCTTGGTCAGCACGCCGCGGTCCTTCATGGCGACCGCGAGGATCGCCATGATCTGGTCGCCGTCGATGATGTTGCCCTGTGCGTCGACGGCGAGGCAGCGGTCGGCGTCGCCGTCGTGCGCGATGCCGAGGTCGGCACCGGTGCGCAGCACCTCCACAGCCAGCTGGTCGAGGTGGGTGGAGCCCACTCCGTCGTTGATGTTCAGACCGTCCGGGTCCGCACCGATCACGGTGACGCGAGCGCCCGCATCCCGGAAGGCGTCCGGGGAGACGCCGGCCGCAGCGCCGTGCGCGCAGTCGAGCACGACGTGCAGGCCGTCGAGCGGGTGCGGCAGCGACTGGAGCAGGTGCACGACGTACCGGTCCTCCGCGTCTGCGAACCGGCGGATGCGGCCGACGTGGGGCCCGGTGGGCTGCAGCTTCTGACCGGCGATCGCGTACTCGATGCGCTGCTCGACCTCATCGGGGAGCTTGACGCCGCCTCGGGCGAAGATCTTGATCCCGTTATCGGGAGCCGGGTTGTGCGAGGCCGACACCATGACACCGAAGTCGGCATCGATGTCGGAGATGAGGAAGGCCGTGGCGGGGGTGGGCAGCACCCCGGCGTCGAGCACGTCGACCCCGGAGGAGGCGAGACCCGCGGCGACCGCGGCGGAGAGGAATTCACCCGAGATGCGGGGATCACGCGCGACGACGGCGGTGGGCCGCTTGCCTGCGGCCCGCCGCGCCTCGGCGGAACGTCCCTGGCCCAGGACGACAGCAGTCGCCTGGGCCAGGGAAAGCGCCAGATCGGCGGTGAGGGGGCCGTTGGCCAGCCCCCGCACGCCGTCCGTACCGAACAGCGCCATAGGGCGTGTCAGCGCTTCGAGTACTGAGGAGCCTTGCGGGCCTTCTTGAGACCGGCCTTCTTGCGCTCGATGACGCGGGCGTCGCGCGAGAGGAAGCCGGCCTTCTTGAGGGTCGGGCGGTTGTTCTCCTCATCGATCTGGTTCAGCGCGCGGGCGATGCCGAGGCGCAGCGCGCCGGCCTGACCCGAGTCGCCGCCACCGGAGATGCGGGCGATGACGTCGTACGCGCCGGTGAGGTTCAGCACCGTGAACGGGTCGGTGATCAGCTG